>CAZRVZ010000086.1:0-13321 GCA_964603655.1 uncultured Pseudobdellovibrionaceae bacterium | reverse complement strand
AGATGAAACGTTTATTGGCGGTCCAGCCGAGGGTACCCGGGGAAGGGGCTCTGTGAAGGCGCCTCACAAGTCATTGGTTCTGGGCTGTGTTGAAGTGATCACCTACATCGACAAAAAGAATGGGAAGGAAAAACAAAAAGCGGGGAGGCTGCGGCTCACTAAAGTAAAACATGCAAATGAAACAACGATCCGAGAGTTTCTGGAAAAAAATGTGGAATCTGGCTCCACCGTCCGAACCGATGGATGGCGCGGCTACTCCGAAATCGCACTGCGTGGCTATACACATAAGCAACAGGTACAGCACACTCCAGATCAAGCTCACTTTCTTGCTCCGCATATCCACAGAACTTTTTCAAACTTGAAAACATGGTTAAACGGTACTCACCATGGAGTAGATCCAAAATACCTTCAGGCTTACCTTGATGAATACATTTTTCGATTCAACAGGCGCGCGACGCCGATGGCTGCCTTTCAAACGTTGCTTGGAATCTCAACTAAGAAAAGCCCCCTCCCATTGGCCGACTTAAGATAACCGGAGTCAACAGGGCAAGCATCTTCTGGCTTTATTGTCTGCGAACGTTTGGTCGACGAACCGTGGTACTCCCTAGGGTACCACCGAGATTTCTCAGGCTGAGTTTTCTCAGGCCAAAATCGATGAGGCGCAAAAGGCGCCCATGTTGCTCGCCGCCGATCCGAAACTCATCGAGATCGTGAAGAGCAGGCCAATCTATCGATTGTCGGGTCGTAGAGGTGTCCCAGATACTCCTGAATCTTATCTCTAACGCGGGGGATGCAACTCAATCGGTGGGCGAAAAGTGGATCCGGATCGAGGTAGTCGATAAATCGGATCGCGTGGATATCACTGTCATCGATAGTGGCAGCGGCATTGCTCCGGAGATCAGGGAAAGAAGTCTCAAGCCGTTCTTTAAGACCAAAGCGGTGGGGCATGGGACCGGGCTGGGTCTTAGTATTTCAAAGGGAATCGCCGAGGCTCATGGCGGCAGGCTCTGGCTCGACACGAAATCGCCCCATACCCGCTTCGTCCTCTCGCTGCCCAAAAAACAACGCCTCGCCCACGCCGCCTAGCAGAGCTAACCTTTGGTGAGGCGATCGATAAAGGGCCGAAAGAGATCGATGGGTATTGGGAAGATGGTGGTGGAGTTGTTCTCGGAAGCTACCTCCTGCAGAGTCTGGAGATAGCGCAGCTGAATCGCCGCCGGATATTCCTGAAGCATTTTGGCCGCCTCGGTCAGCTTTTCGGCTGCCTGGGCCTCACCCAGTGCGGTGATTATCTTTGCCCGGCGTTGACGCTCGGCCTCGGCCTGAGTGGCCATTGCCCGCTGCATCTCCTTGGGAAGATCGACCTGCTTGATCTCGACCGCGTTCACCTTGATGCCCCACGGGTCGGTATGCTGGTCGAGAATTACCTGGATGCGCTTATTGAGAGTTTCGCGCTCGGCGAGCACGTCATCGAGCTCCACGCTACCCAGCACCGAGCGTAAAGTAGTTTGCGCGTACTGGTAAGTCGCCTCGAGGTAACTTTCTACATTATTAATCGCCTTTACGGGATCGACCACCCGAAAAAGAAGCACGGCGTTCACCTTGATGGATACGTTGTCTTTGGTTACGACATCCTGAGGCGGCACATCGGTGGTGATTACCCGCAGGCTCACGCGAACCATTCTATCGATATAGGGCAGAATGATGATCAGTCCCGGCCCCTTCGCGCCGATGAGGCGGCCCAGGCGAAACACCACTCCCTTTTCATACTCCTGCAAAATTTTGACGCTCGAAAAAAGCAGCATCCCGACCGCAACCAGCAGAAAAATAGGAAGGGTGATCATATAAAGGCTCCTCGGTAACTTAAATCATTAACCCGGACAAAGTTGCGATGAATATTGAGTCGAACCCTTAGCATGTCAACCGTGGCAACCTCATCCACGGTAGCCTCAACCGACCTTGGTTACCTGCAGGATCAACCCCGAGAATCCGGTGATACGCACTTGGCTTCCGGCGGGAATCCCTCCCTCGACCAGGCTGGTGGCAGTCCAGAATTCTCCGCCGAAGTAGACTCGGCCGCCCGTCGCCGAGATCGTTTCCTTCACCTCGGCGAATTGCCCGATGAGCGCATCCATGCCCGATTGTAACTTCGTTTTTCGGGCACGCAGCACCAAAAAACCCAGACCGAATGCAATCGCAGAAAGAAGTCCTGCCATCGACAGAATCAGGTGGGTCGCAATTTGAAACTCCGGCACCGACGTGTCCATCAGGTAGATAGATCCGACTACAAACGCAATAATACCGCCCACTCCCAAAAGGCCAAAGGTTGGCAGAAAGACCTCGGCGATAATCATCACCATGCCGAGGAGCATGAACGCGAGAGCCCCGTAATGAATCGGCATCATCTGAAACGAAATCAGACTCAGCAAAACGCAGATGACGCCCAGCACTCCCGGAAAGATCATCCCGGGATGGGACAGCTCTACCCAGATGCAGAGTCCCCCCAGCGAGAGAATCATGTAGGCGAGGTTGGGGTCGGCAAAAAAGCTCACCAGGCGCTGCTTGAGTGAAAGCGGAACCTCTTTGGCGAGAACGGACCCCGCGGGGAGGGCCTTGATTTCGTTCTTAGCTACTTTGAGTCGAAAGCCCGGAAGCTTGGTCAGGAGATCGTCGCGATTCTCAGCGATAAGATCGATAACCCCTTCTCGAAGTGCGACATCGGCAATAACCGATTCGCTTTGGCGGACCGCCTTGGCCGCAAAACTTTGGTTGCGCCCGCGGGCCTTGGCGATACTCTCGGCAAAGGCCGCCGTATCATTGGTAATCTTTTCATTCATTGTATCGTCCAGCTTGCCGCCCCCAGGAACGACGGGATGCGCGGCGCCCATATTGGTACCGGGAGCCATGGCCGCGACATCGGCCGCAAAGGTGATTAGGGCACCCGCAGACCCTGCGTGCGCGCCCTTGGGGCCCACGAAAACCACAATCGGAATCGACGAATTGAGCATTTTCTGAACGATTTGGCGCGTGGCGGTGAGGAGGCCGCCCGGTGTGTCGAGCTCGATCACCAAAAACGGCGCGCGATCGCTTTCCGCCGCGCGAATATTACTAATGATGTAGTCGCTCGTGCCGGGGTTGATCGAATCGCTGATCGACAGAATGGGGACCGTATTTCCGGCCCACACCGTTCGGTTTGGTAACACCAGAAACACCAGTGACACCAGAAACACCAACGCGCTTTTTTTCATGTGCAACCTTTCGAATTCTCCAAAAACTCCTTCACGATTTTGAGATCGTCCCAAACCAATTTTTTAGCCGGGGGATTCCGCAAGAGATAGGCCGGGTGGTAGGTCGGCATGACTGGGATTTCCGGGTGCCCATGGATTTTATGAAACCGCCCGCGTAAGCCCGAGATAGGGCCCTGCGTTTGCGTTAGAAATGCGGCGGCCGTGAGTCCCAGCGCCACCACTACCTTCGGCTGAATGAGACCAATTTGTGAAACCAAAAAGGGGGAGCACGTAGCGATTTCTTCGGGGGTCGGTGTCCGGTTCAGCGGCGGGCGGCATTTAACGATGTTGGCGATATAGACATCTTCGCGCCGATAACCCATCGCCTCAATTATTTTATTTAGAAGTTGTCCGGCACGACCGACAAAGGGCAATCCCTGGGCATCCTCATCGGCGCCTGGCCCTTCACCCACGAAAACGAGTCGCGCCTTGGGGTTACCCTGGCCGAAGACGATGTTTTTCCTGTCCGGGCACAATGTGCAGCGTTTGCAATCGCCGAGTTGCGCGCGGATTTCATCCAGAGTCTCAGCTCTGACGATCGGATTTGGTAGGGTGCGCCGTTCGGATTGACTGACGTGGTCCGGCTTTCCGAGATGCCCGGGCCGTTTCATACGACTACTGAGACGACTACTGGTGATTCGGGGTTCCACGCCGCATTCCCTCCAAAGTTGAATGTATTCTAGCGCCGCGGCCCGTTCGGTGTCGCATCCGATGGCTTTGGTCACTTCTTCTGGTAACATGTTCGCAATGACTATTCCCAAAGCAGGGCGACTTCAAGTGAGCGCGTTTCATGCATCGATAGTGGCCATTGCTGTTTTATGTATAGCCACTCCGTGTTTCGCCTGGGCACCGGGCACGCACCTGTATTTTGCCAAAGAGGTGTTTCACTTCGCGGCGCTATTACCCCCGTCGATGCGATCGCTTCTGACCGACTTCAAGCTGGACTACCTTTACGGTTGCATGGCCGCCGACATCACGCTCGGCAAGGCCGTCGTGGAGTACATCTACAATTGCCATAATTTCGATGTGGGCTTTGGTCTGCTCAAGCACGCGAAAAATGATCCTCAGCGGGCATTTGTGTACGGCTACCTCTCGCACCTAGCCGCCGACACCGTGTCGCATAATTTTTTTGTGCCCTATCAAAATATTTACCACCTATCGAGTCCGCGATTTCGGCACGCCTATTGGGAGGTCCGGCTGGATCAGTTTTTCACCGATAGGGCGTGGAAGGACATCGAGGATGTGGTTCGAAACCCCCGCAACCACGATCATGATCGGCTACTCGATGGCGCGCTCAAGGATACGATTTTTTCATTCAAGACGAATAAGGTTCTTTTCAGCAGTATGCTGGCGATTCAAAGATTCCGGAAATGGCAGCAGCTTGTGAAGAGCATCAATCAACGCAGCCACATGCAATTCGATTCCCACCATGTAGCCGAATACAACCGGCTTGCCGTGAGCGCCATTGTCCTTTTGTTGACCCACGGGAAGGACTCGCCCGTCTACCGTGTGGATCCGACGGGGTGTAAGACGATCGAAGAGGCTACTCAGATCAGGTATTCTTTGCGGCAGCTCAGGCGCACGGGCGGATTGACGCGCAAAATTCACGAAGAGGAGTGCAGTTTGTTTCGGGAGAGGGTTCGCACACAGTTCTTCACCGATTACGCCATCGACTCGAAGACCTTTCACCCGAGTATCCATCTCGCTGTATGAACCAATTGGTTGCTCGCTTACGAGGTGCAAGGCCCTTTGGGGCGGTGGCGTTCGGCGCTCTGCCCTTCGTAGCTCTGGTCCTTGTGTCCTTTCACTCGTGCGGTACGCGATCTTATCTCGCGGAGCGCCTCGGCGGAGGGCATCTATTCTCTCTGCCGACAGAGGTCGTGGTAGCCGATCACCAGAAATTTTCCTTTGCTGTTGTCGGGGATCTCCATATTGGCGGACAGAATACTTCCCGGCTCGATCGAATCCTGTCCGATGCCAAAACCGAAGGGGACGCTTTTGTCATTCTCCTGGGCGATATTATCGATAAGGGTGAAGAAGAAGATTTCAAAAAGGTCAGAGACTCAATCGATCAATCGGGATTACCGGTTTTTCCGGCAATCGGAAATCACGACGTGTTTGGAAATGGCTGGGAGTTTTATGAAAAGTATCTCGGCCCGAGCCGGTACTCGTTTATCGCTGGAAACTCCAGGTTCATCGTACTCGACACGGCCGATGCCACGGTGGGCGAAGAGCAAAAAGAATGGCTCGAATCCGAACTCAGCGTAAAACGAAGTGTTACGGCAACTCATACTTTTTTGGCGAGCCATTACCTGCCGGTAATTCCGGGGATTCGAACCTATCTCAAACTCTCCAGCGATCGCGAAGCCATCAGGCTCATGAAGCTCGCGCAGAATTTCGGCGTTCGCGCCTGGCTCGGCGCCCACTACCATAGCTTTGTCGTCGGGCGGGTGGGGGCTGTGGACTATGTCGTCGCCGGCGGCGGTGGCGGGCGCCGGATGGACCCGATTTTGAGTTTCTTCTTCGTTCAGGCGAAGATCGACGGCGCGGCCGTGAGCTACGAGCTGCGTGAGGTGCCGTAGTGGCAGTGGGGAAATGTCGCGGGGCGCGACAGAATTTGGTTAATCGCGCCCCAGCACTTCGCGCCCTCAGCTTCGAGCGCGCAGGTGTGACCGCCGCCCGGCGAAATCTGCCGGACACCTATCAGATTTGTCGGTACACTCGCCTGACCGTTGGCTAGGGCTACGGGTGTTTGTAGCCAGCCAACTCTTGAAATACTGCCACCTGCATAGCGACACTCAGGGGCACAAGATGGAACTTTGTAATTTGAGGGACATCGACAAGCGGGAAATAGATTTTGTGGTCCTTAAAAAATGAGAACCAAAATTAGGCAGGGGGTGACTATTTTTGGCCGATATGTGTAAAAAACTGGACTCAATTACACCATCGGAATGTTTTCGCTCAGTCGATCTCTCAGCACTGGACCCGAACACGAAAAAAATGGTAAGGGGGTGTTCATGAAAACTCTCACAATCGCCACTATGCAGCTGCTTTTCGCGCTCCACGCCCTGGGCCAGGCCGTTACGATTTCCAGCTCGGGTCGTGAGGTGGAGTACTCATTTAAGACCTCCTTTCGGAGTGTCAAACGGGGAGAACGGCTCACGCCGGGTGAGGCCAAGGAGGCGGCGCGCTTTCACGCGAGCCATCTGTTCGGGCTTTTCCACTCGCCTGAGGTGGCGGCGGAAAACGGCTATCCGAGCGAGCTCATCGAGGGTTTTGCCGGTACGAAGCGCCCCGAGGTGAGCGATTCCGAAAGTTTTAAGGTGGCAGGCGATCCCTATCTTTGGGTTAAGTACCATGGGCATGGGACACTCATTCTTCACAAGCTGGTGCTTCGAAACTGGCTTCGTGGCGCTGACGAGGGGACCGTAATCCTGCCGCTCTTGAAAGATCTTCCGGCTATCTATTCCGATGATCTTAGTCAGTATCGGGTGCGTTCGGGCGCAAAGCAGAGCGATTCGAAATGGGCCCACTGTACTGATAAACATTACTGGCAGAGCGTCGATTTTCATTATTTTTATACCCCCTATAAGTGCGAAGAGCTGCGGACCGAGCCCGTGGCTGCCGTGGTTAAATTTCAATTGAAGGTGGCGCCTCTTTCGACCAAAGCGACTGCGGGGCGGTTTCCATCGGACAAAATTTACGCGGCCAACGAAAACGGTCGACTCGTCACCTTTTATTTCGCTTCCGGCTTTGACGAACCCGATGCCGAAAAGATTCGCCAGGACTCGGGGTGGAAGTCATTTGCCTACATCGAAAAACTCCTCGTCACAAAATATGGATTTCGAAAAATGAAAGGGGCTCAGGATCTTCGACAGACTCTTGGAACTTATAGGGACCAATTGAGCCTTCAGACCCCGGTCCAGATGGTTCACGATTCCCAACGCAGGTATTTCAGCACGTTCGTCAAAAAGGAGGGTGGAAGGATTCTGGTTGCGCGCAGTGGTCTTTTTAATACTGAATTCGAAAGGACGGGGTCTCCAAGGCGGTCGTTTCCCAAATATTGGAAAGAGGCGTGGGAAAACGGGGACGTCATCTTTTTTGGCGGTCACTCCGGCGACGGAGAGTCCCTGAATCTCAATAATCTTCTCGGAACGCTTGAATCATCTGAGCTCGACGGCATTATGTTTAATACCCGTAAAACTCAAGTAGCTATATTCGATAGCTGCTCATCTTATGCCTGGTACCAGGATATTTACGCGAGTCGCCACGAGGGTCTGCACCTGATTACATTTGGACTGGTCAGTCTGTTTCACCTGGCCAAGGCAACTCTCGAAGAATTCATCGCGATTGCGATGGAAGAAAAGTCTCCGACGTGGGAGAACGCCCTCGCGCGTATCGAGGGGCGCCAGCTAAACTCCCACGTCGCCTATTATTACGAGCCGGGCGACAGGGCCGAGCAGCTTGCCCTGTTTCGCCGCAGACACTGGGTACCGACTTCACTGATGAACGTGCGGTTTGAGGTGCCGGCGGCGACCCGAGACTTTGGTCGCTCGTCGGAATAATTCAGGCTCCCACGGCCAGCCACGGTAATACAAAGGCGAACGTAGCGCCGCAAACAAAAACCAGGGCTGCGATGATCAGAGCGCGCTGGGACCACGCCTTCCCTCCCTTGCAGGACCGGGCGAGTTCGGGATCAATCGGACACGCGGAGTTTCTGGATCGCCATTGCAACCAAAAGGCGATGAGAATGAGAGCACCCGCGATCGAAAAAACCGCAGGCTTATGTTCGGAGATCCAGATCAATTGCGGGAATGTGCTCACCAGACCGGCAAATGTGGCCCCGAGGCCCAGCGTAACGAATACGGCTGGCAAAAAGCAGCAGACTAAAGTTCCGAGTGACCCGGCCAGGGCAAAAAACGACGACGTCCGTCTCATTTTTTCCCCCTTTCAATGGAGACCACGTTGAAGCCAGAGCGTGTGATGTCATCGGTAATCTTTTCGTTCGAGATGTCCTGGCCATCGTGAGTGACGAGGGTCACGAGCTTCTTTTCCAGGCTAACCTTGATCTCTCGCACGGCTGGCTCCTTTTTGAACGTCTTGGTGATCCCCTGCGCGCAGAACGCACAGACGACGCCTTTCACCGCGATGGTGATGATATCGCCCGTTGCGGCGCCAGGGATAATCACCATGAGGGTCGCCAGTATAAGCAGCTTATGTGTTGTCATTTTTTTTCTCCTTCAGTTTAAGAAACTATTTAGAAATGAATCATAAAATTAAAATTCCAATCACGCTGGGTCGTGACGCCTATTTCCCACAGCACGTTTCGGTAATAAAATCGCAGGAGCGGTCCGATGCGGTAGCGCCCTTCGTCGGCACTTGGAAATATTTGGGTCTGGAGCATGATCCAGCTGTGAAATTCCTCGAACTCGGCGGTATACGGAGCGACTCCCGCACGCAGTTGAAGGTAGGTCAGTTTTTGAATGTTGCCAGTCATCACCGCGAAAGCCGTGGAAGCTTTGCCGGAAAAGTAGATGGAACGCGTTTCAAAATCAGATTCGATAGCTCCCATCAGCGCGGGTCGGCTGATCGACTCGGTGAGTACAGTGCCCCCTCCGGCGGAGACGTACAGGTTGCCCTGAGAGTCGGTCCCGTTCCAACGATGAATGAGGTAATTCATTCGGGCTATCGCCCACTGCCGCTCGGGCCCGTTCATGGTGTCGGTGGAATAATCGATCCCCAACCCGAGGCGATAGGTGAATGAGTAGGACACCTGGGAATCAAACATGTCGGGAGTGCTGTAGGCCATCACCGCCCACGAGTCCTCAAATCCAATGGGTCCGGCCAGGGCGACTTGGGCCATTGTCAGAAACGCAAACTTTGTAAATCGATTCATAAAACAACCCTGTCTTCAAGTCACAAGTGCAACCACGTTGTCTCTCGGAAAGGATTACGGAGATCCAGTAAAAAGGTGACCGGTGAACGATCCGTTATAAACCACGGTACAAACCACCTTTTGAAAGTCTCTCAATAAAGTCATATACTTAAAAACGGGCTACCAGGCTACTAAAGCGGCGAGTCACCTTTTTGGGGGACGAACGTAATCATTATGGGCGGTATCAAACGAGGGCGTGTGTCTAACGATGGGGTTAACGTCACCGACGAGGAGCTCATGGTGCGGTATCAAAATGGAAATTATCTGGCCTTCGAAGAACTTTACGGGCGTCACTCGGGCCGGGTTTACGGGTATCTGAAAAAAAACGTGTTTCAAGCCGCAGAGGTGGACGATTTGTTGCAGCAGGTATTTTTGAAATTACACAACTCTCGTTACCGCTACGATCCCAGGTTTCCATTCTTGCCTTGGCTATTCGCGATTGCGAGGAATCTTCGAATCGACTTTATGCGCCAGCGAAAAATGGTCTCGGTCGATATTGATAGTCTCTCGCTGGCCAGCGAGGCTGATGGTGCGAGTCCGATAAGATCAGACGCCGACTGGCTTGAGCAATCTTTGAAAGGGCTCGGGACTGCCGAGCGGGAGTTAATCACCCTGCGATTTCAAGAGGGGTTATCATTTGACGAGATTTCCCGTCGTACCGGGGCCTCTGCCCTAACACTTCGAAAAAGAGTGAGTCGGATGGTCGTTAAGTTACGCGGCTTGATGGGCGTGGGCCCGGGGAGCAGGGACGAGAAAGGGGGCGGTGATGAGGGGGCATGACGACAATCACCTGTGGCTAAATGATTTCCATAAGTTTATAGAAGCCTCGAAAAGCCCTACCGAATCGGTGCCGGAATCCCTCTCGAGATCGGTGCTCGCCCACGTTCGGGCGGAACTGAGTCCGCCGCTGTCGACGATCGCGGTCAAGGGGCTGGTGTTGCATGTGGTTTCATCGCTGATTTCGTTAACTCTCTGCCCTCAATTCGGTATCGGTCCGATGGGCGGCGGGGACGGGTTGATGCGATACTTCATGGCCTTCGGGCCGAACTGGTGTTTCTTTTTGTGCGGGGCCTTTTTCTTGGGACTGAGTGCCTTTCTTACGGCGGCTTTTCTGAAGCGCGAGGAGCTGCGACTGGCGACGAGGGTCGGGTATGCCTATTTTCCTTTGCTGGCCGCGCTTTCATACGCGTCGTTTCTCGCGCTTGGTGCCAATACCCACGCGATCGAGATCGTGACGTCGTGGGGGATCGGCGCGATTCTCGCGGGGTGGTGTGCGTTGAAATTGGGACTGGAATTGCGCTGCAAGGCGGCCCGGGCGGTCTAGCGCGCTACTGGAAGCTCTGGGCGGCGAACAATTCCTTCAAAGCTGCCAGCTGTTAGCGGGAGAATTCAGCCTGATACCAATTCCCGCCGCGAACTCATCGAGTCTGCCGAATCCCAACAGAAGTTTGTAGCGCCCAAATGCGAAGAGATCGCCAATCCGGGAGCTATAGGTGGTGCGAATCTCGACGAAGGGATTGTTGAAATTAAAGACCAGGATTTCCTCGATGGTTCCGGCTGTAAATGTAAGGAGCAGCGTTTGGATGGGGCGCAGGTGTACGCCAAAACGGGCGGCGAAGTCCCTATCTCGAATGGAGGCTTGGTCAAATGCTGGAACAAACGTGGAACTGTTCAGTGCGATCCAGCGTTCAAACCAGCCGGTTTCTACGAAGAGTCCGAAAAAGGGGAACGGAAACCCCTCGAGTCTGATCGACGTCATGAGGTCGGTCGAACCGCTTCCGATGGATAGCAGAGTCTGTTGGTTCATTCTCAAGTTAAGGCGAGCCCAGGCTACTAGATTAAAATGCACGTCGCCTGAATACTCCAGACGATCGATTTCCCAGGTGACCATTGCGGCCCGGGCGGCGGCCGAGTAGCCGAGATTTCGGTAAATGCGGTTTTGATATTTCACACCCTGCGAGATCGCATTGGATTCGATGGGAGAGAAATGGAAGCGGCCTTCAAATTGAAAATCGGCACCGCGGGCTAGCGAGATTGCAAAAAAGAGTGGTATCGCAACACGCATTACTTCAACCGCTGCACTTTTAGCCCCGCCGCGTGGAGCGCTTTTAGAATCTCCTCCGTGTGGTCCTTGCCGCGGGTTTCCAAATCGATCTCGATTTCGGTGTCACCGAACGGGGTGTGGAGGGTCATGCGTTGGTGCAACACCTGAAGAATATTGGCTCTCGTTTGAGCCAGTATTTCGGTGACCGAGTTCAGACCGCCGGGGCGATCGGGTACCCAGATGAGCAGGCGTACTAGCCGTCCCTGCTCGACCATCCCGCGCTGTAGGGCGTTTGAAAGAATCGGAAGGTCGATGTTGCCACCCGACAAGACAACTGCGATTTTTTTTTCGGGAATGAGGCCATCTAAAACTGCCGCAATCGGCAGTGCGCCCGCCCCTTCGACGAGCAGCTTGGCGTGTTCGGCCAGGACCGAAATGGCAAAGGCGATCGTGTCCTCTCCAACCGAGAAAAAGTCATCGATATGTTTCTTGAGAAGAGCGAGCATTTCGGGCTCGGTTTTCTTGGTGGCCACCCCCTCGGCGATGGTGTGTTTTACGGGGTGTTCGACCACCTGGTTGCTGTGAAACGACTTCCAGCATGCCGGCGCATTCTGGGCCGACACACCGTAAATTTTTGTTTGCGGAAACTTGGCACGAATCGCCGTGGCGCATCCGCTTATCAGCCCACCGCCGCCCACGGCGATGACGACGGCTTGGACGCCCTGAAATGCAGGATCCTCGATCATCTCGAGCGCGAGTGTACCTTGCCCCGCCATAATGAAGGGATCGTTGTAGGGATGGATGAAGAGCGAGCGCTTCTGGTCCGCGATTTCCTTTGCCCGCTGGAACGACTCGTTAAAATGCTGGCCATAAAGCTCAATCTCTGCGCCCCAGGCAGCCGTATTGTGAACCTTAATCGTCGGAGTCTCCTCCGGCATCACAATCGTCGAGCGAACTCCCAAGAGCTGGCTGACCGCGGCGACTCCCTGAGCGTGATTGCCGGCCGATGCGGCGACGACACCGCTTTTTTTGGCTTGCGCCAAATGTTGCAACAGGCAATTGGCCGCCCCGCGAATTTTAAACGATCCCGTGCGCTGGAGCGTTTCACACTTGAGCCAGATCTCCTTCCCGGTGCGTTTGGAGAGGTATTCAAATGGTATGTAAGGGGTAGGGCGAATATAAGGCTGGATGCGCGCGCGGGCCGATAAGATATCATCGAAGTTCATTGCGTGGTGTCTCTTACCTATTAATACCATGACAGAATTGAGGGTGAAACCTGGCAGTTTCCAAGGCCCGCGATTCTACGGTTCCATGTTGTCCATTCTCAAGGAGGAGATTCAGGCCGAGGCTCTTATCAGGCAGGTGACATTATTGGCGAGATTCCCGGGGGCACGAGGTCGACATTGTTCTCTCCCGATCCAGCGCTCGGCCCCTGTTAGCGATAGAAATTAAGTCGCACACATCTCCGGATCTGAATGACGTCAAGTCAATGCGGTACCTGGCTGAGGATTACCCCAAAATACCGCTCTGGTGTGTCTGCAGCGCGGTTCGTGGCTACCAGAGGGATGGCATCGATTTTATTCCTTGGCGTGAGGCTCTGATGCGATTGGGAGCGATGGGAAAACTATCCTAAGGCGGAGCCGAAGGATCTCAATGCGGCGCGGTTCTCGATTGGGTGAACTTGAGTTAAAAAGGCCGTCATAGCGATCAAGAGGAGAACCCATGAAGCAGCTAACCATTCTGTCACTGTTCCTGGCGAGCACACTCATTGCCCTTCCACCCAATTTTCACGAGGTGGCGCCCGATTTCCTGTATCGAAGCGGAAGGCCGGAGCGCAGGGATTTTCGCGAGATTGCGGAAAAAGGGATTAGAACGGTGATCAATTTGGAGGAGTCGGGCGGTGAGGAATTCCTTTGGTCGCAGACCTATGACTTGAATTATTTTCACATTCCCATCGGTGGGTTCAGCTGTCCCACGGTGAGGCAGATAGACAGTGCGCTGGATATTATCGTGAATAATGCCAACTCACCGGTCTTGGTACACTGTTATCGAGGA
>CAZRVZ010000085.1:0-7278 GCA_964603655.1 uncultured Pseudobdellovibrionaceae bacterium | reverse complement strand
CGCAACCACCAGTCACCAAAACGCGATTCAAAACCGTTCCCATGGAGTCACAACCCTAATCGGTTGCAATTGTAATGGCAAAAATTAGTGTTTTTGGGGGGCTTTTGAGGGTCGTGATGGACAGGTGCCTGCCTGATCGCTAGTTTGGACATCGAGTCCCGTGTCTAAAAGGAATGCGCTGCAATGAAGCGCTCTTGATGCATGAGAACTGGCGTTTATACTTTCCCGCAAAAGAGACCAGGCATCGGCCTTGGATTACTGCGAAATTACGTCATAATTTCAAGGTTTTAAATATTATTGACCCGTTTTGTGTTGCCTGATTCTATAGGGTTTCCAGATTCCGGCCGACTGAAAAATCTATACCAACTGGGTGAGCCACGATAAAGTTCGCGCATGAAAATGCAGTGGCCCCATGCTGCCATTATTGGTTATACGGCGCTTCACCGGTGAGTATTTTAGTCACCGGTGCATCTGGGTTTTTGGGGCGCTATCTCGTGGCGCATTTGGAGGCTACGCGTAGCGAGCCCATCACGGCTGTAGTACAGCACGGCGCAAAAATTTGGGACTCGCCCGCTAAAAAGGTTGTCATCGATCTTACCCATCCTGCCGCCGTCTCGGCCCTCATCACTGCGTCGAATCCGACCGAGGTGTATCATCTGGCCGGATACTCGCGCGTCACCGATGAACTCGGACTCCCCGACTACTTCAATGCAAATTTCCTGACCACCGCTTATCTTTCCCAGGCGCTGGTCGCTCGCGCGAGGCCGGTGCGATTCTTTTTGGCCAGCTCGATTCACGTCTATGGAAACACGACCGAGGTTGTTTCGGAAGGATCCGCGGTTCGGCCCTTTAGTAATTATGGGTTTACCAAGTATATCGCTGAAGAATTTCTCAAAAAATGCACGCTGGAGTCCCCCGAACTCAGTGTGGTGGTAGGTCGCCTCTATAGCTGCTTCGGCCCCGGACAGGCGCTGGGTTTCGTATCATCTGATCTTTGCCAGAAAATTTCTAAACTCCCCAGCGATTCTACGGCAGAATTGTCCGTCGGACCGATTTCGACCTTTCGACGATTCCTGGATGTGCGGGATGCCGTCAGCCTGTTTCCCCGGCTGCTAGCGCTTCCTAATCCGCCCTATTTCCAGGTGGTAAACGTCGCCTCGCCTTACGAAGCCCAGATTAAGGATCTCATTGACATCATCTTGGACATCGCCGGAAAAACCGCGCGCGTCCGGAGCGCCGAAGACAGTTCGACAAACCGCCTAACTGGCATCAAACTCAAGTGTGATCTCCTGGCGCAACTTCTCCCCGATGCCCGATTCAGACCCATCAAGGAGACTCTGACAGACATGTATCGCCACCATCAATTAGGAGGTGTTTATGGCGCTTGAAAATGTCATCATCATCGGCTCGGGCCCGGCGGGCTACACCGCGGCCATTTATACTGCTCGTGCCAATTTAAATCCGCTGCTCATCGAAGGGTATCAATCGGGCGGACTTCTCATGCTGACATCCGAGGTCGAAAATTACCCGGGTTTTCCCAAAGGCATCGTCGGCCCCGAGCTCATGAGCCACTTCCGGGCTCAGTGCGAGCGCTTTGGTACTCGGTTCATTCAAAAAGACTGCACGGGCGTCGATTTCAAGGGTGCGCTCACGGTGAAGATCGACAATCAGTCGCTGGAAGCCAAAACGGTGATCCTCTCCACCGGCGCGTCGACAAAGTGGCTTGGACTTGAAAGTGAACAGCGCCTGCTCGGAAAGGGTGTCTCGAGCTGCGCCACTTGCGATGGCGCTTTCTTCAAAGGAGCCAGGCTGATTGTCGTTGGGGGTGGAGACTCGGCAATGGAAGAAGCCAATTTTCTGACCCGCTTCGCCAGCCACGTCACGGTCATTCATCGTCGGGATTCGCTGCGTGCCTCTAAGATTATGCAGGATCGCGCCAAGAATAATTCCAAGATTAGCTTCATTTGGAATACCGGCATTGAGGAGATCCTGGGAAGCTCATCGGTCACGGGCGCGCGAACGAAAAACCTCACCACGGGGGCCATTGCCGAGGTGCCGTGTGAAGGTTTTTTCGTCGCTATCGGGCATGACCCCAATACCGGCTTTTTGAAGGGACAGGTGGAGTTGGATAACAAGGGATATGTCGTACTTAAAAACCGCCCAACGACCGCCACCAACGTGCGAGGGGTTTTTGCTTGCGGCGACGTTCAGGATACGATTTACCGTCAGGCCGTTACGGCAGCGGGTTCGGGGTGCCAATCGGCAATTGATGCGGAACGATTCCTGGAGTCGATTCACGGTTGATCCCGTTCCTAAAATGACGCATAGCACCTTAACAATTGATTCGACCACTGCCATTGTGGCTCGTGCCGGGCGCGGGAGGTTAAATGGCACGTCTTTGCAACTTTTTGATCCTGGCGGGTTCCCTCGTTTCATGCAGCTCGGACGATCTTTTCGTATCGGACCCCTTCATGCTCACCTTCAATCAAAGTCCCGTTGAAATTCAGTCGGTCTGCGATGGCGAACAGGCCCGCCTCAAAGCGAGTCTGGATGCGGTCGCGGGAATCGCTGCTGAAACAGTCAACTTCGACAACACGATAGGGGTGATTGAGTCCGCGATAACGATGCTGAACAATCGAATGAATCCGGTCACCTTTTTAAAGTATATTTCAGACGGCGAGGCTGTTCGAGATGCGGCCGACGCTTGCGAACAAGCCGTACAGCAAATGTTTGTCGACATATTTGTGCGCGAGGATCTGTACCGCGCGGTCAAGGCCGTCAAGGATTCCCAGATAAGCCTCGATGGCGACTCCGCGTTTCTACTGGATGAGTACATCACCTATTTTCAACGCAACGGCCTCGGACTTTCGGCTGAAAACCGAAAAGCGTTCATTGAAAAGAAAAAACGGCTGGTCACGCTCGAATCGGATTTCTCGAAAAACCTCGTCGAGTGGGCGGACTCCCTGGCGGTGAGCACGGCGGAGCTGGAGGGTTTGTCTGACGGTTACAAAAATAGCCTGAAAACAGATGCAGCTGGACAATTTCTCATCACTCTGGACTATCCGCATTTCTACCCATTCATGGAAAATGCAAAGTCAGTGACAGCCAGAAAGGCTCTCGAGGAAAAATTCTTCCGGCGTGGTGGGATGCAGAACACGGCTCTCCTGGATGAGGCAATTCAAATACGCCGAGAACTGGCAGCGCTGATGGGCTTTGAAAACCACGCCGCGTTTGTCCTCACCAGACGTATGGCGAAAGATCCCGGCCAGGTCATGACGTTTTTAAATCGCCTCAAGGACAAGCTCATTCCCAAGGGCCAGGCGGATCTGGCTCAACTCCAGATTTTGAAAAACGCCGAAACCGGAACCACCGAGCCGCTTCGTTCCTACGACTGGCGCTATTACGACACCCAGCTCAAAAAAGATAAATACCAGGTAGACCAAGAGCTGATTCGCCAATATTTCCCGCTTGAAACCGTGGTGAGTGGAATGTTTGAAATCTATCAACGACTTCTGGGGGTCAGCTTCTTCGAAGTTATGGATGCGCCCGTGTGGCACCCGAGCGTACGTCTCTATCACGTCCTTAGAAACGACCGCGTGGTTGCTCAGTTTTACATGGATCTCTTTCCCCGAGATGGAAAATACGGCCACGCGGCTGCCTTCACCCTGGTCTCGGGATTTGCCAAGGCAGATGGTTCTTATCAGATTCCTGTTTCATCGATAGTAGCGAATTTTAGCCCGCCCGTAGTTTCCGGCGCTTCTGGGAGTTCTGCGGGTGAAGGGACGCCGTCTCTCTTGGCGCACCAGGAGGTTGAGACGCTTTTTCACGAGTTCGGGCACATCATGCACCAGGTACTGACGACGGCGCGTTTTGCCTCTTACTCAGGGACCAGCGTGAAGAACGATTTCGTCGAAGCGCCGTCTCAGATGCTCGAGAACTGGGTTTGGTTTAAGGAATCACTTTCCAAGTTATCTGGCCACTACCAGACGAAGGAAAAGCTTCCCGAGACTTTACTGACGAAATTAATTGAGGCCAAAGGGGTGAATTCAGGTCTCCGCTATCTGCGTCAACTTTCCTTTGGCCTTATCGACATGACCTACCATACGCAGGTCGGTATCGACTCCACCGAGGTTTATCGACGATTGAGCGAAGAGGTGATGCTGATCCCCATTCCCGACGGGACCTACCCGCAGGCCAGCTTCGGACACCTCATGGGCGGATATGATGCCGGTTATTACGGCTATCTCTGGTCCGAGGTGTACGCCCAGGACATGTTTACCCGTTTCGAAACCGAGGGACTCATGAACCCCAAAACCGGCAAGGATTATCTGCAGTGGATTCTGGAACCGGGCGGGTTGAAGGATCCCTTCGCGCTCATTCGCGGATTTCTGGGTCGCGAGCCGAACGAAGCGGCGTTTCTAAAGAGTTTAGGAATCTAAAGACTTGCTGGCTGGCTGAAGGACAGACCTGCTCGCTTGGACTCAAGGCCTGCCGTTTCCAGCATTAACTTCACCCGGTCCATGTAGCTGTTCCCACCGTTCACACAGCGTCGCATCCCGGCCTGAGCGATTTTGTGTCTGGCGCTTTCGTGACTCAGGTAAAACTCCGCCTTTTCCTTCAACTCATCGATTGAATCATAGAGCGCGATCTCTTCGCCATCTTTGAAAAAGGACTGAATTTCGTCGTTACGCGGCGCCATCTGGAACCCCCCGCACGCCGGAATTTCAAAAGTTCGCTGGGTATGCCGGTCCCCCGCCTCTTCGCGCAGGAGTCCCAATGAAATCTTGGAGTGGCCCAATATATCGGCAAACTCGAAATAAAAGACGGCCTCGGGGTGAATTCTTTCGGTGTGCCGTTTGAAATGGGGCGACCGTCGCCAGAAGTCTCCCCATACCTGAAGCTTATCCCACCCCACCTTTTCAAATACCGGATCCCGTGAGCGATCGTAAGTACCGATGAAGGAGATTTCGATTCCCAATTTGGCGGCGTGACTTTCGGAGTCGGGAATCACCCGGTGCACCATAGGCTCGTAAGCTGACGCAATATAGCAGCTCCCAGGCTGGCCCAGTTGACGGTAGCGCGCCACGTTCTGAGATTTTGTCGTAAAAAGAAAATCATAAGCCTTCAGCGTCGCCTCGAAATTATTTGGCTTACAAATCCCCGCGCTAAAATTGTTATCGTGTGAATGGTACAAAAACAGAGGGGGAAACTTCACTGCACTCCGAATCGCCCCCATGGTATCGGCGCCGAAGAAGTTCTCTGCCATTACGAACACAAAATCGAACGAACTTTTTTGACAGATCGAAATGATTTTTTCGGATACCGCGGTCACCCGGTCTTGAGAAGGGCCTTTTCGAATTCGCGCCACTGCCCTCTCAATGGGTGAGCTGGTCGCAAAATAATCGGGATCGAAAGGCACGACATCCACACCGAGGCGAACCATACTTGTAAAATAGTGCAAGGAGCAGGATGTCCCTCTCGTACTCCCAACGAAAAGTCCCTTCATGCGCACTCTATTCCCTACCTTTCGGGAGTGAGTTAAATCTTGGCGTCTAGCCAAAGTTTACAGAAGCTGCCGTACGTCTTGGCGATTTGGTCAACCGCCTGGTCGCGCGTTATTCGCTTTTCACGCAGAGCCTTTAGCGGCTCCCAGAAAACCGTCCTACCCACGGCAAAGCCGATCACACCCTTCACGTTTACGCCCACCTTCAGCCATTCGCGCACCTTATCGGCATTTTCTCCCCGGCCCAGCACAATACAGCCCACTGCATCGCGACCATTTCGTTTGGCCGTTTGGCAAACTTTTTCACAGTCGGTTTTGCGATCAAGGCCTTCTAATTTCCAAACATCGGCCTCTACGCCCCAGTCCTGCAGCGACTCCATGGCTCGTACCATTAAAGACGGACGCATTTCGACGTCGTAAAGATTCTTATCCCCTTTACACCGCTCGAGCTGAGTCTTGGTCGCCGGCACGAGCAGCTCAAACATAAAAAGCCGTCCAGTTCGTGTGAGGTACTGACTGAGTTCGACCAATCGGGCCCCCTGCCGGCGATTCATCACGTCGTCCCCCTCGGGGTTGTAACGCACCAGCACCTTTACGAATGTCGGATTCGCCTTTTCAATGTGAGCAGCATAATCCTTGTGCTCGAAATCGAACTCTTCCTGCCCACTCTTTTCGCAACAAATGCAAAGCGTGAAATTCTTCTGGCGCGCTAATGTAATCACCTCGGCTCCAAACTGCTCGTCCACCAAAACACCCATCTTCTCGTGAGGCAGGCCCGCCGCAACGGCTCGCTCGAACCCCTCGAAGATCATTGTCTTGTAAGAACTGATGAGTGCGGTTTGCTCCGCAGTTGGCGCGCCCATGATTCCAAACATTTTTTCCTGAAATGACGCCCGGTGATCAAACGGCAATACGAAAAGGTCCTTTGTATAACCCGGGGTTTTTTTGGCCATGATCCTGTCTCCTTTTTTATATCTTTACGCGAAGCCCTAGTATGCCTCAAAATTGACGTTAGGCAACCGGACCGGGAGGAGAGATGCGGCAAATTCCACTCGAAAAGTATCTTTCGTTCCTCGACGCGCAGAGTCCGAATGATTTTAGAGATGGAACGGCGGATGAATTTCTGACGGAGCACTCCATTCCCGAAAACGATCTAGCTCCTTACATTTTTTTTCGCGACACAACCTACGGCCGTAACCTCATCGCCAAAACTGAAAGTTATGAGCTCTTGATTCTCACCTGGCTCACGCGCCAGCGAACCCCCATTCACGACCACTTCGGCCAGCGCTGTTGGATGCGGATTATCTCGGGGTCCTTGAGCTTTCGAAATTACACCACCCCCGCCCACGACGACGATCCACTCCACCCCTTGGGGGGCGTTCAACGCGTCGGCAGCCCCAGCCAGGTTTATATCGATGACACGCTGGCGGCCCACTCCATCACCAATCACGGCAAACAACCCGCTATCAGCCTTCACCTCTACGCCGGGCCTGTCCCCCAATGCCGCATCTATAATGAAAAGCGATCGCGGTTTGAAACGGTGACGCTCTCCTACTTCACCACCATGGGCGAGCCGATTTTTAATCCGGAGCCAGTTCTTCACCGATAGGTCGCCTAATGACGACGGAATTTTTCATGCTTATCGGGTTGTCACATAACGGGTTCTCAAAGCGCGGCAAGATGCGTCTTAATGTCACGAAATGGACTGGCCGCGAGCGCGTGCAATGACTTCGAGAAGGGCTCTTCCCAAGCCTTCGAAAAGGTATAGCCCCTCG
>CAZRVZ010000084.1:0-6629 GCA_964603655.1 uncultured Pseudobdellovibrionaceae bacterium | reverse complement strand
CATCTATCGTCTTAACTTCTTTAAGACGGGCCTCTATCTTGTCTGTGTCAAATAGCTTTTCCATGCCGGTGTCCTCTCTTTAATGGGGTTTTCATCCCTCATTTTATCGGACACTTACACAGATTTCCTTACAGACCCTCCTTTTTTGAAATGTATTGCCGCGCACGGAACGGTCGAGCAGTGCATTCATGCCACCAATTCCGATCACATGAATAAAAATCCTCGTTGCTAACCTTGGCTTAGTGCGAACTCCTCAAGCTACTTCATCAACGTCATAGTCAGGAAAGAGAATAATAGCGGGATGCACTTTTAGCACTTTGGCCAAGACTAGCGCTCGTTCTCTTCCTATTTGTCTTTCCCCGCTTTCAAGGGCGGAAATGTTCGACTGTGGAACTCCGGAAAGCTTTGCCAACCGCTCTTGGGTCATCTCCTGAAGTTCCCGCAAGGTCTTAAGCATTTCACCAGGACTAATTGACGTATTCACACGAGCCCTAGCAAAATCTTTTCTATTAATCTTTGGGTACATCATTTTCTCCTATAATCATGGGACGTCATTTCAACAACAAAAACTTCAAGCACCTTATCCTCTACCAGATAAATTACCCGCCACTGTATCCCTAGCCGGGATGATCTAAAACCATTCCACTCGCCTTTTAGGCCTTCGTCGTGAAACCCTTTAACCTGCCGAAGACCTGCTGGTCCCTGGAGCTCCACCACACGTTTCCATGCTTCATAGTGAACCAGGACTTCCCCCTCCCAAACCTGGCAGACTTCCTTTGGGATCTTTTCTTCCAAGAGGAATAAGACCGTTAGATAAACCGGAAAGCCAAAGTTTAAAGTATGGCCGCGTCATTTTAGACGCAGGAAATGGACCGGATGGGGGTTGAACCCACGACCCCAGCATTGCGAACGCTGTGCTCTCCCAACTGAGCTACCGGCCCACATTTTTAATTGGGAAAATAAAGCTACCATTAACGCTTTTTGTCAGCAACCGGACCCGGTTGATTCGGTCGTCATGCCTGGCTATAGTTCGCGGGTGGCTAGGTGTCGCATTCATGACGAGGTTTCGCTTCGCAGTACAGCGGAACTGTTTCGCCGCACGACCCGGGATCCGAGTCAGCGACGGGTGGGTATTGAGGTCGAGCGCATTGGTTTTTGGGCCGACGGTAAGGCTCTAGGCTACGAGGGGCATTCCGATCGCGTTGGTGCGGCAGAATTATTGAGCGAGCTCAGTGTCCGCTACGGGTGGTCGCTGGTGGATAATGGAAGCGGGCGGCCGGTGGGTGTGGCCAGCTATTGCGGCAAGGTGTCGCTCGAGCCCGGCAGTCAGTTGGAGTTGTCATCCGAAACAGCCAGCAGTCTCCATTCCTTGGTAAAATGCGCTAAGTGTTTTGAAAAGGATGTCCACGAAGTAGCGATGCCGCACGGGTTACGGTTTGTCGGCATCGGTGTGAATCCGGTTGCATCGGTTGAGGAGTTGGATTTGATCGATCTCCCTCGCTATCGCGTGATGACCGACTATCTGAATCATCGGGAGGCACTGGGAACTTCGATGATGCGCCTGACCAGCTCCGTCCAGGTGAATTTAGACTACACGAGCGAAGCTGAGGGCATAGAGATGCTGAGGGTGGCGCTGGCCCTGACTCCCATTAGCTATGCGCTTTTTGCCAACTCCCCCTGGCATCTTGGAAAGCGCAGCGAGTTTCTCTCCTATCGCGGCCATATTTGGAGACATACCGATCCCGATCGGGCGGGGATACTCGATAGAGCGTTTGATTCCGATTTTTCCTTTTCGAGTTACGCTGACCATTTGTGGAATCTCCCTTTAATGTTTGCTCAGAATGAAAAGGGCGAGTTTGTGGCTGCCCGCGGTGCCACGTTGAAGTCAATTCAGTCGGGTGCATTGCCGGGTGTGTGCGCCAACGGGGTCAATGAGATGCATGCCGTACGCCAGGCGTTCACCGAGGCGCGATTAAAACCGGGTTACATAGAGGTGCGCTCGATAGACGGCCAGCGATCGGCGATGCGGTTTGCTGCAGCGGCTTTTTGGATGGGAGTGCTCTACTCGCCCGAGGCGAGGGCATTGAGCTTGAACGCCTTGGGAGGCTTGACGCCCTCAGCCCGTAACGAGCTGTGGGATAATGCCCTAAAACAGGGCCTCGATGCAAAAATCGGGCGTGTCTCTTTGGTGGATATTGCCCGTGACTTGACCGGTGTTGCCATGGTCGCGCTAAAGGCACGAGGATTGGGCGAGGAGTCGTTGTTATTACCACTTCAGGAGAATTTAATTCGGGGTCTGAATCCCGCTCAGATTTTACTAGAGAGATTTGGCCAGAATTGCCCTGAAGATTTTTCCGGGCTTTTGGAGTATTTATCGGAAAGTTGAGCTGTCGGAGTCGTAAAAATGACTGAAGACGAAGTCCTTAAATATCTGGCTAATCAGACCAGCCCGCCGCGTGCCCCCGTTGTGGGTCCTGCCGTCCGTCGCGCGACCCGCCCGGCTCCAGCGGCGCGAGAGCAAAAGGCCCAGAAGAAACCTCAAGATGGGTACCAGAACTTTTCCGCCTCGCACCTGTTTTGCCCAAAATGCACACAGGCCATGCCGGTTCGAGAAAAGCTCATGCTCTATCTTCCGACGGGGATTCTTTATGACTACTGCTGCGAGCGTTGCGGCACTTCGGTGGGAACGCGCAAGACCGGAATCTGAGTCTTGGGTTTTGCTGCCGGATTAGTGTGTCGATAGACATACGCTTTCAGGACCGGTTTTTCGCCGGGAATCCAAACGCGGTAAATCTCCACGTCTTTTGTGGGGGTCCAATTACCTTCGTCAGTCAGGCGAAATTTTTGAAGTGCCAGCGGTGCACCGATGACCCTGCCTAAAGTGACGGTGTCCGGCCTGAGGAATTCCAGCGGCTTCGGTAGCCTTCCAGCAAGATCGGTTTTCAGATAACACCACTGGTGTATCGAATTATCATAGTGAAGGTACACGCGGTGTGGCAGGTATTTGCCGTTCGCCGCGATGTAATGGAGCTCGTGATTTTTGTGATCGTAAAGGTAGTTCTGGCCCTTATCGAGTCTGGCAACGAATTTGTCATCGTGAACATCGGCCAGAATGGGATTTGAAGCAAGACTTGCGAACAACACAAGGAAAAAAACGCGCACGCTCGCACTCTCTTTCGCCCCGGGCAACCTGCCCGGGAAAATTCAGCTTATCAGCATTTGCCCGCGCCGGCGTTGGCGGGCTTTTTCTTCCTGGGGATACTCGGTGGCGGTTCCGGAACGAACACTTGAGTCACCGACGGCGTCTGAATCTCGGGTACCTTCACATTGAAATCGGTCACTTGCGGGCCGCCGATCCCCAAACTTTCAGCCGAGGGCAATTCATTCTGGTGATTGTGTTTCTCCTCTTCGATCAGATTGCCGATGATGGCGTTAGTAGTCGCATCGGTGCTCGTATCGCTTCCGGTCGAGTGGCCCGACGACTGTTCGGTGGTCAATGGCGCGATATCGACAGTCGGGGTTTTCGGCATCTGAATCCCCGTCCCGGGAGATACCGTTTTTTTATCGGCGGGGCCGGTTGGCGTGGCCCCGGTAATCGGATCGATCTGAAATGGATCAATCTGAATCGGATCCACATTTTTTCCCGGATCTATTTTTGGCCCAGGGTTTATCTTTTCAATCTTGGTGTTTTCGTTTTGGGTAGTTTCGGCAGGTAGCGGCCAACCAGCTAAGACTAGAAAAAAACAAACCGCAATTAACTTCATGCCCCATACCCCCTGAACACCGATATAACGTTTAAATTATAACCGAAAAACCGGGGATGACGTAATAGCAAGGGCACTCGATAGGCTGTTTGACGCCGACCGAGCGAGTCTCATGACTCGTATCGTCCTTGAGGCCGTCCGACAGTTTGGTGTCGATGTCAGCGAGATTCATGAGGACACCACCTCCGTCAAGGTATTTGGGGCGTATTCCGGTCAAAAGGCGGGAGCAGTACAGCTAAAGCGCGGGCATAGTAGGGTAAAACAGCTCAATAAAACGCTTCCCAAAGTTTCAGAAGGAGAAGTTACAGTCACCGGGAAGGTGCCTGCTCAACTTTCACTTTCATCCTACCGGGTTTTTATCAATAGTGTGAGTAGCATTATCTTTGAAGATACGGTTTTTTCTGCGGCCAGAATCAGACAAGGGAAATGGATGCAGTTTAGCGAGTGGGTTGCTTTTATTGGAGCTCGGAGCCCCGTATTCATGATAGGAACTTTGTAAATGAGGTTGCACAAACTTATTGTCCCTATTTTGGGCATTACGCTTGCCCCTTATGCCTCTCTTTTAGGCATTGGGTTATCCGATTCTCAACTACGCCTAACTCTTCAAAATAGCGGTCATGGAGTTTCGCTCACATCCCTCCGCTCCATCCGAGACAACTGGAATTGGGTGACCCCACCGGAGCAGGAACTTTTTTCTCTGTATTTTGATTCGGTGGGCAATGCTTCGACTTCCATCGGTAGCAGGGAGGGATGGAATTCCATCATCATTTCCCACCAATCTAAAAACAGGGTCCGATTACAGTTCTCCAATCCAAGCAATCTGCATCTATTAGGTCTTTCTGCAGAATTAAATATCCGCATCAAGGACGGGCTTTCCTATTGGAAATTGAGAGTAATGAATACCCTCTCTCCGAAACGAATGGCTGCGGTATTTATGCCGAACTTTCATGTGACTCCCCCAAGCGCCGCTTCTTTCGCGTTGCACATTCCTAACGGAAGTGGTGTCCTGAAAAAAGGGCCGTACGCTCAGCCCTTCGAATATTTTGCGCCCTACCCCAGCCAAAATGCTAGTTACCAGCTTGTAGGAGTGACTAGCCAAGATAGTTCCCTGTATCTGGCAGCGCATGATCCAACAGCCTCCTTTAAGTACTTCATGATAAGTGGAAAAGGGAGTTCGGTTTCGCTAGGATTGGCTTATGAAAATCCCTGGTCGGATGAAAATAAATGGAATTATGAAACCGCGGGAGAAATGGCATTAGGAACACACCAAGGTGATTGGTATGAAGCCGCCCAA
Source organism: uncultured Pseudobdellovibrionaceae bacterium (assembly GCA_964603655.1). Classification (GTDB taxonomy): domain Bacteria; phylum Bdellovibrionota; class FAC87; order UBA2466; family UBA2466; genus JACPWY01. Next base: position 1,571 of record CAZRVZ010000084.1, on the reverse strand, counting down.
ATCTACCGTAAATGGATGATGAAAGAAACTCCATGGAAACCGGTTCATCCCAACTCAATGCAAGACATCGATTTTTGGGGCCTGTGCGGAGTGGAATTTCAAGAGTGTTCTCGCCTAGCAAAAAGGGCTGCCGGTTATTTGGGAACACCGATGGGGTTGCACCTTTATAACTGGCATCAAATTAAAATGGATACCAACTTTCCTCATTTTTTCCCAGAGAGACCCGGCTTCAGAGAATTCGTTGAAGACGTACAACGGTCTGGAGTACGAGTGATGCCCTATATCAATGCACTTAGCTGGGACGTGGGCCTTGAGGATTTTAAAAATCATGCAGTCCAGTCTTCAGCAAAGCAGAAAAAGGGAGGGCCTTATCTCAACACCTACGGCACAGAGTCTACCTTCGCTTTTATGTGTCCCACAGAATTATTGTGGAAGAATACGATCGTTTCAATTGTCTCAAGGCTAGTGCGTGAATTTAGGGTGTCTGGAGTTTATCTGGACCAATTAGCCCTCAACGGACCCGTTCATTGTTTTGATAGCACTCACCAACATGAGCTTGGGGGGGGCAGCTGGTGGGTGCGGGGGTATCAGGAAATGCTAGCTAGCATTAGAAATGAAATCGGTTGGGAAGCCCTACTGACCGCCGAAGGCGTGGCCGAACCCTATTCTGCTTTCTTAGACGGATTATTGAGCTGGCAAAATGTGCAACCTGATCAGGTGCCGATTCATGGAGTGATCTATGGCGGCTTGATCCATCCTTTTGGCAGGGCATATTACGCTAATCAGGAATGGCTTCAATCCATTCGGGCTAAAACTGCCCAGGCATTTGTGTTCGGTGAACAACTGGGTTGGCTAGCTGTGCAACTCATTAAGGACGATTCCGACCCACTTTCCAGATTTATAAAAAGCCTCGTCACTTTAAGACGGCAGCACCATAGTTTTATTGTTCACGGCGAAATGCTGCGCCCACCAGAAATCACCACCACTGTCCCGGGTCTAACCACCGAATGGGGAACTGGCGTTGCTCCTTTTCAATGGAAGGTGACCATTGATGGGATCCAACGAGCTGCCTGGAGAAACAAGAAGGGTGAAGTCCTACTAGTCTTCATCAATCCAACGCCTGAGACATTAGCTTTCGAATATAAAGCCCTGAACACACACGAAGCAATGGCACTCGAGGCGGATGGAATTGCGACTCGAGTGCTTAGTCGTGAGTCCCAAAATTAGTTCTAATCAACAATTGTAGAATTCGAAACCCTGCATCCCTCTACTCCCTTATGGATAGGAAAAAAGGTTCTTGTGAGAATAAGCTGGAAGGGGCGAAGTCCACGGGGCCCTGTTTCGCCTATGGGCCGATAAGTTGGCCCTTTTATCGTGAGATTGATGGCCGAGTGCCTGACGCGGTCCTTCACGGCATCTGCGATCACTGCGTCTTCGATGACTTCCTCCCAATGATCGAGAGGGAGCTGCGTTGTGATGATGGTGGACTTACCGCAGGATCGGGCTTCTAGGATTTCGCAGAGGTCTTGAGCCTCTGTGGAAGTGAGTTTTCTCATTCCAAAATCATCGAT
>CAZRVZ010000083.1:0-14354 GCA_964603655.1 uncultured Pseudobdellovibrionaceae bacterium | reverse complement strand
CTCCATACCGAAGGCGGCATCGTTCAAAGAGCCGTTATCGCGAATTCCAATCACCCCTAACACCCTCCTAAAAACCAACCCCGACCATTTGACCTTTAGGGGTCCTCTACTCTGGAACTCGCCGATTAACGACTAGGTATTATTTCGCTCGAGCCAATTGTGGGATCAAATCAAAATGGGAATCGCGATCAAAAAGAACAAGATGGAGCTGAAGAGCGATGGCCGCTATCCAAATGTCATTGGTGGGAATCGGCTTACCACGCTTGCGGAGATCCCGAAAAATCTCAGCATAAAAGTAGCTGGTGTTTTCATCCGGACAGACCACACTGACGCCTTCGGTGTTTAAAAACTGAGTTAATATTCGCTCGTTTTTTTCTTTTTGTGTACCTACTGAAAACCCCGCCCGTAATTCTGCAAGCACAATCAAGGGCAAGCAGATACTTTGAGCACCGTGAAAAACACTCACCGCATGTTCATCACCCTTGGCAAAATCGGTATATCGGTTCGAATCGACGGCAATTCTCATTTCCAAAGCCGTGAATCAATGGGGTTTTGTGCACAAATGGAGTCTTCAAGGGCTTTGGCATCCGCCTCTGACAATGACCCGATGATAAAACTAAAATCCCGCTTTGGAATGAGGCTTTGCCCAGATCCACGCACAAGAGCGTCAATCGCAATCTGGTTGAAGCTTTTGCCCGTTTCCCGTGCCAACCGTTTTAGAGCCTGGTCAACTGACGAGGGAATATTGCGAAGAGTGTACTGCTTAACTGTATTCTTATTCATGTATACATTATATACATGACACGAATACGACATCAATACCCTACCAACAGTCCGAAAAGCTTCCAGCGCAAACGCCGGTAAATGACCTGTATGATTTCGACATGGTCTGGCCGGTGTGCTTCTCTCTACACGATTCTTTAATGTCTTCGTAACAGGCGATCTTGTCATTTCCCTTGCAACGCCCGATATCCAGCGTCCCCGATCGATTCTCGACCTTCGTTTCACACTCCCATTCAGTACTGGGCCCGCTCGATCCGCCACAGGCCTCTAGTGCCGAAACGTAATCCCTATAGGCTTCGGCCTTACAGGATTCATCGCCTTTGGAGCTAGACACAAGAACCACTGCCATAAATACAAGAATAGATCTCAAAGTAACCTCCCCTTTCGGTCAAGATAGTTGTCGGTGAAATATAGCAAGCGCCGTGCCATTAAATCGGGCGCGTTTCGACACCACCCTTTCTCAGGACTCAAAAAAAACGGGCCATAGACGCAATGCGCCCACGTAAGCACACGAGCCTGAAACTCACTAGGAGAAACCCGGCTTTTATGATTCAATTATATAAACGGTTTTTGTAGTCGTATCTATAAGAGGGGGCGAAGATGAAAACCTGGTTTGCGGGCCTTTTACTCTCGGGAATTGCCGGCGCTTCCATCATTCAGTTCACCGGTGAACCATCTTCGACGATTACCGTCGAAGGCCTCACAGTGCCAATCTACCGATCGGCACTGGTAGACGTTCCACAAAACGAAATTCACCAGTGTTTCGAAGAGGCCCCAGTCTACCTGAGTGGCCACGGCGTATATGCCAAACCTCTCGGATTCATTTCGGTCAATGTGTACCACGCGCTTCACTTCATGGACCGCGAGTCCGGCTTTTCAGACAAGGAAAACCCGCTTCCCGAGGTGGGCGAGGCCCAGACGCTCGCCATCCAATTTACCTATTTGAGAGATCTTTCGGCGTCCCAAATCCACGATGCGTTCGAGGATATGCTCCTCATAAACGATATCGACACGGAAGATCCCGCAGTCGCCAAGTCGCTCGCCGACCTGACATTTAACGTCGAAAAAGGGGATAAATCATCACTCGTGGGAATCGTGAGTAACCGACGATTGGAATCACTGTACCTCGAGGTGCACGGGAAGGTGAGTTCCAATACGGCCGAGGGTCTCGCCTACAAGTTCTGGCACGCTTGGTTCGGCGTCCCCATCGACAATGGAATGAAGCGCCTGAAGGCTCTGTTGGTCGGAAAACGTTTTTGAATGGATGATTTTGAATGCCTGGTTTTGAATGAATAACACCGAGTTCATAAAGTCTGCATGAAACACCTACTCCTGGTTGTCGCAATTTCCATTTCTGGCTGCGGCCTTACGGATATTGCTGAACAAACCCAGAGCGCCGTTCAGGCCAGTAATGAAACACAGAGCGACATCCTCATGGCGCTCCAGCGAACCGAGCGATTGACCCAAGCACTCCGAGAACTAATGGAGAAAACGGCCTCTGGCGTACACCTTCAGCTGCTCACCGTGGCGCTCGAGCAAATGCTCTCGCCCTCAAACACATCCATGCTGACGCCACCCGTTCGCATGATTCCCTTCGCACAGGCATACGCCAATGAGGCCACCCCACTTGAAATCGTTCAGACGGCGCACCTCTTATTTCTCGATGCGCTCATGGGACCTGAAAATGAAATTCAGGGTAGGGTTGCGTCCTTGGTTGCCATGAGCCTCATCGGAGCGTTCACACCACCCGATAAGTTTCAAGCGATCGAGCGCGATCAGATTCGCAATCAGGGACGTTACGAGTCGGCGACCTATCGTTTATTTACCGGACGGTACATGGCAGTTCGGGACTACCTTCTCGGTGACATTCTGGATAACTCCAGCATTTTGAATATCGGGTCGCTGGTCGAGGCGGTCGTTTACTTTAAACAGCTCGCGGCGCTGACTGGCTGCGATTACGCTCGCGAGTTAAGCGTAAACGTTCCCACGTTAGGTATTTCCGCACAGGTCGAGGTATCGGAGGTTCAGGCGGTCGGTGTCCGCGCCTACAAGAAATTCGTTTCGGCCCTGCGGCCTGAGATACTGGCGAAGCCAGAAGTGGTAAGCCTGCTTCAGGTTTTTTCGGCCCACCATCAGAACTTATTAGCCGCCAACTAAAATATTCTTTTCAAATCCCACGTCGTAGGCCACGGGCTTTCGTAGATTGAGACCGGTCCCAAGTAGCCACGGCTGATAGTCGATGTCTTCCCTGCGAAACGCCAATACCCATTTCCGATTAGGCAGGCCACCATCGTACTGAACCATGAAGATGAGCCCTCGAATCGGATCTAAGGTTACCTCTTGGAAGAGCTCCACCGTGTTTTCCTTTAACCGATGAAAGCTCGCCTGGGTCAGAATGGGGTCCAGAGACAACGCCGAGTCCTTGATGACAAGTTTCGCGTCATCACCATACGCCTGGCCGATGTAATTTCCGCTAACCTCTGCGACCGAAAGTGGCTCACCCAGGATTTTACGCCCATAAAGACGGGTCAGCGGCCGCTTCACCGTTAGCTTCACTGGGCTCGCAGTAACCCTGACGTCTCCGGGAATTCTGGCATCCCTAATCCACCCTGAAAGCGCTCCCGAATCGGCATCCCTGTCCAAATTGAGCTCCACGGTGAGCGCCACATCCAATGTCGTTCCCTTAAATGAAGCGCCATTACTCGCCGGTTTCACCACAAAACCATAAAACGGCCAATCCTGACCCCGCTTGGAAAACAGCACAAAGACCCCCCGGCTCGTCATCGCAATCGACGCAAAGTCCACCGATCGAGTGAGCACCTGACAGATAGGTTCAGTCTTAAAGAGCGGTTGACACTCCAGCTTTACATCGAAGAATCCCTCCCATGGCTCTGAAAGCGCGGCGAGCTCCGGATCCCAATCTCCCCAGCCTGGCATTGAAAATACCAGACAAAGAATTACCAAATAAATTGGGGTGAAAAACCTTTTAAACGAACTGAGCATACGACTCCTCATTGCCGCAAAACGGGCGGCGTTCGTTGGGTTGTACCGACCTTTACTCCCCCTGTCCATGGCATTGCATGAATCAAGACGACTGCAGTCGGACCATGTGGTAACCGGCCAAAAGCCCTTTACTTACGAAAACATAGCTATAAAAATGGGGTATGCGCTTTAGTCACTTCACTCTGGGAACAATGCCGCTTCTGATTCTAGTCAGTTTGCTTTGGGGTTGCGCTACGACACCCACCACTTCCGAGCCATTCACCACCCGCGTATACCAGGGGACGTACGATGAGGTTTGGCTAGCCTCACTTAAGGCCCTGAACGACTATCCGCTCAAATTGAGTAATAAGGACTCCACCAAGATCCAAAGTGAAGTCGTTAACGGGCCGTATAACGAACTTCTGTTCTCCCATCCCGAGCCGATACAATTGCCGGAGCGCTTTCGATTTTCGATAAAACTCAATTTTGGACGTCTTGAGACCGAAGATAAGAAGCCCCTCGTGCGCATTCGAATCGTGAAGGAGCTCGAAAAATTTCAGGACTTTTACACGGGATGGGTTCCCTACCCCACCGACGGCCTTGAGGAAAAACTCATCCTGTACCGAGTCGAATCCATCCTCGCCATGGAACGGGCTTTGAGCAAAGTCCGCCAATAAATCCCTTGCCAGCACGGCGCGTCGGGATTTAGACCAAGATCACCATTCACGGGGAGGATCACATGGGTTTCATACTACTCGTTACCACGCTTTTCGCCTGGGCAGACCGCCCAATTCCGGAGCATGTCGATATCGAATCGAAATTTATTTTTGCGCCCGTCGGCTTCGACAGCAATGACGATGTCATGATCATTTTGGATGGGTATTTGCCCAACACCTGCTATCGCTTGAGCCCAGCATTGGTCGACGGACTGGGAACGCCCACCCTAAAGGTGCAAGCCCGAGCCTACGTGGCCGGCTCAAACTGCCTACCGTTTACGGTTCCCTTTACCCAAGAGGTAAGGCTTGGCAGACTCGCGGCCAGCCCCAATTACAGTGTTTCGACAAATGGGGGCGGACTTCGCGAAATACTCGCCGTCGAAGAGACAAAACCGCTGGTGGGTGTGGATGACTTCCATTATGCCACGGTCGATCTGGTCGAGGTCACGTACCGGGAAAAGGACGAAACAGGAAATCCAGCGCATGACGTCCGGCTAAAAGGCCGTATCACGAGCAACTGCTTACGCGTCGCTAAGGTGGACGTGAAAACCACAAATGGAAAGACCGTCGAGGTGTTACCCAAACTAGAGCAGCTTGCCGAGGGGCCGAATGGGGAACCGTGCCGATATGAGGAATTGACCTTCGTGGAATCGCGCCGCCTTCCCTCCTTGTCTCTCGGAAGGCATCTGATTCACGTTCGGTCGTCTGGCGGTCAGGCGGTTAATCGCGTTTACACCAATCTAGTAGCACCCCAGACCCGAGCGAAAATTAGGTAGTTTTGCTGGCGGTTCTGTTTAGGGTTTCCCAATGTCGCCGAGTTCACTCAAAAGGCTATCGATTTCCGCTTGGCGCCCAGCCACCGTCGAACCGGAGCCTATCTGAGCGGCCTGAGTGGCCTCAGTCGCCGCCCCTTCGGAAACCGCATTCGCTGCAGCGGCTATCACTTCAGTCTGCTCAGGTATCGCCCGCTTGGGAGGAGCCGAACCCGGCTTTTCCAGCTCGTAAACGCGTTTCTTTAATTTCTCATTTTCGACCTTAATGACACTGAGCGCGCCGATCTCTTCCTGCAATATTTCGTATTCAAGAAGTTTTGATTCCAGAAACTTTACCTTTTCATTCAGGCCCCTGTTTTGCTCGGCCAGCGGGCCAGCCGTAGCCGCCTCATCCTTGGATGACTCCAGACCCGAAATTTTTTCAATGAGTGCATCGCGTTCGATACGAAAGCCTTCCATCTGCGAACGCACCTCAGCCACTTCAGCTAACGAGGCAGTGGGAATCTCTCCGGCTCCAGCCAGAGAAAATTTCAACCTTCGGACAATGAGTGACAATGCGACGAGCGCAAGGCTTGCAACTAGAAGAATCTGAAAAATTAAAAGATACGCGTAAGAACCGTGCAACACTCGCGCGATGGCGTCCATGGGTATTATTATAGCGCGAGATTGCCACCACCGCAGCCGGGGAATTCAATGGTTTGTCGGAAACGGCGGGATGAATATATAGTCGTATAATTATTATTATCAGTTGTTTTAAACGTACATGTATACACTGCACCAAATTTGATCTCACTCTTCTCGTTTAAAATGACGGTTTCCCTTCTTGGTCGATTGAAATTTCTTTCCGGTCAAGCGCCGGCGCTCAGACGCTCGCGTAGGAGCGGTCTTTACCCTCGCCTTTCTGACCAAAAACCTAACCCTAAGACGCTCCGCCAGACGCTTGAAAGCGGCGGATAGGTTCTCGGTCTGCGACCTGCGCTCAGTCGCCATCACGACAATCCCCGTCGGTTCGTGGACGAGGCGAATTCCGGTCCACCTCTTGTTTCGGTTTTGCCCGCCAGGACCGCTACCCCTAACGTGTGTCACAGTGACATCGCTAATTTGAAAGTTCGTGGCCATTTATGAAATCTGGCGTTAGTCTACCGTTGGGCTACCGTTTGGCTACAAAAGACTACTAGCATGCAAAATACCGATTCGATAATTTACACACCTTCCCAGGAAATGATTGATTCATCACATGTCCAGTCACTCATGAGACGGATGAACGCCCGGGATTTGCCTTCGCTCTGGCGAAAAAGCGTCGCCGATATCGGCGGGTTCTGGGACGCCGTCTTAAAGGACACGGGAGTCGAGTGGTTCCAACCGTACACCCAAACAGTCGATCCCTCGCGAGGCATTGAATGGACGAGGTGGTTCATCAATGGAAAGATCAATATTGCCCACAATTGTATCGATCGGCACCTCACACGCGATCGCGAAGCCCTAATATGGGAGGGCGACGCCGGCGAAACGCGCAGCCTCTCCTACCGAGAACTCGGAGCCGAGGTAAATCGTTTGGCTCACCTTTTGGTGAATCTGGGAACGAGGCCCGGTGATTCAGTGGCCATCATCATGCCAATGGTCCCTGAGGTCGTCATTGGCCTGTTTGCCTGTTTCAAGGTGGGGGCCGTCGGTGTTCCCATTTTTTCCGGATTTGGCGCCGAGGCGATTGGTATTAGACTGCAGGAAGCCGGTGTGAAATGCGTCCTCACTACCGACGTCGGCTACCGCCGAGGCAAGTGTATCGCAGTTCGTATGGTAGTAGACGCCGCGTGCAAATTGGCTCCCACGGTTAGGCATCGCATCGTTCTCAGAAGAGATAAATCCAGTGACTTAACTGAAGGCCTCATTGATTGGCAGTCGGCTACTAGCCAATTGCCTGACCAATTTAAAACCCTTCAGCTCGATTCCGAGAGTCCGTCACTCATTCTTTTCACGTCCGGCACCACGGGAAAACCGAAAGCTACGGTACACACCCACGCGGGCGCACTGGCCACGATTGTTAAGGAGCTTCGCTACGCGTTTAACTGCGATAGTGACTCGCGTTTTTTTTGGTTCACCGACATCGGTTGGATGATGGGACCTTGGGAGATGATCGGGGTAACCCATTTCGGTGGGACATTGTTTCTCTTCGAAGGAGCTCCTGATTTTCCCTCTCCCTCCCGAATTTGGGAAATGATCGACCGCCACGGACTGACTCATCTCGGTATTTCGCCTACCGCCATTCGCGTACTGATGAAGTTTGGAAATGTGAGCGACCGTTTTTCCTTAAAATCGTTACGGATTCTCGGGAGCACCGGTGAACCGTGGGATCCCCAGTCCTACCTTTGGTATTTTTCCCAGGTCGGCAAAGGCCGGTGTCCGATAATTAACATTTCGGGCGGAACGGAAATTATCGGGTGCATCTTATCTCCGATTCCCACCGAACCCCTAAAACCCTGTTCCCTTGGAGGGCCCGGGCTTGGGGTCGATGCGGATGTATTTGATGAAGCGGGCCAGAGTGTGAGAGGGGGCATCGGACATCTCGTTGTCAAACAACCCCTTCCGTCCATGACAAAGAGTTTTTTGAACTCAGACGACCGGTACCTGGAAACTTACTTTTCGAAATGGAAAGGAGTCTGGTATCACGGCGATTGGGCCCGCGTGGACAGCGACGGTTTTTGGTTTCTCCACGGCCGTAGCGACGATACTATCAAGATTGCTGGAAAAAGAGTGGGCCCAGTGGAATACGAGGCGGCCCTCTTGGGCCATGGGAGTATCGCAGAGGCTGCTGCGATCGGAATACCAGATCCGATTAAAGGCGAGGTCTGTGTTTTGTTCGTCGTCGCCAAGCCGGGCATCCTCGTCGATGAAAACTTGCGGACCCTGCTCCACGGCGCCGCCATTTCCACCATGGGCAAAAGCCTAGCCCCCAAGGCAATTTGCTTCGTCGACGGGCTCCCCAAAACTAGGTCCGGGAAGATTTTGCGAGGCCTGATTCGTAAAATCTACCTGGGAGAACCCCTCACAGACACTTCGAGCATCGAAAATATTGAAACGATTCAAATGATTGCTTCGTCGCGTTAGCATTGTAAAGTTTCCCTCACATTTTCTTCACAATTGACCGATGAGTTATGGTCACGAGAGCTAGTCACTTAAATTTCAAGTAACCAGTTTTTTATCTATGTTTCAGGGCTCAACCAATAACGAATTCCAAATCATTGCCAAGGCGCTCTCGTACTTTAAGACGCATTGGTGGATTTTTTTACTCGAGGTAGCCGTGATCTACGGCGTATCGCTGCACAAGTTTTACACCACCCCGAGCGTATTCGAATCTAACGGCAGTCTCCTGATCGACTCGAGCAGACGCCAGATGTACCAATCGGTAATGTCAACAGGCGCCAGTTTCGGTGGAAACTCCCGCAAGCAGAATTTAGTGCAACTACTCTCCGCCGCTGAAGTGCTCGAGCGTATGCGCAATGCGCTCATCGAGCACTACCAATCCGAGGGCAAGCCACCACACCTGCGCAATTTCTTTCCCAACGGAAACGCCTATCCAGCCGAATACTTCAGGAAGTTCGTAACGCTCACATGGGATAGAGGCAGTGATATTTATGGCTTCCGGTGCACGGCTCAAAATGCACTTGCGGCCCACGCACTGTGCAAAGTCTTCATGGATACAGTTCAAAATTATTACCCGGAAATCGGAAGCCGGGAGAGCGTGATGAAACGAGAGTTTCTCAGCCGGCAGATTGAAAGCTTGAAACGCCAGCTGGCCGAACGGGAATCGAACCTAATCGAATTCTCCCGACGTAACGAAGACTTTGTAAACTTCATGCTACTCAAAGTTGAAGGACGCGGACTTGAAAAGCTGAGAAGTGAAATTTTCGAGCTCAAGCAACGACGCATCACGAACCGGTCGATGCGAAAACTCATGGTAAGTACGCCTCAGGACAAGCGCGGCGAACAAAGCACCTATTCAACCGCGATTGCGGCAGTTTCGTCCCGTATTTCGGAATTGAACTACCAGAAGTACCTCACCACCCAGTCCACCGCGAGCGACAAGGATGCACGCCTCACTAAACTGGAGTCCGATTTGGAATATGCAAAAACCCAACTGGCCAGGCTCTACGATAGTGAACAGGAAGTGTTTCTAAAAAATCCAGTACCCGCCGCAGACGTACGCAGGCGCGTCACGGAGGCGGAACTCGAGCTAACGACTATCAATTTCAGGCTGGAGGCACTTGAATCGGACATGGAAGACACCAGGCAGAAGGAAAAGAAGTACCAGAGCCAGCGCCATGAGTACGACCGGCTGCAGGTTGAGCTCACCCATAAGAAGAGACTCCTCGGAAATCTTTACGAGAAGGAACAGGTTGCCGATATTGAAGTCGCTGCCGGAAACGCTGAGATTTTTCGACTGGCCGAACCGTCCATTAATCCGTTCCGTGTCGCTCCCATTCTTTCCAAGCACCTGTACGGATCACTTAGCCTTTCACTAATTTTAATTGGCCTTTCAGTCCTCTTCCTGATGGTTTTAAGCCCCCGTATCGACAGTGAAAATGATGCCAACCACCTCAATCTTCCGATTCTTGGCAAAATCCCTTATATGAGACCCCAACAGGGAGAGAGTTTCATCGACCTGTCCAATCTCGGACTTGAGTATTTTAAAATCATGAATTATCGGATCTTAAGAGAAACCAAAGACATTAAGTGTCCCGTAATCATCGTGAGTTCGCCCCACGCACGCGAGGGCAAAAGTACCGTTGCTCAGAGTCTCGCCATTGCATCCCAGTCACCTTCGAAACACAACCTCTTGATAGATGGCGACTTGATCACCAGCCATCCCAACTCCTTTTTTGGATTTAAGGAGGACCATACGCCGGGCATGCGCTCCATTTTGGCCGAGACGCAACCGACACAAATCAATGGCGTTATAGTCAAGAGCATCCACGAAGGCGTTAGCTTTCTTCCGCGCGGAGGTCGAATCGACCCAGTCGCCATGCCGAATTATCTCAAGCCAATTGAGAAGTTCATCGATAAAATGCGAAGTGAATATGACATTATCTACATCGATACGCCTCCCCTCTTCGCTTCAAATCTCGCCCATCAGTGGTGCGGCATCGCCGACCTGGTCGTGCTGGTTGCGCGTGTTTATCTCACCCGCCCCAAGGACATGCTCGAGGCCATTCAAACCTGCAAAGTGTTTTCAAAAGCTCCGGTGGGGGTCGCCTTGAATTGTCTGCCCGTGTCCGCACAGCAGAAGCGGGCATCCAATTATTACTTCTCGAGGCGCCGAGGGGGAACCGCGAAATTAGCCGCATAGGATAACGTTATGCAACGAATCATAATCGCCCCGTGCTACAATAATTTAATGAGATTTGCATTATTACTGGGGTTGCTCGGCATCGCAATCGCCACAGCAGAAACGACAACGACGACCTCGACTACTGCAGAAACAGCCGCACCAGAATCGGTGACTCCAGAACCAGGTAGGCTACCTGCTTCGCCGAATGAGAATGTTTCGCCTGCGCCCAACTCGTCCGAGACTCCCCCGCCTGCGGTTTCTGCCCTTAAGGAAACCAAGCCCTCGGAAACTGTAAAATCCGAGGAAGCCAAACCAGCTCAAACAGACCAGGCGGCGGCAAAGTCCGATGACGCCAAACCCGCGGAAACTGCAGAGTCCGATGACGCCAAACCAGCTCAAACAGACCAGGCGGCGGCAGAGTCCGATGACGCCAAACCCGCGGAAACTGCAGAGGCCGATGACGCCAAACCCGCGGAAACTGCAAAGTCCGATGACGCCAAACCCGCAGCCCCAAAAAAGGCAGAGGGTGCCGTCGAAGGTAAACCGGTATCGGCATCGTCAAAGCCAGCCAAGGAATTAGGCCGCCGAAGCGTGATAATTCTCCCGTCGACCGATTCATCGGGTTTGAACCTCGCTGTCCCGCTCCAATATGCTTTGGCACAGCTTTTTCAACAGGCGGAAAACTTCGACGTGCAGATTTCCACCTATGTTTTGCCGGGCTACACCACCGACGATGTTAAGAGCGCACGAGATTATCTAAAATCGGATCTGATGAGTTTTCTTTACTTTGAAAAAGAGCGACTATCCGTCTTCTTATTCGACAATAAGGAGCCAAACTCCTTCATCGTAATCACCGAACCCCTCACGGGTGCTCCGGGCGGGCGACTGGACAACACGTTTATAGAGACAAAGTTTCGCGCTGCCTTCAATAAGGTTTTAGAAGACCATACCAACCGCAAGTTTCAACCGCTTCCCTCATCGGGCGGCACCTCCGAGAGGTCCGAAGTAGCAACGGCCGAGGGCACCGAGGCAGACCGAAAGGTGAACCGATCCCGAATGCTCTTTCGCGAACTGGCGAGCATTCAGGATCGCCCCATTTATTTGGGCGGTTCGATCGGCATGGCACGAGCCTCAGCCGAAAGCGTGTCATCTAGCACCGTTCATTTCGGCGGCCATTTGGGCTACCACATTGGCCGGCGTTACGACGTCGAATTTGGCTTTGATTTCTTCAACCATTCAATGGTCCGAGGCGATTTTAGATATCATTTCTCCTTACCACAGCGCTTTATGATCGTATCCGCCGGACTCAGTGTGGGAAAGATTCTTTCGCGCGTCACCCGATCGCTCTCCGGGTCAAGCCCCACCTTTGAAGCGGGCCAAATGATCTTTGGCCCCACGGCGTCATTTAATATCCCGCTACTTGGAACAAGCATCCGGGGTGAACTGCGATGTTACCTCGGAGGGGGCAGTATCATCACCGGGACCTATGGTATCTCTTATTCTCTTTAAATACCTGACGGTTTTACTCGCCGCGCCCTTGTCGCTAAGAATTCAGGACGCTGCCATTCGCGCCCGAATCGATGCCAGACTCATCGAGGCCATTGTCACCGTAGAATCAAACTTCAAGCCAGACGCCGAGTCGCCCAAAGGGGCTCAGGGGATCATGCAGGTCATGCCCCGATTCAGCGATGAGTGTGGCATTCACTCCGCCTTCAATCCGACCGACAGCCTCATGGGAGCAGCCGATTGTATCCGCCGGCTGATCAATCGATATCGCGGTAATATTCGGCTCGCTCTTGCGGCCTATAATGCGGGTCCCTCGCAAGTGGACCGGTATCAAGGAATCCCACCCTTTAATGAAACGCGCCGGTATGTGGAAAAGGTGTTACTGACTTATCAGAGACTAACTAATGGGAAGGATAGACAAAGCCACTACAAATAACCCGGTTTTGGGGCGATTAGAAGGTAAAATACATCGCCCTACTTTTGAACTACTGAGTAAGTATATTTCGGACTGACGTAATCTCCACCAGCCTTGATTTTAATACCTTGGTAGGTCCCGGACACATCCACTTTGGCTCCACCCAGCACGGGGATGTTGGGAAACACGTGGGCAATCACGACTAGGTTTTCAATATCGGCGCGAAAGTTTCCACCGAGTAGGCTGGTAGCTAACCAGTAGAGCGCATAGCTCGGGCTCTGTTTGATTTCGTAAAATTTGATCTTGTCACAGTGGGCATAGAATTTACCGTCGAGATTCTTCGCATCTGCATACCCTATATGGTCTGCCTTGAACTCAGCCCCGGCGTAGTGTCCGGTCTGGCGCAGATTTTCAAGAAATGCGTCCTCGAAATAACTCTCGTCGATATTGGCCTTTTCGGTGCCCTGCTGATTGCCTGCAAATTGCACCTGGAAGGTGTAACTTATGGCGACCTCATAGGCGGAACTTTCAGTCAGAAATTGAGAGACCTGAGCATCCAGACGCCCACTTTTAATCATGGATGAGGTTCGCTTTGGATCTTTATCGACGGTATAGCGAGCCATTTCTCCCAGGGGATTTTCAGATGCCGCTAGTTCAAAGCTAATGGCGAATGCAAGAATTAAACAACTGATGCTAACCCGTCTGATCAATGCCACTTTCGAGCTCCTCTGTGATGTGAATTGCCTGATAGGCGGGCGCCTCGTTGTCCGGAAATATGGGCTTCTGCGCGGCCGCACAGTGGTGTTGAAGCTCGTTAAAAATAGAGGCCCGTATCGGATAGTCCTGCTCATGCAATATGACCTGCTTGGCCAAACGTTGCTTGAGATTTAAGACGATGGGGGCCTTGAGATTAGCCGTCATCTTCGTCGGATCCGACGGAATCGTGATGATGGAAAACACCTTGGCAAATTTCATCGTCAGATCGAGCTTTAGCAGTTTGCGATCCTCGTCCGCCATCTTTACCTGGTACTGTTTCTCAAAAATCTGCGGTTCCAGGAGCGGGAATGCCACGCTTGGCTTTTTGACCGCCTGCAACCATAGAAAGAGCGACGAATCCACCCTTTCTATAAGTACATAATGGTGTAATTTTGAAAACCCCAGCATCCCTTCTGGAAAGCTGACAATATCGGTTTCAAGAACATCTATCGTACCAAATCGAGTGGTCTCCACGTGCATGGCAACTCTCCCCCAAATTTGTCCGAAAGCTTAAGTGGACGGATATGAAAATGTTAACTGGCGCGGAGTTGCTTAGCAACTTTTTTTACCGGCTCATTTTGAGATTCGGCCGCAGCCTTATTCTGCTCCTGAATGGCAAGGTACACCTCTTCACGGTGAATCTTGGTATCGCGCGGCGCTTCAATCCCGAGCCTCACCTGACGGCCCTTGATCTGCACGACGACAATTTTGATGTCGTCGTCAATGGCGATACTTTCCCCTAGTTTTCGTGTCAAAACGAGCATGATTGTCTCACGTGACTGATCGGCGCAAATCGCCTGGAACTTTAGATTGAACTTAGAATTTATGGCCATTTTTTAGATGCGCAGCGTTTTTTTCTCAATGCAGTTCGTCACAGATCAGTTCCGTCACATCGAGTCACAATAGTCGAAGCGCACACCGTTAGATTATTTAGACCGGCTTGCGATACTATCTTTCCTGCTTATCGGGTTGTCACATAACGTCCCGAGCTTTTGCGATGGCCATTGGGCTCAATTTACCCGAATTGCTGGCAGGGATAATCGATGACAATTCCTCAACATCCTAAGCCTGCGCGAACATCGTCGCTAGCAACGCGT
>CAZRVZ010000082.1:0-8710 GCA_964603655.1 uncultured Pseudobdellovibrionaceae bacterium | reverse complement strand
ATGAGGATCGTTCCGAAACTCATTCAAAATACGGTTACGGGAAAGGGCGGGGCGCTGACGATTCATTCGTATTTTGTCACCCCCAGTCGGACCAGCGTGGGCTTTACGTTTATCATCGATTGCAAAATCCAAGATGCCTCGTGCGGATCAATAAAATTCCTGGCGAACTCGGTTCCCATTTACCCGGTTTCTGTAGATGTCATTGCGCTCGGGAAGGCGGTGGGCAGGTCAATACGCATCAATGCGGTGTTTCGATTAAATGACCTCCAAGACAAGACAGTCACAGCAGTAACGCCGTTTTTCGAAATTCCAATCCCGCCAATCCCAGGAGTTACTCATGAATACAAACCATAAACTACGGATTCTTGACGCACTGGCGGTAGGAAAGGCGTTTATCTATCCGAACGTCCCTCCAATTGCCACACCGTTTAGGAACCTAATTGGGCGGACCCATGGGTAAGCTCAAAATCGTGGCGGATTGCATTTTGGTGCAGAACGACCCGCACATTCAAAAGCCAGTGCTGAGAAAGCGCGTTGTCTTTTGGACAGGAGTTGGCGCGGCAGTCGTGATTATCATCGCAGCCTGTTTGACTGTTCCAACGTCCAAAGTACCTCATCGATCGCACCCGCCAACAAATACGACAATTTTATCGGGCAATCAAAGCGTGGTGACGGCGCATCGTGAGAACATACAGAATGTAGCTACAGCCAAGCCGCCAAAATCGACCTCACATTTAAGGGCATTGCCTCACCGTCAGCAAGTATTGGCACGAGCAGGCGTAGATGCACTCCCGATGGGTACGACCATTGCGGTGGTTCTTGAAAACAAAGTCGTCTCCTTGGACGCCGATACACCGGTAGTGGCATTGGTAGGCGAGGACGTCTCGTTTGAAGGCGTTGTTTCGATTCCGAGCGAGTCTAAGGTTTACGGCAAGGCTCGCCTGAATACTGAGACCGAGCGGCTTGAAGTCGTATTTTCAACCGTTGTGTTTCCGGATGGTCGCGAGAGATCACTGTCAGCCTTTGCGTTTGATAAAGACATGGCCTATGGCCTTCTCGGCCGATACGACTCAAAAGAGGCTCAAAAGACATTGGCTTCGACTGCCG
Source organism: uncultured Pseudobdellovibrionaceae bacterium (assembly GCA_964603655.1). Lineage (GTDB taxonomy): Bacteria > Bdellovibrionota > FAC87 > UBA2466 > UBA2466 > JACPWY01. The sequence goes on along the minus strand of CAZRVZ010000082.1, from coordinate 7,603 downwards.
GTCAGTTCGTTTCGGGACTTGCTTCGGGTCTTAAGGAGAAATCCGCCACTCCTGGTGGCCCCCCGATGGAGCAGGGGACATTGCGCAATGGAATCTTAAATGCAATTACCGCATCTGCGATGGGATATGCCACAAAGAGAGCCCAGGACATGTCGTCAATGCAGCCGGTTCTGATACTTCCGGCCGGCAAGCAATTCTTTATTTTTTTGAATAGGAAATTTGAGTGAATAATAATCCATCCGATCATTTCATAGGCGTTGCTGCCGTGGCACTTGTGAGTTTGGCTCTATGGCATCGTTTCGGAGCCAGAATTTGGGATTTCTTAGTGTACAATTTGGTTCCTTTAAGTCTCATGGGCTTTGGGGTTTTAGTCCTTATCATCTTGCTGATAACTGAGCGTACCCGCCCGAAAAGGGAAAGGAAGCGTTCCGAAAAGCGTGCGACCGCCTTTGAAAAGTCTGCCGTGTTTTTGGGTTATTGCGATCAGACGCCCGTTTTCCTGAGGCAGGGTATCCGCACCGAACACCTCTTAGTCACCGGTGCGACCGGCGTGGGGAAGACGAGCGGAGTCGTTCTGCCAATAGCAGTGTCCGATATTCGAAACGGGCACGGGCTTATCATTATCGATGGTAAAGCGGATCTGTCATTTCGGGATCAACTGTATGCCCAGGTCGTTAAGGCTGGGCGAAAGGACGACTTTAGGCTTTTTTCTCTGTTTGATATTGCACATTCATCTACACTCAATCCGCTGTCGGGAGCGTCACCTGAAATGGTGGCTGAGCGGGTTTTTTCGAGTTTTCCGGTCGAAAACCCTTATTATCGAGAAGCTCAATACTCGGCATTTCTCACTCTATTGCGACTGCTTGCAGCGCATGACACTGTCCCTACGTTTGAAAAAATTGCCGAACTTTTGAGTATTCCCACTACATTGCAGGCTCTTATCGCACAGACCAAGGAGGCCTCGCTTGTACAAGCATGCACGTCGCTCGCCTACGATCTCGAGCACACCGACAATATCTCGGGCCTTGTGGCCTATGTTCGTCATTTTGCTACCGGGCCAACTGGACAGCTCTTTAATGTCACACGCCCGAGCATCGATATGGAGACAGCGCTCCTGAATCGGCAGATTTGCCTGTTCCAATTACCGACAATGATGTTTCCGTTTTTAGGGCGAGTGACAGGGCATCTAGTATTACAGCTCATTCAAAGCGCCGTGTCCAAACGCCACGTTGGGGGTAATGCCCCGTTTTGCTCCCTCATTCTCGATGATTTCCAGGATTTCATCTATGAGGGCTTTGTCAGCATTCTAAACAAGTCTCGAAGCGCCAACGTCGGTGTCACGTTCTCCCACCAGTCTCTGGGGGATTTGGCCCAGGTTAGTCCGTCTTTTGAAAATCGCGTTTTAAGCAATACGAACTCTAAAATTGTAATGAGAACCAATGATCCAATCACCTGTGATTATTTTGCCAAAATGTTCGGAACTTTAGACGCTCAAAAAAAGACGTGGCGCGAACAGAACTCTATCTTGGGCTCCACTTCGACCGGCGAGAGCTCGGTGCGAGATGTCAAAGAATACCGAATTCACCCAGACGTCATTAAAACACTCCCACGGGGTATGGCCGTTATTTTGGTACCACACCCAAGCGGTCTAAGCACAAAGACAATCGCACTTTGCCCTCTACCAAATTTGGCTCCGGTACCGTTACCTACAATCCAACACGCGATTGAGGCGCCAGTAACGCCTGAGCTTAAATCCGAACTCATCTCAATTTAAGTTTTTAAATTTCAAGGAGTAAATCATGCGAATTCTGTTGATGCTTTGTCCTATCCTTGTCTCATGCGCAACGCCCGGTGGACACACGCTCATTGGCGCGGCCTCAGGATCGGTTGCCGGGCTTATTGCCCAGCGAGTGATGCGCACTAAGAATCCCCAGTCGGTGGCGCTTATCATGCTGTTGGGATCGGGGCTGGGTGCAGCTGGCGGATACTACTCGGAGGAAAAAAGCGCGGTACCCGACATACCTGCGGCCGACTTAAATAAGGTGATGGCCCCATTTTCACCGATTCCTGCCCCTCCCTCAATTGTGCCACCGACAGTTGATAGCTACTACGTGGACGACCAGGTCCGAGGCACCACTTTTGTGCCCGGTCACATGGAATACCGCATTAAGGAGCCCGCGAAATGGCAGCGTTATGAGGCTAATCCGGTTCATTAATGGATTATTGGCTTGGAAACCAACTCCGTATCTGTTATGAATTGCTATGAACAGTTAGTAACGGAGTAATATATGAGAACAGCAAAGGTCATCAGCCTATCCCTGCCGCCCGACATGGAAAAGGAGGTCCTTAGGGTTGCCAAAGAAGAGCACAGAACAATATCCGAGCTTCTCAGGGAGGCCTTTAGGCAATATTTAGCCAACAGGGATCTCGCATCCGTCAGGAAAGAGGGTCGTCAGGTCGCAAAAAGGATGAGGTTGAAGCCTGAGGACGTTCAGAAAATTATCAGATCGGGTAGAGAGTAGCGCGGCCTCATGCTGAAAGCCTGCATTGATACCAACGTTTGGATTAGCGGAGTCATTTTCACCGGCAAACCAGCCGAAATTGTAACCGCCGCTTTCAATAGAAAGTTTGAGGTGGTCCTCTCTCAGGTGATTTTGGAAGAGGTTGAGAGAAATCTCATAAATAAGTTTCACTTTAAACGTAAGAGTGCCAAGAAATTGATAAATAGAATTCTTCAAATCGCCGACCTCTATGAGCCCTCAGGATCGGTTCGCGTAATCCCCAACAACCACGCCGACAATCTGATTCTGGAAACCGCTATGCTGGGCAACGCAAAATACCTCGTAACTGGAGATCACGAGCATCTGTTGCCGCTCAAGATTTTCAAACACGTCAAAATCGTGGAACCGTCTGACTTCTTGGCGAACCTGAAATATTAATCTTGAAGAAGCCGTTGATCCTGGGATCAACTGTCCCTTACCTGGCATGACAACGACCGGCTATCAGTTTTCCTGCCGACAGTGCGGAACAACATTTTGGATATGCAAACGTTGCTACCGCGGCCACCGTTATTGCACGGAATCATGTCGCAAACACGGCTATGCGTCTACCCGTCGGACCGCACGAAAAAAGTATGCCCATTCGATTGAGGCCAAAAAAGACCATCGAGAACGCCAACAGCGATACCGCACCGAAGGTCGACCTGTGCCGGATCAAACTTCCGACGATGAGCAACTCCGTTTAATGTCGCAAGGCCGTCTGTTAGCAACAACGTCCCGCGCTTTAAAACCGGGCCATTGTTACCTTTGCTCGCGTGGAGTTGAACTTATCGTTGGGAGGAATGGTGAGAGCCAGAAAACCTAGTGGCAAGCGTTCAGATAAACCGGAATGGTTTGCGTGGAGCGAAACAAACCTGGCCGACTCTCGTCGCCTGGAAACAATCGCGCTAATCTTCAAGCATGATGAAAGACTTCTTTCGCGTCTTTTTGATTTCCAATCACCACGACTCCGCGCTCCTGCCGCCCAGCTGATTGCCAATAACGCAGATCTAAACCCGAGTGAGCTTTTACTTATCCGCTGTGCAATCGACATTTGGAACGGCGAGGGGCATGCAAATCTTTCTGAAATTCTACGGCACTGGGACGGCGAAGTACTCGTCAGGCTTGTCCGAGCCTTGTGCCACCTCAAGGAAATCAGAAACGAAGTCATGCACGCTCTTATCGATGATGAAAACGGTGGTTTTTGCCTATGAATACGCAAATTCGCGTGAGGTGCGCGGAGGGCAGGTGCCAAATTATCCATGGGAGCGGCCGCTTTCTTCAGCAGCCCAACCAGTTTCTTGTGGCCCTCGAGGCTAGGGGACTTTCAAGGCATACTATTGAGGCCTATGCGTATGATCTCACCCTGCTTTTTCGATGGCTGAGGAAACGAAGAAAGACCTTTCCGAAGCTCACAAGCCACGACCAACTTCTCTGGATTCAGGCTCACAAAAAAATGGGGGCCAAGCCGGCCACCATCAACCGCAGGCTAAGCTGCTGTGAAAGTTTCTATCGATATTGCTTTGGAAGGCCCATCCCTCGTGCCGATCTTGTCTCCTATCCTTCCCCTTACTACAGAAGAGGGGCTGGCCCCCGTGTTCGTGGGCTATTCGTACGCCGGCGTAAGGAGATGCAACTACGGGTCAAGTCGCCCAAACCCCTCATCGATCCCTTGGAAGTTGATGATGTAAACCATTTCCTCGAGCACGTTACCCGCTATCGGGATTTATCGATTGTTCTACTCATGCTCTTCTGCGGCCTAAGAACTTGCGAAGTTTTGTCCCTCAACATTAACTTCGTCGATTTTGAACGAGCCAGAATTCGAGTGCTCGGCAAGGGAAATAAGGAACGCTACATGCCCCTGCCGGATCGCCTTATCTCAGTGATGCGCAAATACCTTCGTTTTGAGCGTCCAGAGGGCCTGCGCTCTCACTTCTTCTTTGTGGTGCTGAAGGGAAAACGTAAGGGGGAGCCAATGACTCGGGCAGGCCTTCGAACCCTATTTCGGTATTGGAGAGAGATCTCAGGGATCGACAAAGCTCGCCCCCACGCTTGGCGTCACTGTTTTGGAACGAATATGGCTCGGCATGGGGTGGGCCTACCCTCACTTCAAAAGATGATGGGGCACTATGCCGATTTTAAGACGACACTTCGCTATATCAACCTTGGCATGCAAGACATCACCGAGGAGTACACCCGCGCGATTTCGAGAACTGAGGGCCGTTATGACCAAGAGTCCCTTTGAACTCCTGAACGAGTTCATGAAGGAAAACCCCAAATCCTGGCAATGGGAAAACATAGGAACAGCGTCGAGGCACATTAAAACGTTTCTCAGGTGGACGGCATCCAATAGAGTCGAGCTCAGCGCCATAGACCAGCCTAAGATCAACAAATTCATTCTCTACTTGGTAGAGCAAAAATATGATCATGAAAGGCGTTATCAGATTCGCCTCTTTGTTTTTTATTTTCTAGAGTGGCTCTATCGAAAGGACTATCCCATAAGGGACCCTTGGGAACTCTTCCCGCACAAAAAGCCAAGATCCCAGTTTATAGATGTCAAATTACCAGAAATGGCACTTGAATTTATCGATCTCGTCGGGAGTCGAGTAAAGACGACGTCACTTCAATGCTACAAAACGGCCATTCGACACTTTCACCGTTTTCTTTCGGAAAACCATCTGTGTCTACGCGATATCGACCGGCCGATCATGGAGAGGTTCTTCAAATACATCGTCGATAGAAAACAAGCTCCAACCACAAGAATCGGAACGCTTGTTCAAGTTCGCCTTTATCTCATGTGGCTAAACGAACGCGGGATTATAAAATACGACTCAACACAGCTAGTTAACTGGCGGGATATGCCAAAACGACCGGAGTATCTCCCTCGTCCAATACCGCCGAAATTCGATCGTCTGATTCAGAAAAGGCTCTCCAAATCGGACGACCTGTTTCACAAAGGGCTTCTGCTCATGCGGTTGACTGGAATCCGAGTGGGGGAGCTTGCAAATCTCAGTTTTCAGTGCCTCAAAGCTACTCCAGACGGCCATAAATTCCTCAAGGTACCTCTCGGCAAGCTCAACACCGAAAGACTCGTTCCTCTGAATCAAAAGGCCGTTAGTCTGGTGCGAGATATTCAGGAACGTTCAGCGAGCTATGTGAACAGGCTTCCGAGTCACCTACTGGTCACAACAACCGGAAAACAGGCGCAGACCCACCTATTGATGAACGCCTTCAAAGAAATAGTCGAAGATCTGGATGCTGGTGAGCCGATCGTCACCCATCGAATGCGGCACACGTACGCAACTGAGTTGCTCGCCGCTGGTTTCAATATCTGGGCGTTGAAGGACATTCTCGGGCATCGAGATATTAAAATGACTCTCAACTATGCCGCTGTAACCCAGGAGAAGGTGCGCGAAGAATATTTCGCCGCAATGAGCCGGCTAAAGGATCATATTCACATCGACAAAACAGCGCCCACACGAGAGCCGAACGAGATTAACTATTCCGACATCCTCAAAGACCTCACCCTAGAAATCAAAAAACGGGGACCGCTCAAGGAGCTACCTCCAAAACGGCTTCTTCACCTTACAAAGCGGATCGACAGACTCAAGAAGGACTTGGAGGTGGTCCTTCTCTAACAAGAAAGAGAACCATGACTGACAATTCTAGCAACAACTCGCCTAGGAAAAATTGGCCACATAAGGAACAAGTAAACATTACGGTGAGACAGCTACAAAACATCAACGACCGGGATAAGGCTATCTTAAAATTCGTTTTTGAAAACTCCATGGCCACATCCGCTCAGATTCGCAGTGGCTTTTTCGCAAACTCCGAATGGTCCTATCACCGGATGCGCCACCTGGTGCGCATCGGATTACTTCGAATCATCATGCGGGACCCAAACAACAATCGAGTGTTCGGTATCACGCCGCTTGGTATGTCGTATGTCAAAATTGCTGCTTCACCCTTTGATGACCTCACCGGCCTAACGCCTCGGTATTATTCATCGGTAGACCATGACCTTGTCGTTAACGAGGTCCGCACGATTTTAGAAACAAGTAGTGTGGTGACCAAATTTGTACCCGAAAACGTCCTCGCCGTTGAATTGAGAAAGAAATATGGCAAACGGGCTCGGGCCGACAAAGAATTCAAACTGCCCGATGCCGCGGTCTCGTTTGCTTCGGGATCAAAGCGCCATTTTGCGGCAATAGAGGTCGAGCTTTCCAAAAAGTCCAAAGAGCGGTTAATGCGCATTTTCGAACTGCTCATTTTGGGCACCGACTTCACCATCACGCTCTTTATCGTTAAGGACAAAGCACTTCTAAATTATCTTCAGACCAATTACGACTCGACCTGGAATCTACCCAGCGTGCAATTCAATAAACAGCTTCACGCCTGCTACTTTGTTACCCTTGAGGACTTTAGAAACCGTGGGCTTCATGCGACGTTTGTCGGTCGAGAACGATCGTGGTCCTTCAAGGAGCTCGAAAACGGCACTGTAGTACCCCCTTCAGTGGGTGTAGAAAATGTAGTTCAGTCACTGGAGGCCAGAAAATCAGGAACCCATTGAAATCACGGCCTCGCCGCCCAGCGCCTGTTGGGAGGCCTGCGTTTTTTGCCGCTGACCCCCCCACCCCACCCTGTGTGTTGCGAGGGGTCAGCGCCAAAAAGCCTTGTCTCCATAAAGGAGCTGGGCGGCGAGGCCGGAAGCCGAGTGTGTGAGTGTGTTGGGTGGGATATTGTATTTTTTTTTGGAGGAGAGGGATGATAATAGGAAAATCTGGAAAGCTAATTCTTAATTATGGGTCAAATCATAGAGAGTGTGATTATCCGTTTCTGGCAGCCGTTATCACTTCTGATCGGACAGGACCAGACATTGGTTACCTACTTGTTTAGGTGGATGATCCTATATTTTGCCTATGGAAGGTTAGGTGGCATTGATAAGGCCTATGCCAGGAAGACTCTCTAAGTTTCTGATCGCCTGATGCTTTCGGTGTACTTCCTTGAATTTTTCTTCGTAGCGCAGTTTCTCCTTTTCATAGGCCTCGATTCCTCGGTCTATCCCA
>CAZRVZ010000081.1:0-11531 GCA_964603655.1 uncultured Pseudobdellovibrionaceae bacterium | reverse complement strand
AAGTAACTCCCCCCGGACCCGCTCATTCCGGTAATCAGGACTTTTCGTATCACATTCACGTTTTTCAAAGAGAGACCCCCCATGAGGTAAGGCGTGACCGAGTTTTGAAATATCATATCACGGGTTTTGACAACGCCGCGTGGCAACAGCGGCAAGCCCAGTGTCAAAAGTTGGCACGACAGAAAAGTCTGTGCCATGTCCTTTGAGACGCTTGCCAGGCAGGATTCTCGGTCAGGTGGCTTAGTAGTTTTTTTGCTCAGCCCTATGAGAGTGGGCATCGCAACATTGCTTCTGCTTGGGAGCCGCCGTCACGGATCTTGGGACAACTACCACGCGTAACACGCCACCCGTGAGGTTCTCAGCTCACGCTAGATCTCTGAACGAACCGGACAGCAGTGAAGTTTTTAGCATACCATTATTATCCGTTTTAAAAATCATCTTAGAATGCGTTTTAGGGCCTCTACTAAGAATCGAAGGCAAATTCTCAGGATCGGAAATTATCTCAGAGATCCCAGGGCCTGACAGTTGCCAATTCTTCCCTCAGCGCTATATTCCGCAGCGCTATTTATTTGGTTCACCTCAACTTCAATATTAAAAATTACAGTTGGCTTTGTAGCATCTTGCTGATGCGAACCACTTTCGTTACAACTGGTTTTTGGTAAATAATCCCCTACACTGTAATACAATTAAATTTTTAGGGAGTAGTACTTCATGGAGCCCGTAAGTTAACCATGCCACCACAATTCAAAATGGAGGCCGTGATACTGGCCGGGGGCCTGGGAACGCGGCTTCGCCCGGCGGTTTCTGACGTATCTAAAGTCATGGCCCCGATTCATGGAAGACCGTTTTTGCATTATCAGTTGGCATTTTGGGCAAATCAGGGGGTTCGGCGCTTTGTGCTCTCGGTCGGATACAAGTCCGAATCTATTCTTAACTATTTCGGCGATAACTTTGAGGGCGTTCCGGTTGAGTATTGTATCGAATCTACCCCAATGGGAACCGGCGGTGGTTTTCTACTCGCATCCCAGAAGGTTGAGACCGATACTTTTTTGTTAATTAACGGGGACACCTTTTGCGACGCGGATTTAGGTCACGCGAGACGATTTCACGAAAAAACAGTGGCGGACCTCACCGTGTTCGTAGCGCGAATCCCGCGCAATGACCGCTATGGAACCGTGGTACTCGACCCAGAAAGTCGGGTTACCCGATTTCGGCAACCGTCGGGTGCCAAAAATTCCCAAATACACGCCGGAATATACCTATTTCAGCGGTCACTAGTAGATTCGCTGGCCTCTCGAATGGGAACCGCCTTTTCGCTCGAAAAAGACATCCTCATGGAAGTTTCATTTTTGGAGAAAACGCGGGTGTTTGGATTTGAAAGTACCGGATTTATCGATATCGGAACGCCAGAGGATTATGCACGGGCCAAGACCCTATTTTCACCCGCTTGAGATACCCAGGTATTACGGCTCAGGCTACGTTGGCACAGAGGGCTTTGTGAAATTGGTCTCGGTAAACACATTGTATCGTTTGAGGGATTGCGCTTTATTATTTTTATACCAATTCATTACCTCTAAAATACCCGCCTCGATATCAATCGAAGGTGAAAAGCCAATGGACTTTGCACGTGAGATGTCGAATATACGCTTCTTGTCCCCGATCGGTTTGGACGTATCCCACACGACGCGAGGTTTTTTATCGAGTTTACCGACGATAATTTCAACCAGGGCGCGGATACTGACACCGGTGCCGGATCCCAGATTGACCGGCTGGTAAAAGCCCTTCTCCATCGCTAAAATCATGCCTCGCGCGACGTCCGCGGCGTGTATAAAATCGCGCTCCGGAGATCCGTCACCCCAGACCACTAACGGATCTTCCCCGTCAATCGCACGCCGGATGAGCGATGGGATGACCATGGCATTGTTGGTATCAAAATTGTCATACGGACCATAAACGTTCGATGGTCTGACGATACAAATATCCTTCCAGCCGTACTCGATGGCATAGGCCTCGGCCTGGAGCTCCCCCATTCGTTTGGCCCACCCTCCGAAACGGTCGTTGGGGGACGGGAAAGTTTTCCACGCGTCATCTTCCCGGTAAATTTCAGCGGGCCCGTAAACAGCGACGCTACTCGTGTAAAGGTACTTTTTAACGCCACACTGACGCGCGGCCTCCATCATATTGGTGTTGAAACACAGAAACGGCACAAAACAACTAGCTGGTTTAGAGTGGGTAATTGCCGGTGAGGCCTTCACCCCCACCAGGCTAAAAACATAGTCGATCCCCTGACACACATCGATACAGTTATTCAGATACATCAGGTTAAGACGGTGAAATTCCGCCCGCGGGTGTGCACGGGTGGGATCATCGAGCGACGCGATTCGCACCCTAGCTCCACGATCGATTAATTGCTCCACGAGCGGGCGTCCAATTAAACCGGTCCCTCCGGTGACAAGAACATTTTTTTCTTTAAACACGAGCGGCTCCTTGGTTTTTCGCTGGCTTTTCCAAATGCAGGGCGATGACTCATCGCGCACTAGCGTCATTAGCGCTCCAAGTAGAGAACGCCAGAGAACTTCAGGCACCAGAGAACTCCATCCGAAGGAGTATTGGCATCTCAGGCCCCAATATTTTATAATTATACATTCAGTTGAAGTGACTTGTTTTTTTTTCTGACGCTGATTTCAAATAACATAAGGGCATTTTGCGTGAACATTTCAAACCCACCGGATTTTGTGCCGGTTAAAAATACCTCAGGTACGAACGGCGCAAAGCGGCGTTCTTCCACCTACGGATCGATTCCCGGCCTCTCCGAAAAATGTTCCACGGAGACTACGCTGGCCATTTATCGAAACTACTGTTTCGCCCGAAGTTTTGACACCTGCGCGCGTCGTGCACAGGAAGAAAAACGAGTGAAGTGTTTTCTCTACCTAAGCCTGGGGCAGGAAACCGTGGCCAGCGCCGTCTCGGTGGCAATGAAGGGAAGTTACGTTTTATTTCAGCACCGAGGGCATGCATTTTATCTCGCTTTCGGCGGTGACCCCCGAAAACTCATCGATGAGCTATTGGGACTGCCAACCGGCTGCTGTCACGGAATGGGTGGCTCTCCGCCGATTCACGATATCGAGAAAAAGATACTGGGCCATAATGGCCTCATCGGCGACCAGGTAGGAGTGGCGGTGGGCGTGGCTCTCGCCAAACCCGACCACCGGGTGACCTGCATTTTTGGTGACGGTGCGGCTGAGGAAGATTACGTGCTTTCGTCCCTCGGGTACGCCGCGACTAAGAATCTAAAAATTTTATTCGTATGCGAAGACAACGACCTTTCGGTTTTGACCCCCACAGTAGACCGGCGTAGCTGGAATGTGGAGACCGTGGCGCACGCTCTCGGAATGCCAGCCGTTGATATTACCGATGATCCTTGGCTCATCGAGCACCATGTACGAAACCTCTCGGGAACATTGCCGGCACTGATAAACATCCGTACATGTCGCGACGTTTGGCACGTCGGCACCGGAACCGACGGCCCGCCGGAGTGGAACAGGCACGAACTAATGCACGCGGAGCTAGGGCGGTTACGTTTGTCCGATCAAGCACAAAGTATCGCTCTCGAAACACAGATATACATTGAGGGATTATGGAACGAACGGTTGCAGAGACAATCCGAGATCTTACGCAAGAACACCTAGAAGAACGAAATGGAATGCTTCTCGGCCAATGTATTACGGCCGTAGGCTGGATTCAAAATACCGTCCCGCCGAATTGCAAGAATCTCGTGGAACTTTCGATGAGCGACGTCGCGGGGCCCAGCTTCGCGGCCGGAGCGGCTATCGTCGGCAGACGCCCTATTTTCGTGGTTCGATTTCAGAGTTTCCTGTGGCTCGCAGCCAGCCCCATCGTCAATCACATCGCCAAGAGTAAGGATATTTTTGGATACCCCTGCCCCGTTTTCATTCGTGCCATAGCCACCGATCATGGAGGACCAGTACATTCCAATTGCTACCACAGCATTTTCATGCACATGCCGGGGCTTCCCGTAGTAGCACCCATGACTCCCTCGGAATATCGTGAAATATGGAAGTATTACCTGGATCATGACGACCCCATGCTGGTGAGTGAGCATCGGACGAGCTATTCGGTGACCCAGGATCTCCCTGATGTGATTCACGACAAAGCCGACATCACTTTATACGCCATTTCGGCCTCGCGCTTCAGTGCTGTTGAGGCCGTCCGCCTGCTAGAGAAGAAAGGGGTTCGGTGCAATCTCGTTCATCTCTATTGGCTCAAGCCGTTCCCTATGGATTCCAGGATTTTAGAACCGCTTGGGCGGTCTGGAAAGGCGATCGTTATCGACTCTGCTTTCGAAATAGCAGGGGCTTCGCAGGTAATTGCCTACAATCTCATGCTAAAAACGGGAAAGCCCGTCATGGCGCTCGGCCAATGGGATAAATCATCGGGGGTTGCCGCTCATCTTGAAAATGGAACACCGACTCCGGAGAGAATTGTGCAGACAGCCCTAGAATTTCTGAGACGCCCCACCACCAAACCCGAGACGAACTCCCCGTTAAGTCTAGGCAGCCCTCTGGATGCCGGTAGGTAGCCGACGAGCTCCAGAGGCGGCTCGATCTAAAACTCGGTGGAGCATTCTGATGGGTTCTGATAGGTCCTGTGGGTGGTTCCCAACGAAAAACCCGCGATCGTGAGCAATGTTGGCATTTATAATTTCGCCGACACACGCATAATCGAAATACTTAATCACATCGTGCCTTAAAAAATTCCCACCAGTGATAATACGAAATTCTATCTTCGCCTCGGAGAGTGCCGACAGAATACTACGCCTATCGAGATCCCACTCGGGACTCAGAATAATCGTAAAGCAAAACCAGGAGCTTTTTCCATTTTCGGCCTGAATAATAAAGCGCTCGTCGTCCTCGAACAGCTTAGTGAATACCTCGGCATTTTGCCTGCGCACAGCAATCATTCCATCGAGTTTTTTCAGCTGCTCCGTACCCGCCGCTCCGGAGAATTCAAGCGGACGGACGTTGTACCCGGGAAGGATAAATCGATACGCCTCGAAAAAATCCTCGCCCTTTTTATCGAAGAGCGTGGAAGTTTCAGAAAGATTTCGAGTCCACCCGTGTGCGCGCAGGGAGCGGCACAGCTGATACAACTCCTCGTCATCGGTGGCGATCATTCCGCCCTCTATCGTCGAAATATGGTGTGAAAAGAAGGTACTGTAGGTTCCGATATCACCGAATGTTCCGCATTTCTTACCGTTGAGCTCGGCTCCCATGGACTCGCAATTATCCTCAAAGAAAATGAGGTTATGGGCCTTGCAAAAATCACGCATCTTGTCGAGAGACGCCGGATTTCCCAAAATACTCACCCCTACCACCATACGAGTCTTTTCGGTCAGGGCGGATTCCAGCTGGGAGACATCCATATTGAGTGTCTTTAAATCGATATCCAGGAATTTCAAGCAAAGGCCGTACTGCTGCAGGGGATAAAAGGTGGTCGCCCAGGAAATCGATGGAACAATGACCTCGTCCCCTCGCTGAAGCGGGCGAATCTTGCGATGAAATAGCGCAGCGACCCCGATGAGATTTGCCGCCGAGCCCGAGCTGACCATTATCGAAAATCGGTTTCCGAATTTTTCGCTAAACTCATTTTCAAACTGAGCCACGTGCTCGCCCATCGTGAAGGCACCCGAGTGCAGAACTTTGGTAACGGCTGAAATCTCCTCAGCCCCCCACGTGTTCGAGGTTAGCGGGTAATACATTTCATTTTTGATCATGTTAGATATTCCCGTAGACGGTATTCTTAATCATCCGGTAACCGACCATAAGCTCCCGGATTCCGGAATCAATTCCAAATTCCGCACGAAATCCGGTGCGCTCAATTTTTTCATTGGAGACAATGTAATTGCGTTTGTCGGGATCCCGGCCCACCTCATCCTCCTTGATGGCGAAATCGGGTACCAGTTTTTTGACAAGACGACAGAGCTCCAACTTTGACAAATTAGCGTCCGATAGCCCCACATTGTAAATCTGACCTTTCATCGAGCCAAAATTCCTGATACCCATCAGAAACGCACGCGCCACATCTCTCACATGGATATAATTCCGCTTAAAATGCCCCTCATACAAAACGATGAACTTATCGTACACGGCACGGTAGACGAAATCGTTCACGAGCAGATCAATCCGCATTCTCGGTGACATGCCAAACACGGTGGCCAAGCGAAAGCTGATCGCGCTCGGGTGCTCCAGAAGTACCGACTCCACACTTACCTTGTGTTTGGCATAGAGAGACAACGGATTCAGCGGGCTTTCTTCGTTGCATAAATTGTTCTTGTCCCCCGAGCCGTAAGCGCTGTTGGTGGTGGGCATGAGAACACACTGCGAGGGGCTCAACGTTTTAAACATCTTTATGGGCGCTTGCAGATTGATGGTTTGGGCGCCCACGGGATCCTTTAAACACAGCGGTGCCCCCACGAGCGCGGCAAGCGGGATGATGAAGTCGCTCTTTTTTACCAGGGCTGCTACCAGCCTCTCGTCCCGAACATCCCCATTGACCACCTCAAAAGACGGGTGACTACACAGCGCGTTTAGGCTGGACTGGCGGTACATGAAATTGTCGAGAACCGTGACGCCAAATCCCGCGTGCAACAGCTCGGGCACTAGAATCGAGCCAATATATCCGGCGCCCCCGGTGACCAGTATATTCGTCGGCATATCCCAATATTATAAACCAAACACACTCCCTAAAGGTAGTTAGTTCCTTTAGGGAACTGTACTCACTAAAGGAACTAACTACCTTTAGGAAGCTTTTGGCTTTAGAATCAATTTGAGTGTCTATGCAATATTCAAACAAACTTAAAGATAATCTGCGGGAATCTATCCGCATCAAGGAAAACTTTCTCCTCGATGCTCACGCGATTGCGGCGTTTGAGAAGGCGGCCGAGTGGTGCGTTAAAACGTACCAAAAGGGAGGCCGGCTCTACATTGCTGGAAACGGCGGCTCGGCAGCCGACGCTCAGCACATGGCCGCCGAGTTGGTGAGTAAGCTGGCCAGACCGCGTAACCCCCTGCCCGCTGAGGCACTCACGGTCGACACCTCGATACTCACGGCTATCAGCAATGATTATGGTTTTGACCAGGTGTTTTCGCGTCAAATCGCCGGCAAGATGCTGGCTAACGACCTTTTTTTGGGAATAACCACGTCGGGAAAATCCCGCAATATCATCCAGGCGATTAAGACCTGTCGCGAAATGGGAATCCCCTCGGTTATTCTGACCGGCGGGACAGGCGGCGAGGTGAAGGGTTTAGCCGATCTCTGTATTATCGTCGATGCCACGACTACCAGCAGGGTTCAGGAGCTTCACACCGTGCTGTATCACAGCCTTTGCGAATGCATCGAAACAGCCATTTTCTTTTCTTAGCCATTGATCAATGGCAAATTTACGATTATCGCTGAGGCCAAGAAATAACTTCGTTGGAGAGATCGGGAAGTCCGTCCGCGGAAATTCTAACGGAGTCACCGTTTTGCAGCGCAAAGGAGTCAGGTGGAATAATTCCGGTTCCCGTGAATAGGAATGCCCCATCGGGAAAACTGCGGCAATCAAACAGCGTCTTCGCCAGCAGATCAAAATCTCTGACAATTTGCGCGACTGGGCAGGCACCCTCAAACACTGGTTTTCCCAACCGACTGATGCTCATACGAATCTCTTTATTTTTTATCGCTGAAACATCCGAGTTTAATTCAATACAAGACCCCAGGACACAACTCGAATCCCAGATTTTGGCTTGAGGCTGGTAAAGGGGGTTTTGCCCCTCGATGTCACGACATGAAACATCATTACCCAGTGCCGACCCGACAATTTTTCCATGAACGTTTATCACCAGTACCAATTCCGGTTCCGGAACGATCCAGTTCGACCCCGTTCGTAATTTAATCGGTTGGCCGTTCGTAATAACGCTTCTGCCGCGCGCCTTGGGAAACACCTGAGGCCTCTGGGCCGAGTAAACACGATCGTAGATACTCGCCTCGGCGGCGGATGTTTCGGCGATCCGAGCCCTGCGACTATTGAAATAAGTCACACCGCAACCCCACACATCCTGATCCTCAACAGGAGGGAGATAATGAAACGATTGTTTTTCCTCGACCGGATCGCCCAGTCGAGCGGATAGAAACGAGTCCGCTGACTCACTTCCGAGCACCATCCCCAACGTGACCGAGTCTTCTAGAAGGTGGAGTTTCTCACTGCGCGAAACAACCCATCGCGGCCTATCCTGGTAAAGAACTCGAAATATTTTTGTGCTCATCAGAATACGGACCTCACCGTTCCACCATCTACATCGATGCATGTTCCCGTAACAAAGTCAGCCATTGGAGAGGACAGGAAAGTGACCAAACGCGACACATCCTCCAGTTTTCCGATTCTACCCAGCGGGACCTTTTTGTTTTCTTCCCCCTCGACCGCCCGCGCAGCCTCTTCATAGGAAATCCCTTCGCGCACGGCCCTATCCTCAATGTTTTTCTCCCAGCCCCCCCCTTTTAACGTCGAAGGGCAAACGGCATTGACGAGAATATTATCCTTCGCCAAGAAATTGGCCAGGTGCTTATTCAAATTCAGCATCGCGGCTTTGGACGCGGAATAGTGGGGGTTAAAAAATCCGGGTTGTCGCGCCGGAACCGAAGAAATATTAATAATTCTTCCGCTTGATGATTTTTGGAGCCACGGAATAGCCGCCCGACAGAAATGGACCATCGACATGAAATTGAGATCCCAACTGGCTCTCCAGTCGTCATCGGAAAGGTCCAAAAACGAGCCGAATTTTTCAACGCCACCGACATTATTAACCAGTATGTCAAGCCTACCTAACGGCGCAACGATGTCGGTAAAAAGTCGATTAATATCCTGAGACCCGGTCGATGCCAATCGGTAGCTTTCTACTCGGTGACCGAATCGCCCTATTGCGGCGGCGGCCTCACCAAGCGACTCGGTTCCCCTCGCACACAGGATCACATTGGCGCCCGCTTCGGCGAGTTCGCCGGCAATTGCTTTGCCAATTCCGCGACTACTTCCCGTGACCAAAGCCCATTTGTCCTTCAACTCAATTTGCACCCAGACCTCACAGCCCAATAAATAGTTCCGGTTTAATTTTCCAGTAAATCCACAAAACCATTCCCAACGCGGGAATATTTCTGAACTGGCCACCCAGAATCAAATCCTTAAACTCACCCAGAGTCATCAGCACGACTTCGACTCCGGGCTCGGCCACAGGACTCCCACCTGACAGGTAGGCGTTTTCGCCAAAAAATATATTCACTTGAGAATTCACCCGATCGACCATCGCTCCCCCCGCGCCTACAAATGACAGGCGATCACAATGATACCCCGTCTCTTCCCACAACTCCCGGCGCGCCGCCACCTCTGCGGACTCTCCGGGACTGATGGATCCTGCAGGGAACTCCAGACTCCACTCGTTTAAAACAGGACGGTATTGCCTGACGAGTATCAGCTTTCCTGTTCTGGTCAATGCTACAACCGAAGAGCTGGGGAGGACATTAATTCGATAGATCGGCTTTCCGCCCAGCTGGGCCAAGTCATCAAAATGTTCGCTCTCGATGGAAAACCACTCGGTCTCGAATTCTGTTTTTTTACGAGTGCCTGGCATCTGGCGTCTTCACTTACGAACAATTTTTTTAGAATCATTCAACGGGAATCAGTCTTTTGTTTGCGAAATCACCTTTTCTAAGGACCGCACCCTTTCTAGCGTAAGCGGTGGTATGGGCTCTTCTGAACTCTGTTTGCGTCCCGTTCGGACCCGAACCGTGAATCGTCTGGTTGTGCAAGAGCACCAATGAACCCAAGTAATATTATTTATGTTACGCTAATCGATTAGTATACGCAGCGCGGTCTTCGTTAAATTTTGGCGCGCCACTAGATTCTCATGGCCGACAGAATTTATCCTGCTTGTCGGGTAGTCACATAACGGTCCGGTCCGGTCCGGTCCGGTCCGGTCCGGTCCGGTCCGGTTCGGCCCGGCCATATTTAGAAGAATTCCAAACTCTCTGCCGAACCGAGGGGCTATACCTTTTCGAAGGCTTGGGAAGAGCCCTTCTCGAAGTCGTTGCACGCGCTCGCGGCGAATCCGTGTCGTGACATTAAGACCCATCTTGCCGCGCTTTGAGAACACGTTATGTGACTACCCGATAAGCAGGTGTAATTGCGCACACTCGGACAATGATCGCCACGGCCCCTACTAATTCTGGAATAGAAAAGTTAGCGGAGGACTTACCAGTAAATCACGGGACGCGGCTAAAGTTTCGTAGCTTAACCAGAAGCAGTGCTACCATGCTTGGGTTAGGATACAGTGTTGAGATTAGACACACCACTTATTATCGACAGTGACAACGCCCTGGGCTCCCACTCCGGCGATATCGATGACGGCTTCGCGTTGGCGCTCCTGATGAAGTCCGGGGCCCGCATCGAGTGCATCACCGCGACGTCAGGCAATACCTCGTTGTCGCTCGCACATCGCAATACCGCTGCGCTGGCGAAGCTCTGCGGTTTTGGGGGAAATATAGTCGCTTCGGCAGGTGCCGTACCTGCGATCGCGTCACTTGGCAGCCGTACCCGATTCCTGGCGCTGGGGCCACTGACACACCTGGCGCAGGCCATTCGGGAAAACCCGTCAGTTCCCGTGGATGAGATTCTTTGGGTGGGTACCAATTTCCATCACCGGTTTCCGGCCATTCGGTTTTTCGACTTTAACCACGCGTGCGATTGGGCAGCGGCTACATTGGTATTTGAAAGCTCGATCCCGCTGACGCTCGTCCCGTGCGATGTGGCGCGCCGTCTCCGACTCCGAGAAAGTGATCTACGAAACATAACCGGCGCACTAGGCGGCTATCTGCGAACGCACAGTCGACGCTGGTTCCGGCGTGCCTTGCGTTTAAAACTCACGAAATCGGTCCCCGTGTGGGACCTGGTCGCCGCAACTTATATGGTACGCCCCGATTTATTTACCGTAATTAAGAGCCGCGCGAAGCTGGGGCGACTCCATTCGCTGGTGCAAACACCACGGGGAAGACCTCTTAAGATTGTGACCGATTTCGATCCAAAACAGATCTGGTGTTTTTTTTTGGAAACCTTGAATCGGTAAGTTGTGCTGTTAAAGAATAGTGTCGAAATAGGCCGCATGATTTTCGGTCCCATTCTTGAGGAGAGAAAGTGAAAGCACCGTTTTTCCGACCTGCCTCGGCCCACCGAGAAAACCCATTTTTTCATGCGTATCCGGTTACTACATAATAACAACTGATCGATGCCTGCTGAAATAATGAGCAAACGGGTTCGCGAGGCGATGCGAGGCGGGCTTTGCGAGGCAACTCACTATTTTAAAAAATAGAGTTGACAGTTTTTCTAACGAGTTTTTTTACGTTGCCTGACTCAAGGTGCGTTCATTTGTTTTAATGTGTGGCCGCTCCTTCATTCAAATTCGAAAGCGTTCCTTGGGCCTCTGACG
>CAZRVZ010000080.1:0-38899 GCA_964603655.1 uncultured Pseudobdellovibrionaceae bacterium | reverse complement strand
GCCTTTTCGTCGGTCAATTCAGAAAGTGGGATTTCGAACTGATAGGATTTTTCAGAGTGTAAATTGTGCTCGCCGAACAGAATCCTCCGGCCATCGGGTGTGATGAGGATTAAATTATTTCCCTGCTCCTCAACCCGATACTCCGCCGCAGGAGCGGCCATCGTAGAATGGGCGATCTGCAGCATTGCCAAAACAATCTGAATTTTCCGATTCACATCCATTAGCTTCCTTGCCAAATCAAAACTTTACGTGCCCGTTAAAATCCTTTTCATCGCCCGAAGGCGATACCCACGTGCACCCCCGCATAACCACTCAGGGTCGTCGCGCTCGCTGTGGTTGCGGGCAAAAAGTAACAGGCCTCAAAACCCATCACCGCGAGTGACCCCATGTAAACTTCGTAAGAACCTTTAATTACAATCCCGCGATCCGACCCCGCAAAACCAAATCCAAGAGCCGCGTTCATGGAGTAAACGAGCGCCGATGATCCGAAACGACCAAAAAATGCCAGCGTCGGATTCAGATAGATAAGGGACCCTCCGCCCGTGACCACACCCAAAGCCAGACCCGCCTTTCCAAAACCGACCTCCTCCATCAGCGATAGCCCAACGGCCGTTGAGAGCGTCGACGTCGACGCGCTTCCCCCGAGCACCCGGCCAAATCCCAACGAGGTTAAAACCTGCACCGCACCGTCTGTGATATTCATCGCCGGAATGCGGAATCTCTCCGCCGCGATTACTACCGCCGTGGGATTCTGGTACATGATCACCTGAGCGATCACCGCGAGTTTCGTCCGGTAAAGATCGACAGTCATAAAGGCATCTATCGGCTGCTTCAGTCCGATTTTCTTGAGCGTCTCCAAATCCGGCGCCCCCTTTTTGATAATGAGCCGCTCCTCGGAGACCGTGACGTGGGGCGTGCGACACTCCGGACAGGTCGACACCTTTTCCACCCCGCCCTTGGCCAAACTCTTCACAATCTCGGTCTCGACTATCGTCGAATAGTCCTGATCGAACGGCGGGTTCGCGTAGACCGAAAATATGCCGACCGCCATCGGCCCCCGATTGAGCTTGAGCACCCAGCGCGCGATCTCGTCTCCCAACATCGACGCGGCCAAAAACTCGGACTCCTCCGGAGATCGCGCAAAGGCAGTCCCCGAAGCAAATCCAAACACCAATAATATTATCCAGCGCGTCATAGATACACTTAGGGCGTTCACTCCCTCAGAGGACGCATCGGAATAATCGCGCTAAATCTTCAATTTTTCTTGAGAAACGAAGTTAGAAATAAAACATAGTGATTACATTAGGTTGAAATCACTGACAGCCCAAAAACTCTTGCTTAGACCCGCGCTCCCGGACGGTCCCGTTGCGTCCGTTTTTTTCGCGGCACGATAAATTCGTTGCGTTGTGAATTGGATACCGAAGTCCGTTCACATTGACGGTGATATTCAATGACATCCGTTAGGATCGAATCAAGCCGCATGTTCGGCACAAATCCCACCATTCGCTTCAGCTTTGTGGTCGATGGAACCCGTCGCTGCATGTCCTCGAAGTCCTTCGGATAGGCTTCATCGTAGGGAATCAAACTAATCCGAGAATCTGACTCGGTTCTTTCTTTAATTCTTTTGGCAAGCTCGAGAATCGTGACCTCTTCCACTCCGCCAATATTAATAACCTGGCCCACCGCTTCCGGGTTTTGAGCCAGCTTATCTAGTGCCACCACGACCTCTTGAACATGGGTAAATGTTCGAGACTGGTTTCCGTCTCCATAAACCGTAATCGGCTCGCCTCTGAGTGCCTGACGCACAAAGCGCGGAATGACCATGCCGTAATGGCCAGTCTGTCTGGGCCCCACCGTATTGAATAGCCGAACAATGATTACGGGAAGCCCCTTCGTTCGGTGAAAGGCGAGCGCAGTAAACTCATCCATGAGTTTTCCAGCAGCATAACTCCAACGGCTCTTTTCAGAGGGCCCGTAAACGCAATCATCGGTCTCAATCAGAGGCGCGTGGTCGTGTTTTCCATACACTTCAGAGGTTGAGGCAATCACCACTTTCTTTCGAAACTTGGCGCAAAGCTCGAGCACCATCTCGGTTCCGCGAACATTGGTCACAATCGAAGAAAGGGGATTATCGATGATATATTGCACCCCCACCGCCGCCGCGAGATGAAACACCACATCACAGGTACCCACAAGCTCGATCATGGCGTCTCGATTGAGAATCGTATCCGTGATTACAAATAACCGTTTAGAAGCATCCGGGTCCGCCTTTGCAGGGCTTAGATTATCTAAAGAACCGGTGGCCAAGTTATCGATGACATAGACATCATCGCCTCGATTCAAAAAGAGCTCGGCCAGATGAGAGCCAATGAATCCCGCGCCACCCGTAATGAGTACCTTCAATTCAACCCTCCCAAAGGACCCGCTAGAAAGCTAGCCGGGGCATTTCAATCCAAATTTGTATCAGCTGGTTTAAACGACTGTCACGAAAAATGCGATTTTCAATCCAGCTGGACGCGGATCTGGCGCACTATGACACCCGTGGACGCTAAAAAGGAGACCTTGGGATCGGTCGAATCCCGTTCGACTATCAAAATATCAATTTCCCGATCAGCAACTATTTTTTCTAAGTCCGATTGCGCGCCCAGAATCCCATCCATGGATTCGAGCCGTGTTTTATCGGTCGCGATGACACCCGAAAACTCGATGCCCCGCTCATTTGCCACCGCCTCTCGAACAGCCGGTCCCAAAACCGAAGCCCCTACAAATGCTGCGCGATACGGAGTCGTCGAGAGCCGCCGGGACCAACGTCGAAATGCGGTAATAGACGCACGCGCTCCCAACATCCCCAGAAAGGTCAGCATCCAATCGAGCACAATGACAATTCGGGAAACATCCATGAGACGAGTTACCAGAGAAGCACCAGCAATAAAAATAAGGGTCCCCAGGGAAACCGCCTTGAAAATCCGATAGACGTCCTGCGCTACGATGGTGCGCCACAATCCCCGATAAAGTCGAAAGGCCGAAAAGGCAATGAGCTTGGCCGCAATGATAAAGGGCAAGAGCGGTATAACGGAAATGGGCTGATAGGAGACCATTTCCAAATCGGAAAACCGTAACAGATGGGCTCCAGCCCACGCGGCGCAGATGACACAAATATCCACCGCAAGCTCGATCAAATAAAGCGCCGTAAGCGGAAGCGCGTTGTGCCCCTTAAAAAGACCCCGGTGAATCTCCCGAATTCCAATCTCGTCAGGAGAAAGCGCCGGATACACTGCGATTTCAAGAAGGAAAATTCCAAAAAGCAAAACGCCGATTGCTCCTCCCACGGAGAGCGATAGCAAGAGGAGTGGAGTTGCCGTCTGCATGAGAACCGCTCCCACAATGCCAAGGACTCCCAGCACATACAAAAGCATCACGGCCCTCACCTCACTCAGGCCCAGCGCAACGAGACGATGGGATGTGTGATCTCGTCCGCCGGACATCACCGGCCGATGAGCATTTCTACGGGCCACGATCACCAGTACCGTATCAAATAAGGGAACAATTAAGATAAGCAGAGCGGGCAGGATTGAGAACGCCGGAGACAACTCCGATACGAACCGAATCTTTGTCGCAAGCGCCGCCAAGGCAAAACCAATGGGAAGACTGCCGGAATCTCCCATGAAAATCCGAGCGGGATAGAAATTGTGAATGAGAAAGCCGGCCGCCGCCATTCCCAGTGCCATCGAAATACCCGCGTGAAGATTATCTCCGCTTTGAAAAAAAAGAACGGAAAATCCAAGGGCCGCCACCGTAGTAATTCCGGCAGCCAATCCGTCCATATTATCCACCAAATTAACTGCGTTAGTGACACCGACAATCCACACGATGGACACGGCGATTCCCACTACGGGCCACGGCAGTGGCAATACATAGCCCTGGGACACAATAAAGGCCGCCGCAATGGTCTGTATGATGAGTTTTACCGACGGCGTCACTCCCCAGATGTCATCCACCAATCCCAAGAGGAAGACCCAGCAAACAGCAATCCAAAACGGGTTACTCTCTCCCATTCCAACCCATGCGAGAATTCCCAAGAGCAGAGCCAAATTCAGAGCCACCCCGCCCCCGAGCGCAACGACCCTCTGATTCCAACGCGAGGCCACCGGCTTAGAAATAAAACCCAGGCGAAGCGCTATGAGCCGAGTAATCTCGGTCATCACCGTCGAGGACACCAGAATCGCCGCCAAAAACAAGAGAGTGTGCTTACCCGTAAACATGAGGCCTACTTGCTAACAAATCTTCATACAACTGGGAGACTTTAGAGGTCAAAGCCGCCTCGGTAAAGCTCTTCGAGGACTGCTGGGCAGCGGCACCCATACGCATTCGCATCGCCTCATCGCCCAAAATTCTCTCAAGCCCCTCCTTCAGGAAAATCGAATTCCCAGGCGGAACGAGAACCCCCTCATCGCAAAGCTCCACTAATTCACAATCCTTCGTTTCGAGACCCCTCCCCAAATTGTGGAAGAGATCGGGCACGCCGCCCACTCGGGTGGCGACGACAGGACACCGAGCGGCAAATGCCTCGATGATCGAAAGCGGGGTCCCTTCATTCCTGGAAGAAAGAGCGAAGACATCAAAATCAGCATAAATTAACGGAAGATCGTTTCTCCAACCCAAAAAATGCACTCGGTCCTTTAAGCCCCTTTTAATCACCTCTTTTTCGAGCATTTCGCGAAGGTCGCCGTCACCGACTATCACCAAATGCCAAGAGGCGAATGCTCGGAGCTTATCGCAGGCATCGATCAACGTGACGTGATCCTTGATAGAAACCAGGCGCCCCACCGTCCCAATCAATCCGGCACTGGGATTTGAAATTCCCAATTCCCGGCGCAATTGGCCCCTGAAACGGGAACAATCGAAGAAGGGCCCCAGATCTCTTCCCAGCGGAATGACGTGAAAGCGCGATGCCGGAGCAATCTTAAATTTCTCGCTCAGCTCAACCTTCAGATTCGAAGAAAGCGTTACGATCGCGGATGTGCGCTTCGCCAAACTCTTCTCCACTCGACAAACCAAATAGGCGATCCATTTCGAAAAGTATCCCGACAGCACATGACCGTGAAAAGTGTGAACTACGATCGGAACCCTGGTAAAATGAGCCGCCAATCTCCCCAGCACGCCCGCCTTGGCGGTGTGCGTGTGAACGATATCGGGTTTTTCCCGCCGCATTATTTTTATAAGTTCCCAGAGTGTCTTAAAATCTCCGACGAGAGACACCTTGCGACGAAGCCGCGGTAATCTGAAGTGTCGAAACCCTTCGGAACTGGCCTCAAAAAGCTCCTCGTAGGATGCTTCACCCGGTTCCGTTGCTCCGGTGACGAGAACACTCTCGAATCGGGAACGGGAAAGGGTTTTAGAAAGGAGCAGACAATGGAGTGCCGGCCCCCCCACATTCAAACGAGCGATGACTCGCAAAATTTTGATAGGACGATTCTTGTTCAAATTTCGAGACCTTGGAATAGAGACGCTAGAGACGCCAAACACGGATTCCTTCCTCTTCAAGGTCTTCCCGAGGAAAAATATTCTTAACGTCTATTAGGACAGGGTTGTCTTTCAATAATTGCCGAATACCTCGCGCCTCGAGCTCTATGAAACAGTGATGTGCCACGGCCAGAATCACCGCATCCGCCGGCGGGAGATCCGAAAGTGGCACCATAGAAACCCCGTACTCACGGTGGGCATCCTCGGGGTCGACCATCGGATCACAGACCTGCGTTTTGATGCCGTAGTCTTTAAGTTCTCGAATGATGTCGATAACCCGGGTATTTCTCAGGTCCCGGCAATTTTCCTTGAAGGTCAACCCGAGTATCGAGACCGTGCTCCCGGAAATATTAAAGCCCGCTTGTATCATTGCCTTAATGGTTTTTTGGGCGACATACCGCCCCATCCCATCGTTAATTCTTCTCCCGGCCAGAATCACCTGCGGGTGGTATTGGAGTTTTTCGGCCTTATTCGTCAGGTAGTAGGGATCCACACCAATGCAATGCCCCCCGACCAACCCAGGGCCAAATCTTAAAAAATTCCATTTTGTCGCGGCGGCATCCAAAACCGCACTGGTATCTATGCCCATGAGATCAAAAATGATCGCCAGTTCATTCATCAGGGCGATGTTGAGATCGCGCTGCGTGTTTTCAATTACCTTGGCGGCCTCGGCCACCTTAATCGACTTAGCCCTAAAGACTCCCGCCTTGATAATTGAACCATAGAGCTGCGCGATAATCGCCAAGGATTCCTCGTCCTGGCCTGAAACCACTTTTCGAATTTTGGTGAGCGTGTGATCCCGATCGCCGGGATTGATGCGCTCGGGACTGTACCCCACCTTAAAATCCACACCGCCCTTTAGCCCAGAAGCACGCTCCAAAACGGGGAGGCATTCCTCTTCCGTCACGCCGGGATATACGGTCGACTCGTAAACGACGATGTCACCCTTCTTTAAACCCTGGCCCACCAGCTCCGAGGCAATGACCAGCGGTTGCAGGTCCGGCTGCTTGGCTTCATCAATTGGCGTGGGAACCGCCACGATATGAAAATCGGCTGCCCTGAGATCCTCGACAGCGCTCGTTAGTTGTAACTTGGGTAATCTCAGATCCTCGGACGGAACCTCGTGATTCTTGTCATAACCTTCCGAGAGCTGGCGTACTCGTTCCGGATTCAGATCGAATGCGATCGTCCGGTAGAGCCTGCTGAACTCCACGGCCACGGGTAGGCCGACGTATCCAAGCCCCACAACTGAAATCACCCGTTCATTAGGATTCATAATGCACTGTTACCAATTCAAATATCGATCGTCACCCCGAAACCGGATTCGCCGTCATCGAGACTTCTTTCGAGACCGCTTCCGAGACTTCTTCCTGTGTGGAAGTTTTCGGTTTGGTCCCATAATAATCCAAATACCACCCCACAAATTGACGCACACCGTCGTGGATATTGGTTTGTGGCCTGAACCCGAAATCCCGTTCGATCTCCGAAACGTCGGCGCAGGTTTCAAAAACATCGCCCGGTTGAAGCGGTAGCGGGTTTAGGATCGCTTTTTTTCCCAGTGCCATCTCCAACGCGTTAATCAGTGCCTCCAACTCGACGGGAGAATTATTGCCGATATTGTAAACCCGAAACGGCGCGGAACTCCTATCCGGAGATGGTTGTAACGCATTCCAATTCGTGTCCGTCTGTGCCGGTTTATCCAGAATGCGAACGACCCCCTCGATAATATCGTCAATAAAAGTAAAGTCGCGCCGGTGGCGCCCATAATTGAATAGATCCAGCGGTTTTCCGGAAAGTATTGCTTGGGTGAACAAAAACAGCGCCATGTCTGGACGGCCCCACGGACCGTAAACCGTGAAATAGCGAAGCCCGGTGGTCGGTAGCCCGTAGAGATGACTATAGGAGTGCGCCATCAACTCGTTAGCCCGCTTGGTGGCCGCATAAAGGGACAGTGGGTGATCGACCCCTTTTTTCTCGGAAAAAGGAAGCGCCTGGTTTCCGCCATAGACCGAGCTCGACGATGCGTAGACCAGGTGCTTCACATTCGTATGGCGACTCGCCTCGAGAATATTTAAGAACCCCAGTAAATTTGCCTCCTGGTAGGCATGCGGGTGGGTGATGGAATAACGAACACCGGCCTGGGCCGCCTGGTTCACGACGCAATCGGGGCGATGAGTTTCAAAAAGCCGTTTCACCGCTTCGTTATCGGAAATGTCTCGGCGCTCAAAACTAAATCCATCCCGACCCAGTAATCGATTGAGCCTGGCCTGTTTCAGAGTGGGATCGTAATAATCATTGAGATTATCCACCCCAATGACGAAATCCCGGCGATCGAGCAACCGCTGACACAAAGCCGAACCGATAAAACCGGCGGCACCTGTAACCAAAACCTTCATCGTTTAAACCCTTCTAAACGCTTCAAATAACAAACCAACTTACCGAAGTTGTAAACATCCCAAGCCTCCTAGGCCCCTCTTTTTCCAACAGACCCGCTTTTCTCAACCCATGCCTGAAACATCAAGATATCCCACAGGTGGTGCTGCCAGTTACGATCGCCCGCCAGATGCTCGCCAAGCATGGCACGAACGAGCGCGGGATTCAAAAAACCCTGATCCTTCAACAGCCGCTCCGACAGAAGCGATTCGGCCCAACCCCTCAAGGGGCCGCGAATCCATTCCCCGACAGGAACGCTAAATCCCATTTTAGGACGCTCCATTAATCGGCGAGGAACATGGCGATACAGGACCTCGCGCAAAATGACCTTAGTCCGGGATCCTCGAACTCTCCAAGTCAGCGGCAACCGCCACGCAAACTCCAATAGCGAAGGGTCGAGATACGGGGCGCGCGATTCCAGACTCACCGCCATGCTCGCCCGGTCCACCTTGGTCAATATATCGTCGGCAAGATAGGTCACCAGATCCCAATACATCATGCGTTCTGTCAAATCGCTGAGTGCCGGTTGGTGTTGGGGACTGTCTATCAGAGTTAACGGCAGAGTTACCGGCTCGGCACCTCGAAGAACGAGCTGCCTGGAAGGATCAGCAGAATCAAAATGTGACGTCAGCTTCACGTAGAGCTCGTGCGAACTCCTCACCGAAAGAACCTCGGCTAGTTTCTGAATCTTTTCCCCTGGAGCCGCCCATCGAAAACTTCTCGGAAGCAAGGGAGCAATCGATCGAAGCACTCTCTCCCAACTTCTCGGTGTCAGGCACTTGAGAGCCCCGGCCATCGCTCCGCGGATTGGGGCCGGCCACCCGCCCAGGCGTTCCCAATACGCCCTCCCCCAAACATAGCGATTGTAGCCCCCGAAAAGCTCATCCCCTCCATCACCCGAGAGGCTCACCGTCACGTGCTGTCTGGCCAATTTCGAAACCAGATAGGTCGGAATCTGCGAGGAATCGGCAAACGGCTCGTCATACATCCCCGCAAGGAGCGGTATTACCTCCTGCGCCTGGGTCGCCGACACGTAGCTTTCGGCATGATCGGTGCCCAAGTGCCTGGCAATCGCCTTGGCATCCTTCGCCTCATCCCAACCGGACTCCTCGAAACCTATCGTAAAGGTTTTAACACGGGCCGTGGACTGCGCCTGCATCAGTGCCACCAGCGTCGCGGAATCGATTCCGCCCGAAAGAAAAGCTCCCAGCGGAACATCCGCCTGCATACGGATACGAATGGCCAGTTTCAACCGATCTTCTAGCGCATCCACCGCATCCTCGAATGAGCCGCTAAACCGATTCCCAGCTCCCGCCTCCACCACACCCTTTGCCGACCAGTAGGGGGAGACGACCGGAAAAGCGAGAGCCCCAGCCTCTGCATTTTTTTGAATCACGCGGGCAAACGAGCCAGCCGGCAATTTGCGAATCTCTCGATAGATCGAATAGGGCGCCGGAATGCAATTGTGCCTAAAAAAAAGCTCAATGGCGCCCTCATCCACGGATAACGGCCCGCCCTTTATCGTTAATATCGCCTTAAGCTCCGACGCAAACACAAAGCAGCCGTTCACCCAGCCGTAATAGAGCGGCTTCTCCCCGATTCGGTCGCGCGCGAGCCACAGCACCCCTTCGTGCCTGTCCCACACCGCAAGCGCGAACATGCCATTGGCCTTGGGCAAACTGGCCTCTACCCCCCAAACCGTCAGAGCCGCCAGCAAAACTTCGGTATCCGAATGGCCTCGAAACGGCCCCTGAAATCGGCCGGACTGTAAAACCTCTTCTTTTAAACTCTCGTAATTGTAAATCTCGCCGTTAAAAACGATCGCATAACGGCCACATGCCGAAACCATGGGCTGGTGGCCGTTTTCGGAAAGATCCAGAATGGAAAGCCTGCGAAACCCCAAGGCCACCCTTCCCGTATCGTCCCGCCAGTGACCCTTCGCATCCGGCCCGCGGTGGGTGAGCGCGTCACTCATGGAATGCACTTGAGTATCGAGAGCTTGAGGCCCTAATTTGGAATGGGGATCCAGGATTCCGGCTATGCCACACACGAACGGGAGAGTGTCATACAAGATCGGGGAAATGCAAAGCCCCCTTCACTTCGGTTGACCGGGCCCCTGGGGAAGCACTATTTTCCAATCGATGACCGGTCATAAACTCTCAAGGAATCGTTTCTCATGAAAGTCGTACTACTCTGCGGCGGTTACGGAATGCGCATTCGGGATGTCGCCGAAAACCTTCCCAAACCGCTCGTGCCCATCGGCAAGATGCCCATTTTGTGGCATTTGATGAAAACCTACGCGCATTATGGACACCGCGATTTTGTGCTCTGTTTGGGCTATCAGGGAAATGCCATCAAGCAGTTTTTTCTCAATTATGGGACAGCCCTGAACGACTTCACGGTAACTCTGGGCCATCAAAACCGGGTTGAATACCATTCCAACCACGATGAGGCCGATTGGCGAGTCACGCTTGTCGACACCGGACCCGAAACGATGACGGGGGGACGGGTCTGGCGCATCCGCAAGTTTGTCGAGGGGACCGGTGATTTTCTGCTGAACTATGGCGACGGACTGGGAGATGTAAACCTGGGCGCCCTCATCGATTATCATAAAACTCATCAGAAAGTTCTGACGGTAACCGGGGTTCACCCGCCTGGGCGCTTCGGAGAAATCATCGGCAATGAACGGGGTCAGGTCGTCTCCTTTAATGAAAAACCCCAGATCAGTTCCGGGCTGATTTCAGGGGGCTTTTTCGTCTGTAGGCCTGAGTTTTTCAACCATCTCAACGACCGAGAGGATCTGGTTCTTGAAAATGAACCATTCTCCTCCGTGGTCAAGAGCGGCCAGATGATGGTCTACAAACACGAAGGCTTCTGGCATCCGATGGATACCTATCGGGATTATCGGTACCTGAATCAACTTTGGGATAAGGGGAATGCGCCGTGGACGGTTTGGAGTTAGCGGCCACATTTCGGGGCAAGCGGGTTCTAGTCACCGGTGATACCGGATTTAAGGGAAGCTGGCTTTCGCTTTGGCTTTGCGAACTGGGAGCCGAAGTGTGCGGGCTCGCGCTACCGCCGGAAAATGAGCCGTGCCATTTCACTCAAATCGGGCTCCCGAAACTCACCCGACATCTGGAAGTCGATATTCGAAATTATGAGGCGTTATCCAGAGTATTCTCGTCGTATCAGCCCGAAATTGTTTTTCATCTGGCGGCTCAGTCGCTGGTGGGTCGTTCCTATAAGGATCCTAGGGGAACGGTGGACACGAACGTCCTGGGCGGTACCAATGTCCTGGAAGCAATCCGTGAAACGCCTTCGATTCATTCGGCGGTCTTTATTACCAGCGATAAGTGCTATCGAAATCGGGAATGGTCCTGGAGCTACCGGGAAAATGACGAGTTGGGAGGCCATGATCTCTACAGCGCATCCAAGGCTGCCATCGAAATCCTGTGCTCGGCCTACCAAGACAGCTTTTTTTCATCCATGAAGGATTTGGGGTTCGCAACCGCGCGAGCGGGAAATGTCATCGGAGGTGGTGATTGGTCCCAGGATCGCATTATTCCCGACGCGATGAGGGCCTTGTCGCCACTCACTCAACTCAAACATTCACCTCTTCGCCTCCGAAATCCAGAGGCGACTCGTCCGTGGCAACATGTTCTCGAACCGCTCTGGGGCTACCTCAGCCTAGCGGCTCATCAACTTCGCGATCCAAAAAACTTCAACGGGGCGTGGAACTTCGGCCCTAACAGCACGTCAGTCCACACGGTTTCGGAGCTCCTTTCAGAAGTTTCCAAACATTGGAACAGGGTTTCGGTGAGTAGTGATAAGGCCGCCGGCTATCACGAAGCGCATCTGCTCGGCGTGAATTGCGAAAAGGCCGCGTCCCAACTCGGGTGGCGGCCCCTATGGGAATTTGAAACATCGGTTCGTGAAACGGTTCTCTGGTACCGCCGCGTTTCCGATGGCGAGAGCCCGGCAGTCGTTTCGCGTGACCAGATTCGAAATTATACCCAGCTGCGCGCGGGCCGGTCATGATTGAAGGGGTCACCGTAACGCCGCTGAGGCAGATTAAAGACGAACGCGGCAAGGTGATGCACATGCTCACGCGCGAGGCTGCGCATTTTCACGGCTTCGGAGAGATCTACTTTTCCTGTGTTTATCCGGGTGCCGTCAAGGCCTGGCATCTTCACCACCTTATGTTTTTAAACTATGCCGTTCCCGTGGGACAGATCAAGTTCGTGCTCTATGATAGCCGACCAGATAGCCCCACCTTTTCCAAGGTCCAGGAAATTTTTTTGGGGCCCGATAACTATGTTCTGGTTACGGTCCCGCCGAAAGTGTGGAACGGCTTCAAGGGAATCGGAACGGAACCGGCTTTTGTCGCCAATTGCGCAAGCATCCCTCACGATCCGGAAGAGATAATTCGCCTAGATCCCTCTTCGCCGGAAATCCCCTATGACTGGGAGATCCGGCACCGATGAAACGGATTTTGGTTACGGGCGGACTAGGCTATCTGGGGGGGAGAATCACCCAGCACCTGCTTGAAAACCAATTCGCGGTTGCCGTTACCAGTCGTCATCCCGACGTACGCCCTAGCTGGCTGCCCAGTTCCACCGAAATATTACCGCTGGCACTAGAAAGTAAAATCGTTCTGCCCCAAAACGGGTTTGACACCATCATTCATCTGGCAGGTCTCAATGAGATTGATAGCCAACGCGATGAAATCGCCGCGCTAGCCGTTAATGGCGAAGGGACGCTGAGACTCCTCCGATGGGCCCACCAGAATAAGGTTCAAAGATTTCTCTATTTATCAACCGCCCATGTCTACGGAAGTCCCTTGAAAGGATGCATAACCGAGGAATCTGCAACGCGCCCAATCCACCCCTACGCCGTCTCCCATCGCATTGCCGAGGATTACGTTTACGCAAGCTTTCGACGGGGCGAGATGGATGCGGTGATTCTTCGTCTTTCAAACGGAATCGGCGCTCCCCGGAATTTCGAAGTAAATCGATGGAGTCTCATTGGAAATGACCTGTGCAAACAGGCCGTCATCGATCGCAGATTGACCCTTCGATCCTCGGGGGCGAGTCAGAGAAATTTCATCTGCCTGAATGATGTCACTCGCTCGGTAGTCCATCTACTGGGACTCAAGACTCTCGGGGGGGAGATATATAACCTCGGCGGGGAAACGGCTCATAGCGTAATCGATATCGCCCACCGGGTTGCCCGCAGCTGTCAAACGCTCTTGGGTTATTTGCCACCGATAGCCATAAACTCCGGGGCCCAAATCGAAACTGCATACCCGCTGGATTATCGGATCGACAAGTTGAGGCTCACCGGGTTTGAACACTCCGGACAGATCGACCGCGAAATCGAAGAGACTCTAAAACTGGTCAGCGAGCACAGCCGGAATTTGCCCGACTCTCAATTGCCATGATTCTCCCTGGGCTCTTGAAAAATCCTGAATTTCGGATTTCGTTTTCCTGGGCGAGCATTCTCACCTTCGCGACCTTCTGGTGCTATGGCTTTATGGCGGCCGTGGCCTCATCCAGCTTGGGCGCAAGATTTGTCATCTCCATAGCGCTTCTTTCAGTGGTGCTCTTTTTTTTAAACCGCCAAAATGACGATAGATTTCGCGATACGATCACGCTAACTCTCTGGGATATTTTTTGTTTTGCGAGCTACGCATTGCTTTTGTTGGCTCTTTGCATCGATCAACTTAACTTCGACCTCCAGGGCGATCAGCTTTTCCACGCACAGTATGCCCACGTGCACGCCATCAAGGCACTCAGACAACTGGGCCCTCATATACCCTGGCTTTTGGACCGGAAATTGTCGAACCTCGTTTCCATTTTCAATATCTCCTTATTGATTTCGGCACTGATCGCATGCGTCTTGATTCGCAAACAATCCTCTCGAATTCAGGCGATCGCGATGGGTTTGGCGTTTTTGGTAATGCGCGGATTTCTGGTTTCACAAGGCGGCAACGTGGATATTCACCCCGCCCTGCGACTCTTCCCCCTGTGGCTTTCGCCAACACTGTTTTCAATGTCAACCTGGGCCCTTCGTCTTCCCCAGTTCCTCGCTTTACTGGCTCTCATGGTCGCAACCCAGAAAACGTGCTTAAAAACCAGGCTTTCTCCATCGCTCGCCTGGCTCTGCGGACTCGCCGCCGGCACTCTTCCGGTTCTGTGGCACGTAAGCCTGCTGGTGGAGCCGTCCATTTGGAGTTGCACGGGACTTACACTCCTCTTTTTGGCGCTGAACTCTGGCTCGGATGGGTCAGATTCAGCCTCGAGCATTCACTGGATCCGCTTAGGCTCTATCCTTGCAGTGTTCACGCTGATGCGACAGCCCACAGTGGCCGGTTATGTCCCGCTGATTTTGATAGCCGTTCCAATTCTCTTTTGGCGTGGGCGCCACTCGCACCATTCCGGTTCTTCGGTGCTCTGGACTCTTTCACCCATGGTCGCAATGGCTCCATCCTTTTTGAGTGCTCTCATTCGCGGTACTCCCGCGACCCAGGCCATTGGAGCCGGCGGCACCGATGGGGGATTGCAGCAAGTAATTTCTGCACTCCAATCGGGCATTGCGCTTCATTCCATGCAGAATTCGGTAATGCTCCCACCTCTATTTCTGGCTGCGTTTTGTCTGATTCCGCGTCACCGACGCGATTATTCGGTACTTCTTCTGGCCGTAGGATTTGCGTCACTGTTTTTTATTTTTTAC
The DNA here is from genome assembly GCA_964603655.1 of uncultured Pseudobdellovibrionaceae bacterium. GTDB lineage: Bacteria > Bdellovibrionota > FAC87 > UBA2466 > UBA2466 > JACPWY01. The sequence continues at coordinate 24,211 of CAZRVZ010000080.1, read as the reverse complement.
TCGATCGAACCGACATTGTGGGGAATGGGGCGCTATCAGGCCGAGTATGTTGCCCCCTTTGTGGTTGTAGGACTCGTCAGGCTTATCCAGATATTTAGAAATGCGACGTGGCTTTCCGCCGCGCTACTGAGCGGAATCACTGTGTGGAACTGCATGACTTTTAAAAGCCTCGACGCCATCAACCTTCCCGTCGACCTGAGAACAACCGCCCCATACAGTGATATTAGAGTGCTCTCCCAACTGGTCTATCCTTATCGCCAAGCCATGCAGGCTGCGAAAACGGATGGTTTCGCTGGCAAACTTTACCTCGTGGGTGTGGGATATGGAAATTTTTCAGAGGTCCTCAGTGGGTTCACCCTAGGAGAGTATCTGTCCGACTTCCAGATCATGACCACCCTTGCCGAAAAAAAAAGGTGGAAGGGATTTTCGGACGTGGCCCATTTTTTTTCGGATGACATCACTGATGAAAAGAGAATCAGCCTTGTCCTAGTCTCCGATTACACGAAAGAGCCGATCGATCGGTTCACCAGAGATTTGCAAAAAAAGGGCTGGACTCCGTGGCGAGAGTTTCACGATTGGGAGCACGGCTCCAGCATAGTGGGCATGGTCCGCGCCCAGACCCCCTAAGCCTCTGCTTGTACGCGTAACAAATAGCCTTGTATAATTGGATTTATATTACACAAATAACCTTGCCAAATGTGTAAATTCGACCTCGCTCCTCAGGTAATCAAGAGCATAAAATGGCCCTGCTACTCATCATCACTGCCCAAATGAGGCCATTCTTGATAAGGATTCGACATGGACTATTTGAACGATAAGATCGTTGGTTTCGTGGTCGAACGGTTAATCGCCGACGTCAATCCACAGACCATCTACCTGTTTGGTTCCCGGGCTCGTGGGGACGCCGAACCGGTTTCTGACTACGATTTTGCGGTGGACTGTATCGACGCGTCGGATGGCGTTTGGGCCACCACGTGCAACTGGCTCAGGGAGAAAAAACCGTCGCTTCACCTGATCGATTTGGTGAGAATGGATCGGGCAGCCGATGGGCTGAAGCGTAGAATACATCAGGAAGGAATTGTTCTCTATTCCCGGAAGGACCGACATGAACGAACGCTTTGAAAAAAACCTGAATAATTTCGATAAGGCCTTCAAAGCATTGGAGGAATCCCTCTCGACCCCCAGCATAAGCAAAAAGGAGATCGCCGGGGTTATTCAACATTTCGAGTTCGTCTTCGAATTGAGCTGGAAGACCCTGAAGAGTTTTCTTGCCCTCAAGGGGGTGCAGGCGAGTTTTCCTAGAGACGTGTTTGAACAGGCCTTTCAGGGCGGCTTGATTTCCGATGCCGTAGTTTGGGCAAAAATAATGGATGACCGTAACCTGAGCGTTCATACCTACGATGAAAAACTGGCTGCCCAGCTGCTCGACCGCATCTCGCGCGAATATTTCAACGCGTTCAAGGCCCTTCATGAAAACCTTCAAAGAGTACGCACCGCCGTTTGAAGCTATACTCACGGCCTACTTCAAACGGGATTACTGAGAAGCGCGTGAATTGGACGGTAATCCAATTTTCACGCGCGTAAATTGGAGTAGAGGCCAATTTACGTGCATTGAACAAGCCCATCAAATGAACAGGTGGTCGCCACTTCTCGCAAGCAGCGAATCGCTTCATAAAATCCATTGTCACGCGCGATATGGGAGGGATCGGCATAAAAGTTCAGTACCCCGTTCCAGTTACTAGTACTAATATGTTGTGCAATTCTGTGCGCCTCTTCAAGATAGTCCTCGCCAGTAAACCGCCGATTGGGTTGTGCGTAAAAACTCCACGAGTCCATCACGCGTACCGGATTGGTAAATGATCCCGACACCGGAATCTCCGTGATGCCATCTAGTTTAAGAGGATAACCGTACCGACAGGCGAAATAGGGCGTTGTCGACGAGCTATAACGATAATTCAGTCTGAGGAGTTCCCGATGCAGGAATTGAAGCTGTTTGGGCGATTGATAGGTCCCAAAGTGAGGGGTTCTAAAGCCTGAGGGGTTTTTGCCCAGGAATTGGCTGAGTACCCGATGCCCTTCAGTCACATCCTGAATAATTTCAGCGGCGGAAAGGGTGTCATAGAAATAGGTACTTTCGTATCGAGTCTTAGAACTATCCCACCTTGTGTGCTGGAGAAAACCATGATTCAGAAACTCGGCGCCTTGATCACGAAGCACTTGGTAAATCGACTGATGACGCATGAGAAGCTCTCCGGGTACGGCATAGGCGGGACAAAGACCGAGACTCCTCATTTTGGAATCGACCTCAAGAACCACCCCTGCATCCTCTGCGGTGTCACAATCGAACGAAAAAAGCAGAAATACGCCCTGAATACCTTTGTGTAGGGATAGGGTGTTGATTCGGTCCCACAGCAATCTGGGACGCAGTTTCTGAACCGCCCTGAAATAAACTTGGTACGGGTCCCGACCGGTTCTAAACAGACGGGCCATCACCGATTTTTGGCCAGTTGGGGCTGGGGGAGTCGAAGGTAATGCCACTCAGAAACCCATAGCGGGGACCGGCTAATCTGTCATGCTTTTCGCAGGTTTTGCTTTCCTCGCGGGGATAGGGTTACTCTCAGGACCGATGGCGACCCTAATCGTAATTCCGTCCGACAAGATTTCCGATTGGATTCACAAAGGAGAGGTAACCGACCGCTATTATAATCCCGGCGATCGATTTGATGAGATCCATCTTTTTCTGCTCCATGCGGAGACACCCGATCATCGGGCGCTGAAACAGATGGCTGGAAAAGCCAATATCCACGTCCATTGCTTTCCCACCGGAATTGCGCATTTTGCCAAAACTCTCGGCTGGAACCCAGCGCTCCTCAGGCGATGGTGCAGACCAATGGTAAAGTTAGCCGGAAACATTCGACCCGATCTCATTCGTTGCCACGGCGCATCAATAAACGCCTTTGCCGCACGTGAAATAAAGCTTCGCCTGGGAACTCCCTACGTCATTTCCATGCATATCAACCCCGACGAAGATATCCGCAGCCGTAAAATGGGGGCACTTCGCCGAGTGAGAGATACCGCCCTCAGGCGGTTTGAAACCTCGGTGCTTCATAGCGCCAATCGTGTACTGCCGGTTTATCGACCCATTGTTCCCTACCTTGAAAGACGGGGGGTTACTCACTTTGAGGTTGCCTATAATTTCCTCAATAACAGCTGTATTCGCCAAAAACGCAATTACCAGCTCCATTCGCCCATTCGTTTGATTTCGGTGGGACGTCAATTCAAAGAAAAAAACCCGGACAATGTGATTCGGGCTCTCGTGAACATTCCAGAGGCCGTGCTCACTCTCGTCGGAGATGGCGCCTATCACGAGCAACTCAATCGAGTAGCCCATGGGGCGGGTGTTTCAGATCGAGTGGTTTTTAAGAAGGTGGTTTCCAACGACGATCTTTGTTCCATGCTTGCCGACTTCGATATCTTCGTGACCCACAGCGAGTATTGGGAAATATCCAAAAGCGTTCTGGAACCTCTACTAACCGGGCTTCCGGTCATTTTGAATCGCCGTCAGGGACACCCCGTACCCGAATTGACTGATGAGATTTGCCTCCTGGTCGAGAACACACCAAAAGCCTACGAAGCCGCCATCCAAAGGCTCATCGGTGACGATGGTGCACGTGCTCGCCTAGGAGAACGCGCATTCCAGATCGCCCAAGAAGCTTGGTCGCCTCGCGTAACCGAGCAAAGGTATGCATCCATTTATGATCGGGTCCTTAGCCGTGCGTGATGGCTTTCAACCAAGTAGAGTTGAGTTCGGTCCACGGAATAGCGGTGATATTATGACCGATTTGAAATGCGCGGGGAGTTCTACAAAAGATGAAGCCTTTATTTGCTTTATATTCTTCAAGAAAGACTTCGAGATGCCTTGCATCCTTATGGGTGGGTTTTTGTGACCACTTCACTTCGATGGGAGTATAGTTTCCTGAATGTTCCAACACCCAATCAACCTCTGGACCGTCCGGATCACGCCAAAATCTGAGTTTCGACGATGGGCTGAAGAGGCGAATGAGTCTCACGAGTTCAAGTCCGATAAACTGCTCGAAAAGTTCCCCGCTTCTGTCAGGCGTGGGCTTTTCCCCTTCGTCACAGGCCAGCCTTCTCACGCCTAGGTCAAAAAAAAGGTAGCGGCTCGCCTTGGTTAATTTTTTCCGAGTCTGACTATTGGTGATTGGGTCGATACGCTCGGCAATCAGGCAATCCTCAAGGATCTCGTAGTGCGCCTGAATGGTGAGGGGGCTAACTCCAATATCCTCGGCAATTCTTGAAAAGTTCACCACTCTACCCGATTCCAGAGCGGCTAATTCCAAGAATCGTGCAAACTGGCCAATGTTTCTCACCAAAGATTCCTCTCTCACCTCCTCTTCGAGATAGGTTTCTACATAGGACCTCAGATCTCGCTCTCTGGCGGCGTGGTCCGCCACCTTGGCGACTCCTGGAAGGGTTCCGTAGGCGAGTGTCGTTTCGATTTCTTGTTGTCCCAGCTCGCCTTTTCCCAGTTCTTCTAGAATCAGCGGATCCAGGCGAAGACTGACTACCCTGCCCGGCAGGAGATTCACATGACTACCTCTACGCAGTTTACGCGCCGACGATCCGGTGAGAATCAGTTGGGCCAGGTTTTCGTCAATCAGCCTTTGGGCCACATCCATCAGCTCCGGAACCTTCTGCACCTCATCGATGACGACCAACGGGACCGCTTTAGTTTTTTTTAGTGCCCTGATTTCATCGTAAAATATCTCAGGATCTTTCTCATAACGAATGCGCTCACGGACCGAAGCTAACGTGACGCGTCTACTCGTCTTGAGCTTTGACAGAAGGGTTGTTTTTCCCGTTTGGCGGGGCCCCAGAAGCAGAACACTCTTTCCTCGCCGGACCTCGCCCCGCAACAAAGCTAATAATTTTCTTCGAAAATACATACTCTACTAGCTATATTCGGCATTATTCACGTCGGAGTCAAGGGAACCTTCATGGTTTTATGAGGAGGCGGATTTGAAATGTGAGATTAACTGTGTTCTTTTAACTCATCGTGAGACTCGGAATCACCTATTTTCCTGACGATCGACCCTACAAAAAATGGCTGGCCCATCGCATGGGATGGGCGCTTGGCCAGTTTGCTTTTGCAGGCCGCTATAAGCGCAACGCCAAATCTCTTAAATACATGGAAACCCTGATCCAATCCCAAAACCCATCGATGGTCTTGGATGCAAAAGATTTGAAAAGAGACCCGTTGAAAAAAGCCGATGAAATTTTTCTGTTCTGGCCCGATGCGATTGGCTACGGCTGGTTTTTAACGGAGCTCCAAGTTTTCTTGAAACGGTCTCCAGGCGTTCGTGTAACGGTGCATAACGGAAGACGCCGAACTTTTACGCTATCCATCAATACGTGGGTGTCTATCCTTCTCCGGCGCATTATGGAGCGTTTTTGGCTGGGCGAAGCCGCATACGTCCTCTTTTTTATATTGGCGTCTCCCATCTTGGTAACCTGGGATTTCTTGGGAGGACACCGTTAATCCAATACAGGACTCTTCGACTGTTTCCGACTGGTGGGCAAAAAATCCGATGACCTATGGATCCGTCCACGGCACCACGCGATATCCCCAGGGACAAGAAACGGTAACCACCGAACTGGGTTCCCAAGATTTTTTTTCCCTGGCTGACGAACGGCTTTTTTCATGGAACCAGCCGCTGCACGATTTAAGCGGTCCGTTTGGAAAGATATTCGCTTACGACAAATATCGAGGGAAAGAGGTTCTCGAGATTGGCTGCGGGATGGGCTGCATGGCAAGCCTTTGGAGTTCGCGAGGAGCCCATGTAACCGCCGTAGATCTAAACCCGGTGGCCGTTGAACAAACCCAGCGACGTTTCAAAACACTGGGCCATTCAGGGACGGTTCGCCAGGAAGACGCCCGCAAACTCTCATTTTCGAGCGCCTCATTTGATTTTGTGTATTCCTGGGGCGTGCTCCATCACTCGCCTGACCTCGGGGCCTCAATTCAAGAACTTCTCAGAGTGCTTCGCCCGGGGGGCGAATTTGGAGTCATGCTCTACCATAGGCATTCGCTCTGGTATCTTTACCATGTGCTGTATCTGGAAGGCTTTCTTCACCGAGAAATACCTGTTCTCAAACCGTTGGAGTTGGCCAGTCGGTACGGAGATGGCTCCCGTCACGAGGGTAACCCACACACCTGGCCAATCACACGACACGAGGCGGTGCATATTTTTAGCTCAGCCGGGAGTGCTGCCGTAAAGGTGCGGGTTCTGGGGACCGAGCTCGATAGTAGCTTCAGATTCATGCTCCCCGGGTTTTCGTTTTTCATTCCAACAATCGTAAAAAAAGTCTGGGCGAGAAGGTGGGGCTGGTCTCTGTGGATTACCGGCACTAAGCCGGAGCCTGTCGGGTGAGTAGCCAAAATCGCCTCGAAAAACGCTTCGAACTTCTACGTTCGACAAGGGCTCGGAAAGCAAACCCCAAGCCAAGACAGGCGAGAATTGACAGATTTCCAAACCGGTATCGATGTATTGCGCCAATCACATTGATTGAAATGCCAATCATCACAATCGGAACCAGTTGAATCCAGGCCGCCGACCAGAATGACGTCGATAAGAAAACTTGTTTTCCCCACAGGATCAGGGAAAACAGACCCAGGTAGAACGCTAGCATTTCGATAGAAACCATGGCACGAAAGACTCGCCTCGCAACGGAGGGATCAAAATCAAACCACCGATTTGGAAACGGGGCAAACAGGCCAATCTGAAGAGAGCGAGGAATATACGCGAAAAGATCCCGGATGCTGTGGAATCGAACGTCCTGATCGATATAGTTGCTACCAATGGGATAAGCCAAGCTGAACCCATCCCGCTTCAGAGCCAGGTTCTTCAGGTGAGAGTCAAGTGTCCTTGGAAGGGTGGTCTGGGACCAAGGGTCGGCGGATGGGGGCGACGGCGCCCAAATCTGCGGAGATCTCGGAAACTGGTGAACCCCGTCCCGGTGAGGTTTAGAAAGAGGCCAAAGAAGCAGCAATGGTACCAACACCATTACAATCTCGCTCCAGCAGAAGCCAATCCTGCCTCGATCGCTAATCACTTTGCGAACTAGAAATATGAGACAGATGGGAATAGCTGACAACAAAACCATATAACTAACTGCCGGACGGGCCACATATGAAATTGCCGTTCCCAAGACCACCAGTAAAACAGAGCGGGCCAAAAGCATCTTCGATTCATAACGCCCCATTATCCTTACCCAACCCAGAGTAAAAATAAAAACACCGAGAATATAGTAACCATCCCGGTGAATCTGCGAGTACCAGGTGGCACCACTGGGCATGAGAAGAAAAAGGCCGGCACCGAAAAGTGCTGCTGGTCTCGTACGGGTGAACTCTTCAATCAAGAACACCAAAGTCATGAAGGATAGCGAATGAATGATTGCATTAAACCCGATCAGCACCCAAGGCTCGTTAGGCAAAAACACATAGTGAAGAGCGGCAATGGCGACCGGCGAGCCCCGCAAAGGGAAGAGGCACCAGGCCCTCCATCCATATATTTGGATATAATCGGCCATCTGGACCGCCTCCGCGTGGAAGCCAACCGAATCGGTTCCGGCCATCAGTCCATGCCCCGCGTGGAGAGAGGGCAATAAATAGGGCAATAAAATCTTTTGAATCAGAAGCCCCGCGCTTGCCGTATAGAGAAACGCCCAAAAAGCAATTCTAGCATTGGCTCGCATCCCGTCGCACACTAGCATGGAACAGAAACGGGTAGTAGGGTCTAGGGCTGCATCGGGGAACGGGGGAACCGCATAGATTGACACTCTTTGAAGGCACCATTAAACCCACAAAAGATTTGAAAAATGGCCTTCCACTCCTTTGTTTTTCTCCTTTTTCTCGTTACTGTTTTGGGGGCTTTTTACGCCTTGCCGTTTGTACGCGCTAAGCAGTTCCTCTGCTTTGCGAGCCTGTTTTTTTATTCCTATTGGTTCCCCCCCTTTCTACTACTTCTTTTGACAACGGCCCTTCTGGATTATTGGGTGGCGCATCACATCTATCGAAAACCCGTTAACCGCCGTGGGTGGGTATTTTTTTCAATCGCGGTAAATCTGGGCTTTTTATTTTTCTTTAAATACTACAATTTCTTTCAGTCGATATGTAGTGACGTGGGCGCGTGGATTGGGGCGTCTTATTCCCCGTCCTACCTCGACATCATTCTTCCTATCGGCATTTCCTTTTATACATTTGAAAGCATGAGTTATCTCATCGATGTATATTCGGGGGTGATTCCGCCCTCAAAGAGCGTCACCGATTACATTCTTTATATTGGATTTTTTCCACATCTTATAGCGGGCCCGATTGTTCGGGCTCGCGACTTTCTTCCCCAACTGATCGAACGTCGATCACTTTCATTAATGGATTGGCAATTTGCAGTCTACCGAATTACCCGCGGTTTTTTTTTGAAAGTGGTAATTGCGGACAACCTGTCCAACATCACTCAAAGTGTATTTTCCAAGCCGGCAAACCAATTGGGGGGTGAAAGTTGGATTGGCATTCTTTCCTTTTCAATTCAAATCCTTGGAGACTTTGCCGGCTATTCCGACATAGCAATCGGCTGTGCTCGATTATTTGGCATTCACATTAACGAGAATTTCAATTTACCCTACCTGGCTCGCGGTCTGACCGATTTTTGGAGCAGGTGGCACATATCGCTGACATCCTGGTTTAGAGATTACCTCTACTACCCGCTGGCTATCCGACACCCTTCCCGATTGTACTCCTTGCTCTTTTTAGTTTTTGTCATCAGTGGAGTGTGGCATGGGGCCAGTTGGACCTTCATTCTCTGGGGAGCCTTGCACGGCGCAATTCTAGTCATTGAAAAGACACTGGGTCGGACCGGTATTTTCCAACCGTTTTTGCTCACACGAATCGGAAAAATCATTTCCACTGTGGCCACCTGGATGATTTTGCTTTTTGTCTGGGTTCCTTTTCGGGCCCCTTCGGTGGACTATACGGTCACCTATTGGAAAGCCATGGCCTTTCATCCTCCGAGTATTCACGGGGGACTGATGATTCAAGGCGGACTGACTCTCTTGCTATTTATGATGTTCTACAGCCTACAAGGTTTTAAAACCCGGTCCGCCAGCGCGGGTCGATTCGAATATGGTGAGACTCTATGCTACCTGTTGTTAATTCTAATAGGTCCAGGTCCCAATGCCGACTTCATCTACTTCCAATTCTAAAATGGCCGTTCTGAGGCTTATCATCCCGCTTGTCGCGATTGTTTTCTGTCTCTCCCGGTCAGGCCGGTGGATCGCCTGGCTCACAGACATTGAATATGTCGAGTACTCCGCTCTAGACGAGGGCAACCGCATAGTCGAATCTAGAAAGCAGTTCTTGGAGTACGGATTACCCGAAAATGTTCCGATAGCCTTCGCTGGAAGTTCGAGGCTAATGGCCGACTTCAGCCCGAATGTGGCCGTGGAACAAGTTCGAACAGTTGTGAAGTTGGATAAAGCCGTCCGAGCCTACAATTTTGGTAACATAGCCCAATGCTATGACACGTTTGAGAAACGCCTGACCAGTCCTCAGCCGCGCCTCCTCATTTTAGAGTATTCCCCGACAATGATGGTGGGACCAGATTGCGACCAAGTTATTGGGAGCCTTGCCCGGAAGAATGGATTATTTGATAGGTATCGGAGTTCGCTGGACCGTTTGGAGCGCTCGTTATCCGCTTCGGTTAGAGGGGCACTCGGGATTGACGAATTTCCTAAGGTTCACAAGCACTTTTCCCGTTTCGCGTTAGGTCTCCTTTCTGGGGATCTGGGGCTGACGGCCTTATACATTTATTTACGAGCGTCGAACGGATACGGCCAGGTGCTGCAACCAGACGGACAGACCATTTACCGCGTGTATCTCCCCAATCGTGAGGCAGCACAGATTCATAGAAACATCATCGGATCCGAATTTGAATTGTATGCCGAGGGACTCAAACGTGACTGGAGCCGGAAACAATGGATGGGACTCCATAGACTTACCGAGCGATACTCAAGCCCAGGCTATCAGCTGGTAGTCGTTAGGGCACCCGTATCTCCCGAGCTTTATGAGCTGGAAAACAACCTCCAACGGGACCAGTTGCACGATGTAGTGACTTGGCTAGCGAAGAATAAAATTCAATACATGGACATGAATCCCAATGCTTACTTTGTAACCGATATGTCTCATTTGGACTGGTTCGATACCCCTACCGCAAGCAAGCAATTGGGAGATTGGTTGGCCAGAAAAGTGCAATGGCAATCGATTCAACTGCAGGAACCCGCACTCGAAAAACCGCTTGCTAATCCGGCTAAATCATTACTAAATCAAGCGCAGTAACATCCGGAAACCCCCGATTTCAGGGAAGAAGTTTTAGGTGAAAGAAGTCTTAGGTGTCTGATGGCCCAAATAGAAGACAACATTGAATGCGCTTTCCGCAAAGTTCTCCGAAGAAAAGATTTTGAACTCCGTCGCGAGCTCACGCCGTTTGATGTTCCCGGATGGGATTCGCTCAACCACATGCTTATCATCGGCGCGATCCAGGAACAGCACGGGGTTAAATTTCATTTTTCCGATGTCGCTCAGCTTAAATCCATTGGGGACCTGATTGATTTAGTTCAAACAAAGGTGAGTGCGCGGGTCTAAAGAGTGCTTCAACTGGATACACACTTGCAGCGCTCTATTCTTTACAAGGCCATGCTCTCTCGCGCGGTCGACCTTAAATTGTTAGACCTTTTTTCCGAGGGCAAGCTATCAGGAACGGTCCACACCTGCATCGGTCAGGAGTTTGTGGGTGCTACGTTGGCACCGTGTTTAAAGGCGGGCGACGCTCTATTTTCCAACCACCGCTGCCACGGCCACTATTTATCCTATCTCGAAGATGCGTACGGCCTCATCGCTGAGGTTATGGGAAAGTTTACCGGTGTCTGTCACGGAATCGGAGGAAGCCAGCACCTGTGCAATCAAGGGTTTTACTCAAACGGTATTCAAGGGGGCATCGTTCCAGTGGCCGCAGGACTCGCCTGGGCCAGAAAAATTCGGGGCGGCGGTAGTATTTCGGTCGTAATGATCGGGGACGGAACTCTCGGTGAAGGTATCCTTTATGAAACCCTGAACATTGTTTCAAAATGGGAACTGCCTCTGCTGATTGTATGTGAAAACAACCAATATGCTCAGTCGACGCCTCAGCACGAAACGATGGCTGGATCCATCTGTCTCAGACCCGAAAGCTTCGGAATCCAAACCTATCACGGCGATACCTGGGATTGGCAGACCCTTCATGGGATGTTCCGGGAGAGTGTTCTCAAGATCCGAACCGACGGACGGCCGGTCTTTATTCAAGTAGACACCTATCGCCTGAAACCGCATTCAAAAGGTGACGACAACCGCGATCCAAAGGAGATAAAAAAGTTCGAGGCACAGGATCCGCTTAACATCCTCATGGCTCAAGGGACCGCGCTATTGCGAGAAACTGAAATTCAGGTAACGCGAGTGGTCGACGAAGCGGTAGAAAGGGCCTCGGGTGATTTACCCGCGTCGACCGAACAAATTTCGACAGTCCCCAATTCTCCTTCGTGGCACCCCAGACCCATTCCCCCTCATACGAGACTGGTTAAGGAAATGGCTGCCCTTTTTTTAAAAATGCTAGAATTAGATTCTTCTGTCTATTTTTTGGGAGAAGACATTGTGTCTCCGTATGGCGGTGCCTTCAAAGCCACCGAGGGGCTGTCCGTCGCTTTTGCTGATCGCGTTTTAAATACTCCCATCTCCGAGGCAGCCATAGTCGGACTGGCTACTGGATTGTCCTTGGAAGGCTATCGCCCGTTCGTCGAAATCATGTTCGGTGACTTCGCGGGCCTGGCCTTCGACCAAATTGTGAATCACGCTGCGAAATTTGGGGCCATGTATGCCGGCAAAGTAACCGCTAATATTGTTATTCGAACCCCGATGGGTGGACATCGAGGGTACGGTCCCACCCACAGTCAGTCGCTCGAAAAGCATTTTTTTGGCATCGCCGGACTGAGAATAGTTGCCATTCATAACCTGCTACACCCGCGTTATTTCTATCTCCCTCTGCTTAAGACCAACGGACCAACTTTAGTCATCGAGAATAAACTCCTCTATTCATCCTATTTGACTGGTGAGTTGCCTGCGGGCTTCGTCGGCAAAATTTCAGATGAGGAGTTCCCGACCCTTTGGATCCGACCTCAGGCAAATAGGATCGATGTAACCCTCGTAGGTTACGGAGGCGTGGCACAAACCCTGTTAGAAGCGGCCGACACCCTATTTGAAGAACACGATCTCGTCTGTCAGGTTTTAATTCCCTCTCAGATCTATCCCTGGAGTGTTTCTCCCTTTCTTAAAGTTGTTGAAGAAGCCAGAGTCCTAGTGGTCGCCGAAGAGGGCCAGGGCTTCAGCGGATTTGGCGCCGAGGTGATTTCCCAGTTCACTGAGGCTTCGGCGCTTAAGATTCATTGCTCTCGAGTCTTTGCTCGGCCATCGGTAATCCCGGCGAGTAAAACATTGGAGGCCGAAGCACTCCCCGGCATCCAGCCTATTATCGACTGCGTGCTGAAGGCGGTTTCATGATAACTAAAATCCAGGCTCCCCAGATCAATTCAAACGACACCGAACTTGAACTTTCCCATTGGTACGTGACTGGGATGGATTTTGTGGAGATTGGTCAGGATATTGCCGATTTGGGTTCATCCAAAGCGTCCTTTACCGTGCAATGTGAAAGAGCCGGTTTTATTCAGCCACTCGTTCCAAAAGGGGCGTCGGTCATTGTCGGTCAGGTGATAGCGCTCATTCTGGACTCCAAGGAAGAGGCACAATCAACGCAAGTGGTGCCCACTCTATCGTCAGATGAGACCACCAACACGCGCTTTTCGAAAGAGGCAAGAACTCTTCTCGAGCAAGGTGGCATTTCACCGTTAAGTTTTCTGGGAAAGGGAATGATAACTGCACGAGAGATCCTTAAAACGGGCTCTCCCACGGAGCAATTACCCACTCCCACTCTTCCCAATATTCCTTATACAAGCGAAAAAGTGAGCCTTCAAAAGAGAAGCGAGATAGAGAGCCTGACCTGGGGAAACCAGAATGCACTGAGCTCCACTCTTTCGATGCAATTATTTGCACAGCCCCTATTCGAAACCCTACGCCGAAACCATTTATTCAACGGTTCGATGGCCCCTATCATTTTGAATGCATTCTCAAAACTGATTCTGGACTATCCCCGACTCAACGCATTCTATTTCGACGGGGCTTGCCACTATTACAATTCACTTCACATCGGAGTTGCTGTCGACCTGGGGAAAGGATTGAAAGTAGTGACGGTTAACCGCGGAGATGGATTAACGACGCACCAGTGGTTCGAAAAACTTCTCGAAATCTCGATGAGATACATGGGGGGCGAACTCACCCCAGATGAATTGGCAGGAAGCACCGTGACCGTAACCGACCTCTCTCAGCAAGGGGTGGCGTATTTTCAACCGCTCCTGAATCGGTTTCAAAGCGCGATTCTCGGAATTGGCGGCATTGGCGGGGACCCCGACCAGAAGGATCATCCCCTCTCCCTCAATTTAACCTTTGATCATCGCGTTCTCTCCGGGCGAGAAGTGGCTCTTTTTTTGGCGGAGCTTAGGAGACGAATCGGAAGTTTTAAGGTCTAAGGAATCGTTAAAGAGACAATCAATGAGCACGCTCGCACCACTTAACTGATCGTTGAGACTGGGCAGAGAAAACAGTAGAGCCTTTTTCACCGGTTCATGCTTCTCGTACGGTCCGGAAAACGTCATACAGGGCTGTCACGAATTGCCGCGGCTTATTTTCGGATTTTAGATTCCCTCTAAAAATCGGATAAAGCGCTCCGCCAAGGCTTCGTTTAAAATCGCTTAACCCCTTAGCTTTACCAGACCGGCGTTGTGGAAACGCCTCTCCAACATCATAAAAGTCACAGCCCAGAGTTTTCGCGTGAAGAATTTGAGTGTGGCACAGCAACTTCGTTTCACCACCGGACTTCTCAGAGCGCGAGGCACCTGTCCAATAGGACGCCCCCCCTTTAAAAAAACAACTATTTTGCGCCGCAATGACTTTGCGTTCTTTCTCAAAGAACAGAATGCGACTTAATTTCTTAGGAATAAATTCATTGAAGATGGCCTCAAAATAAGAACGAGGATGGGGAGTGGCTCCTGTTCGTCGGTAAGTTTCGCGGTGTAAGTTATAGTAGATGTCTAAATCATTTGAGCCTGAGGCTTCACGAATGCAGTGCTCTGACTTTAGTAGCCTACGAATTTCATTTCTGGTTGTTTCGGAATAAGAGCGCAAAATCTCCTCTCCAGTTTTTCTGAGATCGACGACCCAAGTCTGAGTTGAGCGGTTTTCAAATCCCAATTCTAAAAGCGGATTGACACGAGGACATTTTTCTCCGATGTGAGCGGGGGTCATCGCAGAGATTGAGATGTTACTCTCCCACACCCGGTACTCTCCATGCAGCGTTACTAGATGATCCATTATCAGAGCATTGACTTCCCTTCTTTGTTTAGGGGTGAGATTAGACGAAAAGGCAGGCCCCCCTGTTGATTCCAGACGGTTTATATCAAAGAAGGGAGAAAATTTTCTTGTTACAACGTGAAGCGGAACGAGTGCAAGAATTTCATCTTCAAGATTGGTAACCGCAAAACTTACATCTTTTTTTCCGGGCCAAAGGGCTAAGGCCCGGATCGTTTCTGAAAGATGGCAAAACCAAGCCTCTGGACATTGATTAACATAGGCAGCCCATACTTCTTTTGAAATTTGAGCGTGGGTCACTATCTTAAGTTTCACTTCCGCCCTTTTTAGCACTGGCCCAGACCCCCCGCAATGGACACTCGTTTTTGCCATTTAGTCCCGCATTGGGACAGGATGGCGGCCGAACTGAGCCTGTCGGGCCATTTTGTCTGGCCGTCCTAAAGTAAAGAATGCGAGTTTTTTGCGCTACTTCACTTTCAAGATATCATTATTAGATTAAGATTAACGTAGATGTTTTCTTTGTGAGGTTGCCATGAAAAAGGTTTTTTTTATCGGAGTATTGTTATTTGCGGGGTGTAACGAATTTGCCGGTAATTCGGAGACGTCCAATCAGGTCGGCGGGCAGGTTGATCCCGAGGCGGGCGCGCCTACTTTGAGTCCCATCCCTTCGCCTGCCATGCCAGAGGAACTCAAGTTTACAACCCCTGATAAAATTGCTTTCAGCTCTGGAAAAACCCTGCTCGATCGGCTTCGAATTGGTGGCTATAACATTTACAGTCGGCATGGGCACACTGACAAAGTAGCCGTTCCCAGTGATTTCCTAGGTCCACATGGCCAATTGAAGCTAACAGATTTTGAAGGCTGCCTAAAACAGCGAATGTTGTCTGAATACGGGACAAGCGCTTCGCTCCGAGTGGGGCAAGCGATTCGAGACCTTCGTATTCCTATAGGGAAAGTAGTCTCAAGTCCCTACTGTAGGTGCCAAGACACCGCGGAGGGTATGGCTCTCACAAAACCAGAACTGATACTCGGTTTGATTTATGCCCGTGGTACGGATTGGACAATGGAGCAGTTTTTTGCGGTAATTCGAACCTACCTCTCTGAGGTTCCGGCAGTGGGTACAAACACTCTAGTTGTTAGTCACAAGATTGTATTAGATGGCATTGACGATATTCCGGAGGGCGGAGCCTATATCGTTGAACCCCTTGGAAATGGTGAATTGAAATTTATTGGCAAAATACTCGAACACGAATGGCCGACAGCAATAACTAACCCGGAATACTTCGGGTATTTTTCCGACATCGACAGGAAGTCTACACCAATACCGAGGTAGTCCTTTTACTAAGGGTGTAAAATGAAAGAGTTATTAGTGGGCTTTTATTGGAGCCTTAGGATAGGTGTGTTTTTCTGCTTCGTCGGGCATGGTGCCTTTGGCTTAATAACGAAAGCCACATGGCTCGCGTACTATCGGGTTTTTGGAATACCTGAGTCCTTCGGTTGGGCGACGATGCCCTACGTAGGATTGTCGGATGTCAGCCTCGGGTTCAGCGCTTTGTTTTGGCCGTGTAGAGCGGTTCTGGCGTATATGGTATTCTGGTGCACCTTCACGGCATCCCTTCGCCCTCTTGCCGGACAGGGAATGTGGGAGTTTTGGGAGCGCGCAGGAAACTATGGCATTCCATTCGTCTTGCTCATCCTCGGGACCTGGACCCTGGGTAAAGGAAACTGGTTCAAGAAAATTGAAGTGCCTACTACTCTCACTAGTAGACAAATTCGGTTTATTGAATGGTGCCTTAGAATTACCATTTCCCTTCTCCTCTTGGGGCATGGCGGCTTCGGTGCATTTCAAAACAAGAAGATGTTGATCGATCAGCTACTGGCCGTCGGAATAACCCCCGTGCCGCAAGTTGCATCCCAGTTACTGTATGGAATGGGGTGGCTGGAATTAATTCTCGCTGTAGCGGTTCTATTCGTGCGATCTCCTACGCTTTGGGCGCTCATTTTGGTGTGGAAAGTCGCCACCGAGCTTTTATACCCACTTTCAGGAGACTACGTTTGGGAATTCATAGAACGTTTCGGAGATTATGTCGCGCCGCTTGCTCTTATGTTCTTGTTTAAAACGGAATCCTCTGTCCAGACCGACAACCATTTGCCCAACATGAAGCCGTTCACCATCAAGCCCGCGTAGGGTGAGTATTGGCCAGGCGTCGGGGGCTTTTGGCAATAAGAACGCCAGGCATGCCGGTAGGGTGTGGAATCCAACTCGGCGCGATCAATTTCATCGTAAGACTCTTCAAAGGCTTGTCTAAAATTCTCATCTTTGACGATGCTGACATCCCATTTGAGATTGGCTCCCATTCCCTTCTTACTGGCCCAGGCTAACTCTCTTGGGACGAGGCGTTCGTAGTACCGTTTCGGCAAATACTTGTTGGTGCGGTGGTTAAGGGGGTTCTTGATCTTGTAACGATGGGGCAGCCGACTTGCGAACTCAACCATTCGAAAGTCCAGGTAAGGGGATCTCACCTCAATTTGAGCGGCCAATCCCGAGATGTCGGGAACTCGAAAATTGGCGTCCACCGCCCCACAGGTCAGTGCCTTGTACATCCGCAAGTCCAAGGTGTTCTTCACGCCGGCATCGATAAGCTCCTCAACAAAGCCGTTAATTAAAAAATCCAACTCCCCCTTGACCGTTCGGCTCATCGAAAACGGCATTGGCGACCGACTCAAATCGTTTTTAAAACCTTGCGGAACCGACGGATACAAATAACTAGCGGGCTTTAGTAGCCAAGGGTTATTGGTTTTTTGTCCTAAAAACTCCAAACTTTTCTGTAACCACTTACGCAAGATGGTCGGCGTTACATTCATCCCAGCCAAGAGGATATCGAGTTGGCGGGAGCGCTCATCGCCGTTGTAACCAGTGAACATCTCGTCACACCCATTCCCAGAAATCACCACCGTTGCAAAGGGTTTAATCTGCTCATACAGGCGCTGGGAATAGACTAAAGCGAGCTGATGGCAGGGTTGATCAAAGTACGCATAACTCGCTCTCAGCTGAGGCAAGAGATTACTGTGATAATCAAACTGAATAAATTTCCAGTCCAGCCCTAAGTAACGTGCCACACGTGAGGCGATCGCCACCTCTTCACTCCGATCACTTTCAGTGTCATAATCGATCGTAAAACACGTAGGAAAAAAGTTAAGCCGCTTGGCACAGATCGACGCAATGGTGCCCGAGTCCACTCCGCCTGAAAAGCTCAGCGCCAAGGGCACGTCACTCCTCAAACGAATTTTAGTGGCGTCAGTAAGGATAGAGCCATACTCTTCCAGGAGCGGGTCTTCTGCCGCTTTTGTTTTCCCTGGCTTGAAATCTATGGACCAGTAGGTCTCTATCTTTAACTTCATCGAGGTCGTACTGAGCTGCGCCCAACTTCCACCAGGTAACGAGTGCCCGAATTCATAAATGGTCTTTCCTCGTGGAAACCCGCCCTGATGGGAAAAAAAGGCAAGGGCCGGCAGGGACAACTTGGGCTCCCAGCCCGGCAACGAACGAAAAGACCTCAGGCTTGATGAAAAGCCAAATAAAGACCCCTTCTGGAAATAATAGAGTGGTTTTTTTCCCAAGCGGTCTCGGGCCAAAGTGATTTCTCGCTCCTTCTTATCCCAAATGGCAAAGGCAAACATCCCGTTCATTCGCTCAAAGAATCGAGCTCCGTAGATCCGAAACCCCTCAAGGATGATCTCAGTATCACTTTGAGTTAAGAACCGTGCGCCGGCGCTCTCAAGCTCGCCCCTCAATTCATAGTAGTTATAAATCTCGCCATTGTGAACAATCACGAAACGGCCCGAACCATCTTGCATGGGTTGGCTACCAGTCGCCAGATCGATGATGGCTAAACGGCTATGACTAAAAAAGACATGTTGATTATCCGTCCATGTTCCTTGATCGTCTCGCCCCCGAAAGCGGACAGCCTCGAACAGGTCCTCTCTGGATTCGGGAGAAACAGCACTCAGATCTCGTGCCACTACACCGGCGATTCCGCACATAGCGCCCCCCCTCTTTGCTTGGGCTGTGTCGGCCGGCTTTCCCGCCCTCCTATCGATTCCGCGATCATTTCAGAGCGGGTAAAGGCGTAGTGGACGCCCCCTAACCACGACTCCTGCACGCCCTTGCCGCGGTCCACCAATACGGTACCGGCATCCTTGGGCGCACCAATCAGAAACTCGTTGCCATAGGAATTTATCGAATCCAGGAACTCAACATTCACATTTTCGTCACCAAATCCATGAACCTGATAGAGGCCAGGAATACGGATGACCTTGGAATGTTCAACCGGCACATCTTTCAATATTTTTAGATTCTTTAACTCTTTGATAATCGATTCCGCTACCGTATTATCTGAAGCTCGCCAAAGTGGATAATCGGATTGGCACCGGGTTTCGACACAAAGAAGGCTTTTCCCTTTGGGAGCAATATCGAGACTAAGAAAGCTTTGCTGAGACATTCGAAAGAACATCTTGTCGTTGTCGAAGTCGCCGATTACCCACCCATCATAAATACGCTCAACCCCTACACACAAAAAGGTCATCAAACAGTTAAATGATCGTGATTTATTATTTGAGTTTTTGGCCGTCTCGGTGGGTAAAGGGGTGGTATAAACAATGGCCTCACTCTCAAGAGTGCTCTTTTGGCCCTTAGCGTCCAGGCGCAATGTCTTTAGCTTTTTTTTTCGTTCTACGCTCTCTACCGTTTGGCCAAAGTAAAAAGCACCTCCCAGTTGCACTATGCGATTCTTTAACGCCTCGGCTAAACTTCCCATTCCCAAGCGGGGGTAGAAATGAATAACGCTAGAGCCATCATGAACTTGTCGCCTAACTCGACGACTCAGCCGTTGGAAAACGCTACCGAATGTAATTTTAGGGAAAGCGCCGTTGACATATTCTTCGGATACCTCAAGCGTTCCATAAGCGTGGAGAATCGTGGGCTTAGAAGAGCGCTCGAAAAGATAGCGACCATAACGCTGCACCAATAAATCACAAGGGGTAATCGCTTTCTTGGAAAAAGGGCGGCCACACTGGGCCGCCACGAAGGATAAAATTCCGCAAGTAACAGACTTAATGCCCTCGGCGCGCAAAGCGTAAATCAAAGAAACATTCGTTCCCCGTACTACCTGACCTCGATAGAGACCCGTATATTGAGAATCTATGGACTTGAGCTCAATGAGGTTTCTCTCGCCCATCACCTCTTGAATCGTTCGAAATGTATTCGAATTGCGGTGCAAACTCAGATAATGGGGCCCAATGTCCATCTGGTAGCCCTGGAAATGGATGCTTCTGCCAAGCCCCCCAACATCGTTTGATCGCTCCACGACTTGAACCCTGAAGCCCTCCTTCGCAAGCAGGTACGAGGCATACAACCCCCCAATGCCAGCCCCTACTACCGTAACGGTACTGATGGGGATTTTAGACGCCACTTACCACCTCGCCGCAACTCGTTCCCAGAAATTCAAAATAACGTATGAACCGCCAAGTGAGACAGGTTGCTAACACCATTGATAGAGGCAATACAATTTCCAATGACGGAGGACCCGCCAACGCTGTCCCCAAAACGCCCAACGGCAGCCAACTCGTCCTAGCCAATTGGAAAAAGCTGCCCCTAAGCTCCACCAGGTTATTGCGGTAGAAAACAATAAGATAAAGGCTCAGCGAGATAATGCCTGCCCAAGCAGCCCCCACTCCCCCAAAACGAGGGACCAAAATCACGTTTAAAACCACAAAGCTTCCCAGTGCCACAATGTTGGTCTTGACCAACAGTGGCCTATTTAAGTCAGCCAAACCAATGTTCTCAAAAAAACACTCCGGCACGCGCAGCAACCCGATAACCGCCAGCAACGGGATCAGCCTTCCGGCGTCTCTAAACTTTGGCCCTAAATAATACTGTGCAATCGGCTCTGCCAAAATAGCTAACAAGGCGGTCACGTAGAGAAAGAGGTTCAGGCTATTTAGAAAAAGCTTGGAGAGATCTATTCTGCGGTTCTCGCCTCTTGACTGAAACGTCAGATCTTGCCACTGCTGATTAAACAAAAATATCCCGGCTACCATTAGCGATACGATCTGATAGGCCGTAATGTATATTCCGGTCTCGCTCGGACCTCTAAAATAGTTGAGTAAGAAACGATCTACAATGGTGAACCCCGTAATCGCTAAAGTAGAGGGGCCGAAGGCCAACGCTTTCCTAAAGAACTCGCCCCTCGCGCGCCATACGAATTTCTCTCTAATCCCTCTCCAAAAATAGGGAAGGAAGAACGGTGAAAGTATTAAGCCTCCGAACACCTGACCCACCAAAATAGAAACGGCGCCCCATTGAAAAACCAGCAACCCCAATAGAATGAGCGACACTTCAGCCACAAACCCGGAAAGTTGCAAATACGAAAGCCGCTTGATCTGTTGTTTCGCCCTTAGCGAGGCTGACAGTGGTGTTTGCAAGCTTCCAAGAACCAATGCACCGATAGCCAAACAGATAAAATCTAAAGGGATATTGGACGCAAACCTAGCCACCAGGAAGTGGCCAGGAAGACAGAGGAGAGGTAACAAAATAAACAAGATCCCTAGGTGAAATCGAATCATCCCGCCAAGACTTATTTGCTCCTCAGCGTGGATCTCCCGAAAGCTACCGAATACAAAACGGAAGTAGAGGTTTTCTAGGTTTAGGAGAATTCCAAGGCGTAGCAACCCCGAGATAACTAGGGCCACCCCCACCCTACCGTACTCCTCGGGTGTCAAAAGACGCGAATAAATCGGCAGAAGTAACACGGATGACCCGCGAGTAAGAACGGCGGGTGCCACATACCAAATTAGATTTCTCTGATTTTGAGAAAGGGTCTTTACCTTGAATACCATTTTTAAATTGCAAGGGACGGTTTCACGATGTGTGTCATACCGAAAAATCCTTGTCAAATCGACACCCTACCTGTAATCAGAAATGAAATTATCGCAGGTAAAATCGCTGTAATGGAAAAAACCCTTACCCTCGTTTCAATCCTGGCCGTAGTTTTCTTTGGGATTTTCCGACTGCGCTATGGAATACCCGAAGGCGACGAGGGGCTTCTTCTTTCCGCTGGTTATCGCATTCTATTAGGGGACATCCCCTTTCGAGATGAGCTCAACGTTACCTTCGCCTGGTCATTCGTGTGGATGGTGCCCCTTTTCAATATTTTACCTGAGATGGGTCAGTTATTTCTGGCCCGCAGCCTGGGATTCTTAGTGCACGCTTTTTCGCTCGGAGCCCTTCTGTTTTCCTTGCGCCGGTTCCTTCCCCCAACTCTACTAGTCGCCGCATGGGCGACCACAGTTCTCATTAACCCTAACGATTTCTGGATCTTTGTTTACTACATTGTGTCGTCGGATCTTCTCGCCCTGGCTTCCGCACTTTGGATTGAGGGATTCCACCTGGAAAACAAACTTCTCCGTCGGACCACGAGTCTAGCAGCCGGTTTGCTCCTGGCAGGCTCGTCGCTTGCATATATCACGATTCCCGCCGTCGTCCTTACGGTAATGGCAAGTATCTTCCTATACGAGAGAAAGCATAAACTAGGTGCCGGCTCGTATACGCTTTGGACTCTAGTCGGTTTTGGTGTGGGCATTCTGGCGGCAGGTCTGTGGCTTTCTAACCACGATCTATTTTTTGATTGGTTTAACGGTTTATATCGGGTCAAAACGGAATCGATCCAAGGCGAAAACCCTCTTCGTCGCATTGCTGCCTGTGGTTATCACTTTTTCGGATTCACTGTTTATCTTATCCCCATTCACTATTGCGTCTCGATGATACTAGGTCGGATGCTAGAGAGAAAAATCTCTCGACCCACCGCTTTCGCATCTTTTTTGGTCTACACGATAGGAATGAGCATCTTTCTCTCGTACAAGGGACCAACAGGGTACTATTTTCGATTTGCCTATTTTCTGACAGCATGGATGGTTTTATTTACCGCATTTTCCGTTCGCTCTCTTTATCTACATTTTTCTAAAACTGAAAACTGGAGGGGCGCTGTTTGTGCTCTTTTTTTGGCGGTTCTGAGCTGTTCAAACTTTGCATTGATATGCATAAGTTCGACTAACCGCTTTTTGAGCACGGGAAATATTGTCCCGTTTATGCTTTATGCTTTTTTGATTTTGGCCTACGGTTCCGGGCCTGATCCCTCGGGACTGATTCCCTTCGGCCTCAAATTAAAAAAGGGGTTTCTCATGGGATTCTGTCTTTTTATTGCGCTACCCCAGTATGTGGCCAAGCTGTCTTTTTTACCCGTTCAAGATACGTACCGGTCCAGCTTACCGAAGCTAGCGGGAACGCTGAGCAATAGAGAGACTATGGAATCCATCGATCAAACGGTGTATTTCTTGAGGAAACAAGACGACCGAGGTAAGTACCTCCTGACGTATATCGGGTGTGCGGTTCTAAATTACCTGACTGATATGCCCCAGGCCATTCAGGCATCTGATGCCACATACTTTTTCTTTCCTGTTGCATGGAGGCTATCCATGCTTGATACCATGGTGCAAAGGGGTCGCTCGCCGCTCTTTGCGGTGCAAAACTCTTCTCCGAAAGTGATTGCCTATTCGACAGATCCACAAGTCGATCCCGTTCACGCTTTCGTTTCAAAGAACTACACTCCAGCACGGACTTACGGGAATTTCGTGATCTGGAAAAGGAAGTAATCCGGCTGATTGACTAACGGGAATGAGACTCTATTCTTCTACGGTGTTATGAGCCCTGAGAACCCCAACCACGAGATCTATGAGACGAACTACTCGGCGAAGAATCTCGAACTTAATCCCACAACAAGTTATGACCGGGAGATTATTAATCAGCGCGCTTCGTTGATTGCGCAATACGGACACGGAAAAGATGTTTTAGATCTGTGTTGCGGATCTGGAGTTTATTTATTACCGCACTTGTCTCACGTGAAAAGTGCGGTGGGTGTTGATTTTAGCAACAAGATGTTGGGCAGCTTTAAGACAGCTTTCGCTAAAGATATTCCACCTAACCTCACGTTGGTCGAATCCGACGCTTCCGCGCTGCCCCTTCATGATCGTTCAATCGACTTTGTCTTTTCCTATACAGCTCTATACCATGTTCCGAACCTACGCGCGGTTATCAGCGAGGTTGCTCGAGTATTACGAACCGATGGGATTGCCGCGCTCGAAGTCGGAAATCTCTGGAGTCTCAATACGATTTATAGCTATGTGTGGCATTGGACGTCAGGATGGGGTCGTCCTTACCATTGCAGCCTGTCCGAAATTCGAAAGATAATTAGGGATGCCGGGCTTGTCGTCCTGGATTGGGAGGCATTCCAATTTATTCCTCTCTACACATCACCAAAACCACTTTTGTTTCTCCATCCGTTTTTCGGGGGCCATTGGAAGCGGTTATTAGGCCTCAAATACCGAGGAAGGATGCTTGATTCCTGGATCAGTAATTCCCCCCCCCTCAAACCATTCTCGTTTCGCCATTTGATTATTCTTAGAAAATCCTAAGTATGCTGCCGTACGATGAGATCCTTCGATTCGCTCAGGATAAATTCCGTCGGCCATGAGAATCCAATGGCGCGACAGAATTTATTTACTCCCCTGATATAG
>CAZRVZ010000079.1:0-43295 GCA_964603655.1 uncultured Pseudobdellovibrionaceae bacterium | reverse complement strand
CGTCCAATGCGATCGGAAAGCCAGCCGAAGAATACGAAAAACGGAGTGGCCATCACCAGGGCCATGGCGATAATTACGTTGGCAGTAACGAACTCCACCTTGAGAACGGTTTGTAGATAATAGAGGGCATAAAACTGGCCGGTATACCAGATGACCCCTTGACCGGCGGTGGCGCCAAAGAGAGCAATAAGGACCAAGCGCCGGTTCTCGGGGTGGATGAAACTCTCCCGTAAAGGGCTCTTCGAAATTTTTCCCGTGCTTTTCAGACGGACGAATAGTGGGGATTCCTGAAGGCGCTTTCTGAGGTAATACGAAAATACAATTAAGACCACGGATAGCAAGAAGGGAACTCTCCAACCCCACACTTTGAAGACTGCTTCGCCGAGGCCAAGTCGGGTCAACAAGATTACACCCAGTGAAACCAAAAGACCGAGCGTGGCGGTCGTCTGAATAAAGCTGGTGTAGAAGCCGCGTTTCCCTTCGGGAGAATGCTCGGCCACATAGGTTGCCGCGCCTCCGTACTCGCCGCCAAGGGCTAGGCCTTGCACCAACCGAAGCAGCAGCAGACCCAAAGGCGCCAGAATTCCGATCTGTTCGTACGTCGGCAAGAGTCCGATTCCGAAGGTGGCCGAGCCCATTAGAATGAGCGTGACCAAGAAAGTATGCTTCCGTCCCAGCAAGTCGCCCATCCGCCCGAAGAAGAGCGCGCCAAAAGGGCGGACAACGAAACCGGTGGCAAAGGTGGCTAAAGTGGAAAGGAGGGCGACGGTTTCATTTCCTTTCGGAAAGAAATGTTCGGCAATGATCGTGGCCAGACTACCGAAGATATAGAAATCGTACCACTCGATAAGAGTCCCGGCTGAGGAGGCTCCAATGACTTTCCATATGTTTTGTTTGGATTCGAGCTGAACGGCCGTTGTCATTTACCCACCGATTTAGCACAACTGCCGTCCGATGGCTCTATGGGGTTCGGGTCCATTCCCCCCAGTTCGATTGGAGACTCTGTTTTCATTTGTTTTATGATCCAACATGAACTATCCGACTTTCCAATAATTCGCACTTCACGGCTCACGATTCGACTTCCCGATGACGCGGATATTCCAGAAATCTTTCGCTACTTTCGGGAAAATGAAACCCATTTTGCCCTGACCCACCCACAAAAGGAAACTGAGTTCTATACAGAATCATTTTGGATAGATCGAATTCAACGAGCACGGTCGGAGTTCAAGAATGGCAAATCACTCAGACTTTTTCTCTTTCAAGCGAACAAGGAACATGCCGCTGTTGGCACAGTTAACTTAACTGAAATCACACGAGGGTTATTTCAAGCCTGTTACGTGGGCTACGATCTTTGCGGCAGCCATGAAGGGAAAGGTATAATGACCGAAGGACTGCAAGCGGTGATTCACTACGCATTTTCGGCACTCAATTTACATAGAATCATGGCGAACTACCAACCGCACAATGCCAGGAGTGCGAGCATTCTGAACCGTCTGGGATTTGTCATCGAGGGCTCAGCGAAAGATTATCTTTTTATCGGTGGGCAATGGAAGGACCATGTACTTGCCGCTCTAACAAATCATCAATGGAAAAATATAGGACACCCTTCATCTTGAATCGAAAGCGTGCTCTTTGATTCCTTCCACTGCTGCCGATTGTTCCTTTCTGGAGACTCAGCCAAACGAACCGTGTGGAATCAATTGGCCTGGTCTCTCCCCTCTCCAACATTCACTGTTTTTAAGACGGCTAATTCGCAATGAACGAATAATGCGGAAAGCCCGGGAAGTGCTTCAAATATTCTACGGCTTTCAGCGGGGGACGACGCGAACTCACCGAGAGCCCGCGAACGACGTCCAGCTTCAGATCCAGGAGCACCCGATCGCTCGTGGTAAAATAGCCGTGGCCGTAACTGGCAAAAGCGGAGTTCACATTATCCACGCTGATCGTATCCATTCCTTCCACAAAGGTGGGATGGGAACCGGCCCGGTTCATGGGGTGTTCCTTTGATGATAACCAGAGCGCGGTATCCTTAGTGGAATAATAGAACGTCACTTTTTGCACGATTTTTGAGACCCTGCCGATGAGACTCATAAAAACGTTTATATCCACGTCCGGAGCAGCGAGCACGAGGTGGCCAATTACCTTTTGATCGGGTTGCAACCTTGATTCGGTAATTAGCTTACTCAGCGCATAGAGAGTGATCCGATTGCCCATGCTGTGGGCCACCAAGTTGACCGATGAGCCACCCTCGGACTCTCGAATGAGCTTTTCGATAACTGTCGCCAGTGCCTCGACACTTTTTTCCGCCTTTTTTTCGTCTTCCCAGTACCCAGTAGCCGTGCCGCTCGACGGCCAGCTAAAGGCCACGACCTTACCTCCAAATTCGATATCATGTTGAAGTTGCGCTGCGGTCAGGATGGCATCGTTAAATTTATTTCGATACCCGTGAACATATAGCAGCTTGTCGTTATCCTTCATCTCGGAATAAAAAGGCGCCTCGTCCTTGGGAAGAATCATCTCGATCGAAAAATCTGTCTTGGGATTAGAGCCAAACCACCCGGGCGTCTTCATCTCGCCCTTTTTGTGGGTCGTTACGGGAATATTCACGGTGCAGGTGCCATAGGTCAAAACGTCTAGTTTGTCCGTAAACCCTTTTTTAAGATCGCTTACGTCCACAGGGAGCCGATTCGTCGCAAACCTCACGATTCTAAGTCTTTCCGGCACAAATTTGGACAGTGCAACGGTCGGGTGTACCGGACGACCAGCAATCTCCTTGCGTTCGAACTTTCCGGGTATCACTACCTTGACGGTTTCAGGCTCAAAGGCACCCGCCGAAATGGTGGCGGAGGCGACCTCAGTGGTGGCACTCTCCACCTTGCCCTCTGGATTCATTGCATACGCGCGAACCTTGCGCCACTCGTCTGCCACTTTCGGATCGATTTGTTTTGCTCGGGTAATGGTTTCGCGGACTCCATCCCCGACCGTTACCTGGGTGAGGCGCGAAGCCATCACGATTGGCTCCAGGGGTTTTTCTTTCTTCAGGGCCGTCAGCGTGGCCTCGTAATAAATCGCGTGAACCCCCGCCTCGAGATCGATCTCGCGATACGGGATCGGAATATGTTCCTGGGCGCGATATAAACCAATCGCATCCGGCAGGCGCCGAAGGCTTCCGCTAAATACCAGCTCGGCACCCGCGGCCCGCAAACCTGAATGGCCCGTCCCTCGAATGGCCACGTGTTTGCCGTTTTCCATGATCTCGAGGAGGCGAACCTCATATTTAAGCTCAGTCTCTAGCGGCAACAGCAGCGCTGTCAGTGTCAATCGGTCGCCAGGAGGCTCGACCGAGCCGTCCTTTACGAGGCGAAATTCAAGAATGTCCGAGGCCATTACTTGGGAGGCCATGAATACTATAAAGACAAATACTATCGAATACATATGTTAAATAACCTTTTGTTAATTCGCCCTAAAAACCTCTTGACCGGGGCAGCCCTTTACCAGTATTGATGCGTCGAGTCAATGTAACCCAGGAAAAACCCATGAGAATTCTTTTAATTTTGGTTGCTTTATTTGTCGCATCAAACCTAGTTGCTGAGGCCGCCAGCCGCCTCAGGGTCGTCCTCATCAACGATGGCGCCAACTCCCACAAACGCGGCGCCGATCTGAGCGCGGGGTGTGATGCCGATCGCGGAGGCTGGGAAAACTTTTTGTCCAACGCATTTCAAACACAGCCCGAGCGCCTTACTATCGATCTGATTCAGGGAGACGACGCCTCGCCCACTGGTATCCGTAACGCGCTTGCCGCACTGACTGTTGCACCGACCGAAAATATTTTTCTCTACTATTGCGGTCACGGTGGTTGGGACAAAGCGCGCGGCCATTTTTTCATGTTGGGGCTGGAGGGAAATCTGCTGCGTTCCGAGGTGCGAAGCATTCTCATGGCAAAACGGCCGCGGGGGGCCATTCTCATCACGGATGCCTGCACAAACTTCGCCGACTTCAGTTTTTTCCCCCAGGCGCCGCAAGAACAATTCCCTTTGTTTTATGATCTTTTTTTGAGGGTTCAGGGATTGGTAGACATCTCATCGTCCTCGATGGGACAGGAGAGCTGGTTCAGCAAAACCGGTAGCGTCTTTTCAAGCGAATTGTCGCTTTCCATTGCCCGGGATCAGGCTGGCTTCGATTCCAATCGTGATGGGATGGTCACCTGGGCCGAGTTTTTTCCCAAATTGAAAACCTCGGTCGAAGCGTCCTTTGACGGCCTCAAGCACACCACGCCCGCGGGAAGCCCCATGCGATCGGCGCGCGCACAAACTCCCGCCTTTTATTTTTTGGCCGAATGGCCCCAGCTCCAAAAACGGATCTCGGTGAAAAACAGCACGAACGAGCGCATTCGACTGACTCTTCACTATGTGACGGTTTCCCCGGAATCAAACAATTGGCAATGGTATCCCGGAAACCCCGAACAAACTGCGGGGTTAGCCTACGATCTGGAACCCCAGAAAACCACGCCGCTTCTGTTAAAACCTGATGTTGGAGTGGTGGCGGCACGGGTGCGCTTCACTGCGATCGGCTTAACTTCGGGAACAAGTTTTGGCTCCGGTGATTACAACACATCCCCTGAGGGTGGTTATAGCATCGTCGCCGATCCAAACGCCGTGACTTTTAAGATTGCCATCCCGGCCCGTTAGGCCTGTTTGCAAAGCTCTGCCGCGCCATTGGTTTCTCATGCGCGACAGAAACTCCTAATGAGGTTCAACTTTTTGAGTTCTGAGTGGCCAGTTCAATTTGGGATTGTTATACTTTATCCCATGAAACTGTTCCTTCTTTCGGGCGGGGTATTTGCTTTTTTGAGCGTGGCACTTGGAGCGTTCGCGGCCCACGCGCTAAAGACAAGGCTCGATGATTATTCAATGTCGGTATTTCGTACGGGCGTCGAGTACCAATTCTTTCACGCGCTGGCCCTGATTGCGATCGGGGTTTTATCGGAACGTTTTCGAACACTGCAATCGGTTGGCTATTTTTTCATAGTGGGAATATTTCTATTCAGCGGGAGTCTGTACATTTTGGCCCTCACCGGTATCAAGGGATTTGGAGCGGTCACCCCGCTCGGTGGGATCTGTTTTCTCACCGGTTGGGCACTTTTTGTGTGGCGAGTTTTGCGCTCTTGAAGACTATTGCCATCATCGGAGCCAGTCAGGACCGCGCCAAATTCGGCAACCGCGCCGTTCGTGTCTACGCCGCAAAGGGTTATCGGGTCTATCCGGTTCACCCGACGGCAACCGAGATCGAAGGGCTTGCCGCATACCCATCCATCAACGCGGTCCCGGAAACTTCCCTTGATTGCATAAGCGTGTACCTTCCACCCGAAATCGGTTTACAGATTATTGGAGATATCGCGAAAAAAGGGGCCAGTGAAGTGTGGCTCAATCCGGGAGCGGAAAGCCATGCGCTTGTTGCCGCTGCGCAGCGACTTGGTCTTAAGGTCATTCAGGCTTGCAGTATCATCGCCGTTGGTGGAAATCCTAATACTTGATTCGCCCTAAGCTAACTGCTGGCCGGTGTCGCCGGCGACTCCCGCTTGGGCGATCGGAAGAGCCAGCGTAAATCGCGTGCCACGGCCGACAGCGCTTTTCACCGAAATTTCGCCGCGGTGTTTCTGAATGAGTCCGTAAGCAATGCTGAGGCCGAGTCCGGTCCCCTGCCCTGTCTTTTTTGTCGTGAAGAAGGGGTCAAATATCTTATCGATAATGGAATTGGGA
The DNA here is from genome assembly GCA_964603655.1 of uncultured Pseudobdellovibrionaceae bacterium. Classification (GTDB taxonomy): domain Bacteria; phylum Bdellovibrionota; class FAC87; order UBA2466; family UBA2466; genus JACPWY01. The sequence continues at coordinate 37,536 of CAZRVZ010000079.1, read as the reverse complement.
ATACCCCGTCCGCTGTCTTCGATCTGGATCTCAACGTACTCGCCGTCACGGCGAGTACGCACCCAGATTTCGCCTCGCCCATCGATAGCCTGCGCCGCATTGGTGAGCAGATTCATGAACACCTGATTCATCTGTGAAAGATTGCAAACCACCCGAGGGATGTCGCCGAACTCCTCGTGGACAGTGATACGATTTTTCAGTTCGGCCCCGAGCAAACGCAGGGTACTCCTGATGCCCTCGTGCAGATCGTTCTCCTGAAAACTTGCGTCCTCCATCCGGGAAAAGGTGCGCAGTCCCAGCACGATGTTCTTTGTGCGATCGGCCCCGTCGAGACAGCTGCGCGTGAGATCCTCGACATCTTTTAACAGGTAATCAAGCTCGATCTCTTTCTCGAGATCCTGGAGCATTTTGCGATCCTGTGGCGAAAGCTTCGCTTGCATCTGCTGGTACGCGCCAATGAGGCGCTTAATCTGTTTCAGGTATTCCAACAGGTGATGCATGTTGGAATAGATAAACGCGATGGGATTGTTAAGCTCGTGCGCCACGCCGGCCACCAGCTCACCGAGAGAAATCAGTTTTGCCGATTGAACGAGGTGCGATTGGGTATCCTTAATCTCTGAGTTGGCCCTGTGCAGTTCGTCCAGCTTTATCTCGAGCGCCCGCTTGGCCGCGCCGATGTTTCGGATCATTTCGTTAAAGGATCGCACCAGGTACTCTATCTCATAGGTTGAGTCGATGGGCGGGATCTGCTCCACGCGCCCCGTCTTCACGCGTTTCATCGCGTTTACCAGCAGTTCAATGGGCTTTACCAGGCGCTCGGAGAAAAGAAAGATGAGCAGTGTCGAAACCAGAATCAGAAACACAGTTCCATAGACCGTGTTCACTTTTAATTGCGTAAGCGAGGTGTCTAGCGAGGTCATCGACAAAAAAAGCGCCAGGTAGGCCCAATCCCGCTTTTTGCCGTGGAGTGCTGGCAGATCGTAGAGATAAACGGCGAAACGAGTACCCGCGAGGTCTATCTCGGACGGTCCCAGACCAGACAACCCCAACTCGGATGTCCCCGACCTATCGCGCAGTTGCTCCAGGGATTTTTTGGCCACGCCGCTTAGAATCGGCCTTGGGATGGCAAATGTCGCACTCATCGGCGACAGGGCGCGGTTTAAGATCACCATATCGACCTGGCGACGGCGCTTGAGCTCCGCCAGATCTCTTCCTGAAAAAAGGTACTGCTCCTCGAGGTAGCCGTAAAAACGGTTTTTGTCCTTGAGTTGAAACCGGGCCAGGATAGTAAATCCCTCAGCGCCGTCGGTGGGGTACCGATCCAGTGTTTCGCCCGTGGCCCGTAAACTCCTCATCGCATCGGGTGACAAGTAAGCGATCTGGTTTAAATCGGCATCGGGTTTTCGTTCTCCAATTAGCATTCCGGCGGGCGAATAGACCCGCACCCAGAGTGGCATTCGGACCGATTCCAGGACCTCATCCAGGCGAGCGGAGTTTTCAAGAGCCACAGCGCTGAGAAGTCGCTGTGAAGTTGCAAATGCCTTTGCCTCACGAAATATCTCGGCCTCTAATCGATCGATTTCCGAAACAATGGCGTCACGCTCGGAATCGGCGCGACGCTGGAGTGTTTCCCGCACACTCCCCTCGAAAAGTCGGGTGGCGTAAATGCTAATCAGAATCGCCGGCACAACAGATATCGGGATGAAATAGATGGCTAGAGTCGTCTTGAGCGACCTAGTGGAAGGGCGCAGGTTTTTAAGGATTCGGATGAGGCGCATCAGAAGTACCAAAGAATCCCGCCGCCAGCATAGGTTCCGTTCTGGAGAAGTGGTAATTTAAACAGGTACTCGAGCTCGGCGTAGAATGCCAATCCCGACGAGTGCATGAACTGAACTCCGAAACTGGGTGAGACGATCAAAATGTCGAAGCCCTGGGCGAGATCCTGCCCTGGGTCCAGAAATTTGTTCTTCAAAACGCTCGGGCCGATCTGGGACTCTTTGGTTCCGTCGGACCACCACCTAGCCAGCGTCACGCCGAAATAGGGGCTCACCCATTGTCCAGAAATGTAAAGTTTACTTTTTAGCATTAACGTTGAGTAGTCGATGCCCGTGCCAACACCGGCACCGATGCTCCACGACTCGGTAAAATTCACGTCCATCTCCACACCGAGCATCGCCAATTGTCCACCCGCGCTCGCGCCGACGCCGAAGCGTTTACTTAAGCGTTGTTCCTCGACTCGCGTTGTGCCCAGTGCGACGGATGACGCTCCGAATGGCGCTGAGAAGGGCACCGAGAATCCCATCGTCAAACACAGCACCCACAACACTCTCAATAGACTTGCAGTAAAATATTTCATCATTCCCTCCTAGAAAATTCTTGCCCGAACGCCTTCGTCCTGGAGAAACTTTTTAAGAGCGGGCTTATCGATATCGTGTGCCCGCTCGATGAGGACCATCAGTCGCTCGAAAAACTCCTCGCCCCCGGGACCACGGAGCTGGGAAGACAGATGCCTCACGTCGGCTGTAATCTGGGCCATATCATCGAGGAGCTTTCCAAGTTTTTCGCGATCGGTCTTTTCCATGAGTTTTGTGGCGTCAGACATCAACCCGGCTAGCTGAGATAAAAATCCGGTCACCGTTTTTTCATTCTGTTCTAGAAAGTCCTGAATACGGCCGAATACCCCGTACCCCTGAGAGAGGAGCTGATCGATGCGCGGCGGATCCACCGCGCGGATGCGCGATCCCTGGGGCAAAATATTTGACCCGGCGGTCCCGGGACTTATCTCGACGTAACGCTCGCCGATGATACCCGCGATATTGACGAAGAAGCGCGAATCTTCACGAATCACGCCCAAGGCCTTGGGCGCGACACTTATCGTGATTTCTATCGCGGCTCCATCTGCCCCCTCGATCTGACTCAAAAACTCAATCCCCTCTACGCGCCCGACCTTCACGCCACTCACGCGCACCGGGGACCCCACCTCAACGCCCCCGGCAAACGCAAAGCGCAGGTGAAACCTCGGGTTGCCACCCACGAATGAAAACATCCCCATCACCCAAAAGAACAGGACGGCAAGCAGGGCTGCCCCAATGATGAATAGACCCACCAAAAAATCGCGCCGTTGTTCCGCCATGAATCGAAGGGGTTTTAGTCTGTTAGAAAAATCGGAAGGACATTATCATTATAGCGCGTACCCCAACTCGCTCACCAGACCAATTCGATTCTGGCTGCCACGAATCAATGACTAAGTGCGCAGTTAACGAAACTCACGCACCGTTCTGTGTTCCAGAGCGTCAATCGGTTTGTTGGGCGGTTTTTCGATTGTTAGGCGTACCAGAACCAGCTTATCAAAAAATCCAGCGCTATAATCATGACGCTATTTCGCACCACGCTTTGAGTCGACGCAGTCCCCACTCCGGAACTGTTTCGGGTTGCGCCGAGCCCGGAGTAACACGCCACGGCAGGGATAAGTAGCCCAAAAATTCCCGCCTTGAGCAAACAGCACGTAATGTCGGTGGACTCAGTAAACAAAAAGAGATGACCCAAAAAAAGTTGCGGCGTGATGCCCAGTTTTGCCGAGGTAAAAACCGCCGCCACCACGAGCGAGCCGCCGATGCTAAGCAGTGTCAGCGCAATCGATGAGATAAAACAGGCGACGATTCTGGGACCTGCCAGAAAGCCGCCCAAATCGACACCGCACAAAACCAAGGCATCCAGCTGGCCCGTTACCTTGAGCGTAGAAATTTCAGCGCTAATCGCGGCTCCCACGCGCGACGCCAGAAGCATCGCCGTTACCACCGGCCCAAGTTCCCGAATAAGAAGCATCGTCGTAAACGAGGGCACCATCGCATCCTGCCGGATGATGAGCGCCATATGAAAACTGAGCTCAAAGATCATCACCCCGCTGAGCATACACAGACAGAATAAGGCGGAAGGGGTACCGAGAACTCCCATGATCCAAAGGTGGTCCAACGTTTCGCGTAGTCGAAAGCGACGCGGATTTTTCAGCATCCGAATAAGCGTCACGGCAAAAAATCCCAGCGTCGACAAGGCATCGATTAGGAGTAGAGGCGCAAATCGCATGTCTTTGATGGCCTCCTTAATACCGCACCCACCCGTGGACCGTTGATGCCATGAATGAAATCAAGCAATCCATCACGACAATGCTCACCAGACTCGTGACGGAGGCGTCCCGAACCGCCTTACCAACCGCCGCGGCACCGCCCGTCACCGAATACCCTCGGTAACAGGCGATGGTGCCGATGAGTGTTCCGAATACGAGACTCTTGACGACTCCAGTCCCCACGCTCCACGGCGCTACGAATTTGGGAATCTGGCTCACGTAGTGGATCGGATTGACCCCAAAACTGAAATTAGCAATCGTGACACCACCACCGATGGCGACGACCAACCCGATGATGAGAAGAAAAAAACTCGATAAAATGGACGCCAGTAACCGCGGCGCGACCACGACTCGAAGCGGGTTCACACCTAAACAGGTCAGCGCGTCTATCTGATCGGTTACCCGCATCGTCCCCAAGATGGCGGTCGTCATCGCACCGACTTTCCCGACGAGAATAAAGCCGATGAGTACCGGGCCGACGTTGCGTAGGGTCACGCTCGTTGCCACGCCACCGACGCTACCCTCTGCCCCGAAGTTTCTGAGTTGAAGCTCAATCTGAATGGCCATGATGGCACCGACGAAAAAACCGGTCGCCGTGGTCGTTGCCCACGACCTAACTCCACATTCATAAAGCTCGTCGAGCAAAAGCCTCCAAGGGACCCCCCCCTGAACCAATGACTCGAAGGTTTTAACAACGAATCGGAAGATCGCCCCCAGATTCGCGATGCGAAGATGAATAGGTCTAAGCCATTGCACGGGCATCCGCCTCCTCTAGGAACTGCATTAGAAGCGGGTGATTTACACTGCGAATCGCACGCGGACTTGTGTCTACGGCCACCTTCGCATCGTCAATCAAAAGGATCCGATCGGCAACGCTGAGCGCACACTGCATGTCGTGTGAGACGACGAGTACCGTACGCCCCGCCCTACCCAAAGACTCTATCAGCGCATTGATTCGGGACGTATTGATGGGATCCAGCCCGGTGGTGGGCTCGTCAAAAAGCAGCGCTTCACTGCCAATCGCCAGGGCGCGAGCGATACTCACCCGTTTTTGAGTGCCCGCGCTCAATTCCTGTGGCATGGAATCCAGACAGCTTTCATCGAGACCGACCTCTCCCAGTTTTTGTTGTAGAAGGTTTTTCTCCGCCACCGGCCCCGAACAAACACGGTGGGAGCGCACGCCAAGCAACAGATTTTCTCTGACGGACAGAGTGTCGATGAGCGCGGACTGCTGAAAAATCAGCGCACACCGGCGCCGGAGATCGAGCCAACCCGGCTCATCCAGCGCGTCCAGCCAGGTATCGCCAAACCGAATTTTTCCGGAATCGATGGGGAAGAGCCCCACCAATGATTTGAGACACACACTCTTACCGACGCCAGATCGCCCAATTAAAAAGACGATTTCGCCCCGGGCAACGGCAAATGACAACCCGTCCAGCACCACCTGCGAGTCAAACCGCTTCGACACTAAGCAAAACTCAATCACGCGATGGGACCCTCCACCCTGCCCCGGATAAATTGTTGGACCGACGGATCAGCGGAGTCCCTGAAGCTTCCCACGGTTCCATAAAAAAGAGGGGCCCCACGGTTAATCAGCAAAACATTATCAGCCGTGCGAAAAATAGAGGCTACATCGGAGGTCGCGATGATGACTGTCGTCTGGCGTTTTAAACTCGAGATCAGATCCCAAATTGCCCTCCCTGTCACCGGATCCAACCCTGAGGCCGGCTCGTCTAGAATAAGGAGCTCCGGGCTCCTGAGCAGCGCACGCGCCAGCGCCAGCCGTTTTTGCATGCCTCCGCTAAGCTCACGCGGAAAACGGTGCCCAGCGTCGCTCAAACCGACCGATGCCAGCACCTGTTCGATGCGGGACTGATGGGAATCTTTCTGATCGTTCACGCGCCCCTCAGCCTCGCGCCAGACAAATTCCAGACCATCATAAACCGTTAACCAGTCAAAAAGACCCAAGGGGGAAAGCATTACCCCCACTTTCGTGCGCCAGCTTTTCAACTGCTCGGCGGTGAAGTCGCGCAAAGCATTTCCCCCCAACCCGATATCGCCGAGAAACCCGGTCTCAAGCGTGGCAAGAAGTCTCAAACACGTTGATTTTCCGCACCCGGCCGGGCCGGTCACCATGAGCGTGCTGCCCGGATTCACCGAGACGGATAAATCATGAAGCGCCCGCGTTCCATTCCAGGCGAACGTCACGCCATTCATCGAAACCAGTGGTGCAATCATGAGTTCTTAATCATACCCCAAAGGCGCGCGCAGTTTTACTGTCGATTGCCCGAACTCGGCCACCGAGTGTAAAGTGAATTCATGAAGGAGTTGTTTGCGCGAGGCCGTCCAGGAGATCCTCGACTGGGCGCGTGGGTTAAGCCGATTAGCAGTCCGAAGGACGTTTGCCGGGATGGGCGTCGCCTCACGATCGCGATATTGGGCGCACCCGATGATACCGGAGTGCGTTTAAACGGCGGGCGCGGCGGCGCCGAGTTGGGTCCGGATTCAATTCGCCGCCATTTTTATAAGATGGCGCCACCGCTGGATCTCACGTGGGAAAATCACCTAACGCTTTTCGACTGTGGTAACGCATCGGTTCAATCGGATATTCGCAAAACCCATGCAAACTCCAAGAAGTTGGCCAGATCCGTTGCGACCGTCTGCGACTCCTTGATTGCACTGGGTGGCGGCCACGATTTTGCCGCGCCACATTTCATGGGCTTCGTGGATGGCGTTCGCGATCGCGGCGGAAAACTCCCCAGAGCTGCTCTCATGAACGTCGACCCCCACCTGGATGTACGGGAGCTAGAAAACGGCCTGCCCCACAGCGGTACACCGTTTCGGGAGATTCTCGATAGTCAGTGCATTCTCGCCCACAACCTCGTTCAATTCGGATTTCGTAGAAATCGAAATTCTCGAAATCACTTGAGCTACTGCCAGCAGCTCAAAGTTGAGCTTCATCCGTTCGAGAAATTAGATCCCCATAAAGCGGCTGCTCAGTTCCAAAAAATACTTTCCAAATTGAGCCAGAGAGCATCGACGATTGGGGTCACCATCGATATGGACTCCTGCCGCGAAGCCGAAAGCACCAGTGCCGCTCCCGTCGTGGGCTTTAGCGCGCTCGATCTCATTCAGATGGCCCAATTCAGTGGTCGCAATCCCAAGGTTAATTATTTCGAAATCGCCGAGGCCGCGCCCAGCCTCGACCCCGCCGAGCGAGCGTCCCGCATCGCCGCAGAAATGATCTACGCGTTCCTCTTCGCCCGTGCGGCACTGCAAAAAGTAAAGCGTCAGTGAGGAATAGGGGAATAGGTACAATAGGAATAGGTACCTGGTACCTTTCAGGAACGCGTCAAATTATGACGCGGGATTAGTGACATTCAATCGGAGTGTCTGACATCTCGGATTCGACGTCGGTGATTCCCCCGTCCTGGCGATCGAGTGGCACGAGATTCCGGCAAACTATACCGACACGAAAACCCAGAGGCGACCGGGTCATCTCTGAAAAGGTCACACGACAGCTGCTTTCGGAATGGCGCGTAGTGTCCACCACCCACCATTTGTGATCCTGAAAACTCACGCCTCCTGTGTTTTTTTCTCCGATGTTAACAACGAGCTCAGGGTTTTCCACGAGACTGCCAAAATGCGGGATCGTTACCTCGATGCTCGATTTCGGTCCCCAGGACAGGTTCAGCCGTCCGGCCGTCGAGAGCTGGCATTTCACGGACCACTCCAAGGGGACCAAGAGCGATTTACCCCGAACCTCGGCCACGGCAACATTACAAACTGCACAAACGGCAATCAACACCATTACCACGGGCCAAACAAACGCCAATCGACTCATCCACCACCACCTGACAGCTAGTTTTTTTAGAGCCTGCATTGTAAGAAATGCCCGCTTTCAAATCAAGATGGCCAACTAATATTCGAAGTTTTACTGACTAAGATCCGAACAACTGTCATGCCGTTTTTCGTCCACCGCGGGGATACACCGGGCGAGTGTCGTCCAGTTCCAGCCATTTACGCATAATAATCCCCTGGAACGGCCCTTGCTCATTTTCACCAGTTGGCGAGGTATCGCAGGTGACAATTTTGGGCAAAAGTCGCAGCAAATCTTACATCAGTTGGGTGCTTGTATTGGCATTCGGGCTTTCCATTGCCACGTCTCGAACGTGCCGGGCCGATGGCCCCACGCCCATCGATCCGAGTAATCCCTATTTGATCCTCCTCAAATGGCTAACCCAGTTTGACGACCTCGATCAGGCGTCAATGGCGTTGTTAGTCTCCATGGGCGTCACGCTAAAAAGTTATTTTGCGTTCAACAACGCCCTCGGCGAAGCCAGAAGCCTGCGACGCGCAGCCATCAATCGGTTGCGAATCCTTGAGGTCGACCAGGCAGAATTTAGTCGTAAGATGGCCCCCGTGAATAAGGCGTTTTCCGAGTGGGATCTAATGGAATCTCAGGCTCGCCAGGCCCTGGTGGACTTAACGCTCAAGGTAAAACAGTTCGACACGATTCCCAAGTCCCAGCGAAAGAGCTGGCTCAAGTCAAATAAAGGTCTTGCGTGGATGGCCGAAACCCTGGATTTAAATCGGGTCATTACCCGAGATCTGGACGCCGCCTACGATTCGGTCATTCGAACTTCGAGAATCGCATTTCCCGAGACTCAAAAATCCGTTGCGACCGATTATAGCCGCGAGGAAACAGATCCCCGTCAGCGCATCCAATCGATCACCAGCTCCGATCGGCTTCAGAATCGGATGAATAGATTAGATACCATGGCGGATCAGCTCGATTCCATTAAAGGCCGCTGCCGAAATACTTTGCTCAAGTTCGACACCGATATTAAAGCGGCCCGAGCGGCCACCCGCTGGAGAAACCACATCGGCGCCAGGCCGTGGATTTGGGGAACCGGTACGGTAGTCGGAACAGCAGGTTCGGTCATTACGTATCGCTCCTTTAGGCAGTTCTACGGTAAGGACCCAGTGGAACTGAGCGCCGACGCGGCCAGGCGAAACCAAACGAAACTCCAGGCCGAGATCGACCTCTGCGGCCAGGTATCCAGCCCCGAGGGACGAGAACAGCTGAAAAAGACATTCCTTGCAATTACCACCACGCTGAAAACCCTGCGCCCAAGGATCATCCAGGATCTGGGCGAGCGCCTCAGTGAATTCGATAAATCCCAACTCTCCGCACGCGGGTATTCGCCAGAAGATCTCATCGGATTTTTGTCCGAACCGGAACACTTGCAATTCGGCATCGAGCGAGCATTTTGCCAAGCCGGAAAAAAGCAGATCGGCGAGCGTGCCTCGATTGCGCAATTGCTCAATTATCTCTATCCGAAAGACAAGGCGATTCGGGATATTGAACGGCCAGCCTTCGTCCACGATTTCTGGGTCGCCTTCTTCAACACCATCTGGTCCCAGCTACAACGCGGTGGGGGCGGAGCCAATCGAATTACCGATCCCGTGATGATCGACCTGGAAACACAGTTACTCAGAGCGTTAGATAATAATAAAGAGGTGGCGCCGATCGCCCCGCCCACGCCCGGAATTGGGTCCAAAACCGATCCGAAGAACTTCAATCTGTTTCCCGAAAAGAAAATATCGGCTCTAAGTTTCGGCCAGAACTTGAGCGAATCTCTGGCTCCCATTGAAAATGCGTTACCCGTCTCATCGCTAGCGGCCGCTGTGCCAATTCCGACGGGCCCGCGAAAAGACGTCAATTCTCTAGATTCACTCGATATGGAATAGATCGGTGCTAAATTACATCAAAATTAAAATTATCCACTTAGAGTTGATAAACATTGTAACCACTTAATATTACTATTTTAAGATCCGCTAAATACCTGCTTCAAAGTAGGTACGCATCTGCAACGAATGCGTCACATCAACTCTAAAATTATCAGGCACTTAACTCTGTGGAATTGGAGGTGAGTAACTGCCGATTTCCTGCCTTTAAAACGCCTTTGAAATTGAACCGCGTCCCTAGTTATAAAGATAACTTTTACTATGATGCCAATAGATTGGAATGCTGCCGTCAACGTAATGCGCGATGCGTTGCCACCGACCCATTTTAAGAACTGGGTCGAACCCATGCGGGTTGTTCATTGTGAAAACGATCGCATTATACTCAGTGTTCCCAGCCAGTTTCATGGAGATTGGGTTAGGGATAACTATTCCGAGCAGATCACGATCGCGCTAAGGAACACTTGTGGGCGTCAGCTGAGTCTCGAATTCGAGGTTACCGAAGAAAATGTTTCCGCCGCGTGGGCCGATATACCGGAACCGGTGGTGGTAAATCGCCCGACACTGCGGATTGTCACTCCCGAAGAGGCACCTCCGCCACGCACTGCGCCCAACACCCCTCCGTTTAAGCACCCGTTTTACGAATTAGATTCCAACCACGTTGCGTTTCAGTGCGCGGAGCATTTTATTGCGTCCTCCACACCCGGCTTGAACCCACTGGTTATTGAAGGTGGTGTCGGGATGGGAAAAACACACCTGTTGTCCCATATTGCCAAGGGCCTTTTCGAACAAAACCCGAACTATAGAATCTATTACACGACTACCGAATCATTTTTATCGGAAATGCACCAGAGTTATCAAACCCGGACGAACCGGGAATTTCGTAAGAAATATTGGGAGTCCATCGACGTACTCCTATTTGACGAAGCGCACATGATCCCCAAAAAAGAGCGTATGCAGGAGGAGCTCCTGCACGCGTTTAATGAAATCATCGCTAGAAACGGCCGTGTCATCTTTGCGACTGCAAAAAGTTTTTCCAAGTTAGACGATATCATTGCTCCACTCAAATCCCGCCTTCAGGCCGGGGTGAGCGCCGAAATTCGCCACCCATCATTTGACGATCGCACCAGGCTTTTGGCCCAGTTCGCGCTTCACCAGGAATTATCTCTCGACGACCTGACTCTCCGATCCATGGCCGACAAAGGAAATAAGGACAATCGGGACCTGATTGGGACGTTGCTCCGCGCGCACCTCCATGCTCAGCTTTCGAATCGCACCCTTGACGCGAATTATCTTTCTGAATTCGGATTTGCGAATGACACGAAAAGGGAAACGATCACCCTGAGTGAAATCGTCGGCTTGGTAGAACACAATTTCGGTGTCGAGCGTGAGGATCTCGTCTCCAAATGCCGCAAGAGCAGCCTGAATTGGGCCCGTCAGGTCGCAATGTATCTGGCCCGGTCATACACGCAGCTCTCGATGGAGGATATCGGAAAACACTTCGGGCGTAATCACGCAACGGTAGTCCACGCCTATCAGAAGGTGAAGGAAACAATGGAGCTCCAGCCCACCCGCAGATATGAGGTACAGCACCTGAAATGCAAACTCCAAAACCGGGCACCCAAAAGCCATGTCCCTTTTTAGCCTGCCCCTTTTCAGATGGCTTCTCGCGGTTCACATCATCGCGGTCATTTCATGGATGGCAGGGATACTTTATCTGATTCGCCTCTTTGTTTACCACGCGGCCGAAACGGAAAACATTGTGAAGCTCCGCTTTACCGTGATGGAGAGGCGCCTGTACCAGTTTATCACCTTGCCCGCGATGTGTGCCGCTACCGGCCTTGGTTTTGTAATGGTGGCGATGAACCCAGGCCTCATGAGAGAGAGCTGGATGCAGTTAAAGCTGGCGTTAGCCGTCGCACTGATTTTTATCACCGTGCGTGCCGGGCGATACATCGGCCAATTTGAGGCCAAAAGTGTTACGAGAGGTCATCAGTTTTTTCGGATCTTAAACGAAATTCCCACCCTCATTATGATTCTCATCGTTTTCCTCGTCATTCTCCGTCCGGCGTTGACGCCGTAGACCCAATCCCGTTACCATCGGTCATGTTGGAAACTGATACAATAACCGCACAACCACAACGGACGGAAAACCCAACGCTAGCGCTGCCTCTCGATGGTAAATCGGACTGGCCGGCTGCGGATTGGCGATCAGCAGTTCCCTCGGTATCGGAGCTCACGCGAAGACTCCGCGGACACATTGAACATTCATTCTTCGACGTCTGGGTCAGGGGTGAGATTAGCACGCTGAGAAAGCCGGTTTCGGGCCACTCCTATTTTACATTAAAGGATTCATCGGCTCAGCTCAGCGGCGTGCTTTTTAGGGGCGCTGCCTCAAAACTCAAATTTCAAATTCAAGAAGGCATGGAGGTGTTGGCGCACGGAGCGGTCACCGTTTACGAATCCCGCGGCCAATACCAGTTGGTTTGCGACGCGATTGAACCGTGCGGCATCGGAGCCCTGCAGCTCGCGTTCGAACAGCTCAAGAAAAAGCTCCACCAGGAAGGGCTCTTTAACCCTGAGCGAAAACGAAAACTCCCGGCGCTTCCACGCCACATCGGTATCGTAACCTCGGCCACCGGCGCTGCGGTTCGCGATATCATCAAGGTGCTCTCATTGCGATTTCCCGACAGACGTATCACGCTTTTTCCCGCGGCCGTGCAGGGAGAAAAGGCGGCGGCCGAAATCGTATCTGCTATCAAACTCGCCGAGCGCTGGAATCGAGAAATTGCGGGCGGAAACACAGGCGGACACCTTGGCGAACTCGTCCAGATGGCGGTAGATGTTTTAATCGTCGGTCGGGGTGGTGGATCACTCGAGGATCTTTGGCCCTTTAACGAGGAGATCGTCGCCAGAGCACTCTTTGAATGCTCTATTCCGACTGTTTCCGCCGTGGGTCACGAGATCGACTTTACAATCGCCGATTTCGTCGCCGACGTGCGCGCTGCGACTCCGTCGGCCGCGGCTGAAATGATCCTGCCCCGGAAGCAGGATCTCCTGTATCAGGTGACCACGCGCCAGGAGCGCCTCACTCTCTTCATGAAAAAACAATTGCAGCAGCTGCGCCTTCACCTGGGCCACCTATCGCTGCGCGTGACCGACCCCAGAGAACGCCTTCGCCGCATGAGGGACCAGTTGGTAAAGGATTTGGCGCGCCTCGGGTCGGCGATGAAATCACGGCTAGTCTTTTCACGTCAAATACTCGCGCGTCACTCTGGCATGCTCAATTCGCTCTCACCGCTTCAGGTGTTATCGCGCGGCTACTGCGTCACGCGATCCAGCTCCGGCCCTAATTCTGGGGCGCTCATTAAATCGATTGCCGACACCACTTGCGGCCAGCGCATCACGACCCAAGTCTCCGACGGAACCTTTACATCGACGGTGGACTGAGACCCATCATCTCCGAAGCGAAAGGTACGTCCCGAAAGGTACGTGGTACCTTTCGGGACGTACCTTTCGGGAGTATAATGTTTTAACTAGCAGTCACGCGATAGACTGAGAGCGTAACAACGCCCCAGACCCAGTTAAATAAAAATATAAGTATCGGAAACACCATTCCGAAATTGATGCCGAAATTCCCCGCACCCCGGGACGGGAAAACGACGAGTCCCGCCACCAGACTCGGTAGTACGCCGAGTAAAAATCCTTTTACAATTACATTCCCTCGCCAAAACGGGAAAAAGACGGCCACACCCCAAATTCCACCCCAGACCAATCTTTGGTACAACGCCGCCGGCATGGGTGGTGGCGGCATCTCGACTCCTAGTAGAGCCATGATTCCGGACGCCGATAGCACTATCCCGAATGTGAAATTAGCGATTGCTCCAAGAGACCCGGCACTATAGGCCAGCAATATTTTTTTCATCCAAAACAGATAGCATGGGCGCCACCGTATTGAAAACAACCAAAACGCTGCGGACTGAGTCGCTAACGATAGATAACCACCTTAAGATAATCTCCCTCGGAAAATGATACTAGATGATCGTCCTCGCTCAAAAGATTGGCCTCCAGTTTAAGCGATCGACCAAGCACCCGCTGCGCCAATCCTTCGAACTCACGACGTGAAATGCGCGAGGTGCAGCAGGCCGCAACGATCCGTCCGCGAGGAGAAAGGTGCTCCAGAGCACCTGTAAAAAGTTTGCGGTATATCTCGAGCGCCTGTTTTATCTGAGAGACATCGCTCGCCATTTGGGGCGGATCAATAACAATCAGGTCGAATTTTTCCATTTTTGAAAGTTCGCGTAACCACCTAAACACATCGGCCTCGATGTTACGAATGCGCGCCAAGCCGAGAGTGTGGTGACTCAGCCCAAAGTCGAGCGCAGGTCTTGCGCTGTCCACATTCCAAATCTCGGATGCCCCGGCCGATTCACACGCAAGCCCCAAGGTCCCGGTGTAGCTAAAAAGATTGAGCACTCGTTTACCGGCTAAATCCTTTCTAAGGGCCAGCCATTTACGCAGGTGTCGCAAATCCAAAAACATTCCGCCCTTCTGACCGGAGATAATCGGCACTTTAAATTCGAACTTTCCCTCTTTTACGGTGACAATTTCGGGTGGGTGTCCCCAAAGCACTCTGCAATGAGTTTCCTGGCTCAATTTTCTTTTGGCGGGCATTCGCCAAACAACTGCACTGAGGGCCAGCTTGTGTCGAAGGACGGCGGCACAAAAACGCCCGAGCCCATCGACCGCCGCCGAATAGGTCTGCAGTACCCCAACCGACCCGTAAACATCGACCACGACACCCGGCACCCGGTCGTTTTCTCCATGGAGTACCCGCCACCCATTCGTGAACTTGCGCAGTTGGATGCGTTTTGCAATTGCATCACTCAGCTTTTTCTTCCAAAACTCCGGGTCGGGCACCCCTCTTTGAGAAAGAATGCGAATTCCAATCGCTCCCTGCTCGTCTTTCACGCCGTAACCAATGACTCGATTCTCACTATCCACCAGTTCCAACCCCGTTCCGACACTAAACACACCCGCTGCGCTTGAAAGATGGTTCTTAAAAATCCACGGGTGCCCGGAACGCACGATCGCCACGGCGTGCTTTGTGAGCTGGTAACGGTGGTACTTTTTTCCCGGAAGACGCATGGGATTTTTAGTACAGGCTGTAGTCCCACGACTGAAAAATGTCGTGGCTGTCAAAGTAGTTTTGAAACGCCGCTAGGTCGATGTGATTCAAATAAGCACTGAAACTGAAAAACGAAAGCAGCGCCTCCCAGTTTTCCAACCACCTGGGCACAAACCGCGGAGGATTCACAAGCCCGTGGGATCGCATCCAGGCGATAGTCGTGACATCCTCTAGCGCGATGCGACCGCAAACCAGGCTTTCAATTAAAAGACGGTTCTGAGTTTTGACGGCGATTCGCAGAAAATTATAGATGCCTAGAAGTCCGCCCAGATACACAACATCCTTGGTAAAAGGAGAACCACCCGTCAGCGGTGCCCCTCGAAAAACCCGCTGAGTGGCGTAAAAAGCCTCGGAATCAGTTTCCGAACGGTCGCGGTACCAGCGATAAAGCTCCATGAAATCGGCACCTGCCTCAACCTTGTCTATTGCCTGAATTCGGTGACACAGCGACCAAAAGCGGTGTTGAGACAATGTGTGCCCGTAAATTTCGTGAAAAACAGCGATCCCCTCCTGGGTCATGGTTGTTCGCGGACCGCCGGATGACAAGAAATCGCAGTGTGTATGGTGCGCCCCGTTGTGGGCCGTCAGACAGTGAGACTCGATTTCGTGATTCCAGAGAGCGTCTAAATCCATGGGACCAAACCGAGCGTCTTTGCGGATGCGTACTCGATTCATTCCGGCAACCACCTTGGCAACTATATCCTCAGTAATCTCTACGCGAACCGGAATCGTGGGCCTGCGAGCAGCAAGGCGATCCTGTAACTGAGCCGCAAATTCCAGCGATGATGCATTCATGTGCAACGTACTGATGTCGCTCAGACTCACCGTTTCCAAACGCGACAAAAGTGCAGACGCCAATTCAAGATTCGTTTTCCCTCCTTCATAGGGAACACTTTTGGGATTGCCATAGAGAATTGTTGAGACCTCATGAAAGGTTTTTTTCTCAAGCTCACCGAGAAGCCGCACCCCATTCGTGTAGCTCGCGTGAGTTCGACGCAACCAATACAGTACGGGATGTTCCCCTTCGAGCTTCGGTTTGAGCTGGACGAGACGTTCCTTCGCTTTTGCCAAAGCCGCGTGATCAACCTGATAATTGACCTGGGGCAGTTCGGTCGCCTTAGCGGCAAAAAACCGAAAAGCCACCCCCGGGTCCCACGCAAGCGATGCGAGGATTTTTGTTTTCTTAGCGGAAAATTTAAAGACCTCACTGGCCTCGGCAAGAACGGCGACAAGAACCTCTTTGCCGACCAAGGTTCCCATCAACGCCTGACGAGCCGTCCGGGAAATTTAGGTTGAGACTTTCCGAGATAGCGACTCCTTAGATGGCTGATGGCGGCGATCCGTTTTTCAGCCACGCGATCGGCACATCGATATTCGGGCAGCTTCTCGTTCGCCGAGTCGGTCAGGATCATCTTAATCGCATAATAGATATTGCGAATCATCCGATTGGCACGAAGTTCGTCATAACCCTCAAACTCGATAGAAACATTCATGAGGCCACCGGCGTTGATTGCGTAATCGGGCGCATAAAGAATTTGGCGCCGATATAACTCGTCCCCGCACTCGGGGCTGGCCAACTGATTGTTCGCGCCGCCAGCGACAATTTTGCACTTAAGACGCGGGATCGTTTTTTCATTCAGCACGGCGCCCAAAGCGGACGGACAAAAAATATCGGCGTCCACATCGTAAATATCATCCGTAGCAACCACCGTTACATTTGCGCGACCGGCATAGGGATCACAGCGGGTTCTATCGATATCACACACGAATACATGCATTCCTGAATCCAGAAATAACTCAATGAGCTCTCGCCCCACGTTCCCGGCGCCCTGTACAGCAACGATTAAACCGGAAAGACTGTCTCGTCCCAGTTTAACCTCCACGCAAGCGCGTACCCCCTCGAGCACGCCGCGTGCCGTCCACGGAGATGGGTCTCCAGAGCCCCCGTGAATCTTGGCGACACCCACCACATTACTGGTCTCCATGAAAATGTACTCCATGTCGTTGACATCGGTACCCACATCCTCGGCGGTAATATAACGCCCGTTCAATGAATCGACGAAGGTTCCGAACGAACGAAATAGAGCCTCAGACTTATCCGTTTTCGGGTTCGCCAAAATTACCGCCTTACCTCCACCCAGATTGAGGCCGGCAACTGCAGCCTTGTAGGTCATGCCACGCGAAAGGCGAAGCACATCGTCAATAGCCTGATCCACGCTTTCGTAATTCCACATACGAAGGCCACCCAACGCCGGTCCCAATCGAGTGTTGTGAATGGCGATGATCGACTTCAGACCCGAGGATTTGTCGTGACAAAAAACGACCTCCTCATGCTCACCTTTAAACACCGTATCGATAGAACCGCTCATGTGCGCACTCCGAGTCAGACGTATAAAAACCCCATGTCCAACTAGTGCTGGGCACTCTACCCAAGGGCCCAGACTTTCACAAGAACACCGTGACACCCAAAAGGCATTTGCCATAGACTGGTGCCGTTATGGGTTCAGACTCCAAAACTCGGGAAGTGAGTGGCCATTTTCCTTATACTCGCGGAATTCACGAGTCCATGTACAGCAAGAAGCTCTGGACCATGCGCCAGTACGCGGGGTTTGGCGACGCCAGGACGTCGAATGAGCGCTACCGATATCTCATGTCCCAGGGGATTACGGGTCTAAGCATCGCGTTCGATCTTCCCACTCAAATGGGATACGACTCCGATCACGCACTCGCTCAGGGCGAGGTGGGGCGAGCCGGCGTGGCGATCAGCTCGCTGGATGACATGTGTGTCGTGCTGGATCAAATCCCGCTGGGCGACGTAAGCACTTCAATGACCATCAACTCAACGGCGGCAATACTGCTCGCGTTTTATCTGGTCGTCGCAGAAAAGCAGGGAGTTTCACCAAAAAAACTGAGGGGAACCGTCCAAAACGATGTCCTTAAAGAGTACATCGCACGCGGCACATATATCTTTCCCCCGAAAGCCAGCCTAAAAATCACCACTGATATCGTGGAGTATTGCAGATCGCATGTTCCCGATTGGAACACGATATCCATCAGCGGTTACCACATTCGCGAGGCCGGAAGTACCGCTGTTCAGGAGGTCGCTTTCACGGTGGCCAATGGCCTTTGTTACATTGCCGCAGCGCTGGACCGGGGGCTTGGACTTGATGACTTCGCTCCTCGGCTCTCGTTTTTCTTTAACGTGCACAATGATTTTTGCGAGGAGATTTCTAAATTTCGCGCCGCAAGACGACTCTGGGCCAAGTTAATGCGGGAGCGATTCTCACCCAAAGATCCGAAGTCGCTCCTTATGCGTTTTCACGCGCAAACGGCGGGCAGCACCCTCATCGCGCAAGACACTGGCACGAACGTCGTACGGGTCACGCTTCAATGCATGGCCGCCGTCTTGGGAGGGGCACAATCCATCCACACCAATTCCAAGGATGAGGCGCTGGGATTACCCACCGTTGAGTCGGCCACACTGGCTCTAAGAACCCAGCAGGTCATCGCCCACGAGAGCGGAGTTGCGGGGATCGTAGATCCAATGGGCGGTTCCTATTCCATTGAGGAAATTACGGATCGAATTGAAAAGGAGGCACGTGCTTTAGTTGAGTCTATCGAGAAAAAAGGTGGCGTCATTCAGTGCATTCAGGATCATTTCCAACAAGACGCGATTCAATCCTCCTCATATCAGTATCAGACTGAGATCGAGAAAAAGCAGCGCATCATCGTAGGACTAAACCAGTTTACCGATGGCGCGAAAACCGAAACGCCCGTATTAAAAATTGATTCGAGAGTCGAACGGGACCAGGTTGCACGGCTCACGGCATTTAAACAATCCCGAAACGCTGAAAGTGTCCGCCAGGCCCTCGCCCTCGTTCAACAAGCCGCTCGCGAAGACTCCAATGTCATGCCCCTGATTCTTTCGGCAGTTAAATCACACGCCACTCTCGGTGAGATTACCGATACCCTAATTCAGGTGTTCGGCCGGTTTTCTTGACGCAGTCCTGAAAGGTACCGGGTACCTTTCAGTCCATAGATCGGGGGAAATACCAACGCCACCACGGTTAACACTTCAACCAGTGATGATAGCGGGTCCGCCCCAAACCAACCCGAATTTCGAATGAAATGGCAAAACACGCCCACGATGAGAGCAACAGCGCTCCAGGAAACAAAAAATCGAAAAAGAGGTTTCAGGCTTACCGCGGGACAAACCACGCGAAGGTGCAGGTACAGATACCAACCGAGTACAAGCGTATAAATAATAATCCCGAGCGTACCGGCAGCGGCGAGACCGACGTACGAATACCGAGTCATCAAGTGGCCATACACCGGAAAAATCAAGATCGAAAGAACCGAGCCCACTACCGAGGGGAGCCACGTCCGGCCGCTTGCGTAAAAAGCCCTTGAAATCAGGATCTGCGCCGTCCAGAAAAAGACGCCTACGGCATAGACCTCGAGCGCGCCGGTTATACCAATAATATCGGAAGTTTCCAGGCGACCACCGCCGTAAATAAATCGAGTGATGGGAAGCGCCTCAACGTAAAGAATCACGGCCCCAATCGATGCAGTCGCAAAAAGCGTTTTAATCTCCACCAGTACGGCGTTGCCGTACTCGGTAAATTTTTGAGTCGACCAAAGGCGCGAAAGATACGGAAAGCTCGCAATCCCAGCAGCCTGCCCGATGACGGCTATCGGAATTCTCATCTCAGTACGTGCATAGGACAACCAAGAAAGTAATTTTGGTTCCAGAGAACTTGCCAGGTACTTCGTGATCCATTCATCGGTAACGACCAGTGAAAACCCCAACATTATCGGTAGCGATAATGCCCAATATTTCTTGAGTCCAGCCCTAACATCGGTATCTATTCGAAATAGGGGTCTAAAAACAAATCCGCATCGGTAAGCGCCGTAACCAATAAGAAGTCCGTGCCCTATCAGACTCCCGGCCAAAACCCCCCAACTAAATGCCGACACACCCCAAATACGATGAAACAAAACTCCGAACAGAATAATCGCAAGGTTGTAAATGATCGGTGAAATCGCCGGCAGCCAAAAGCGGCCCTGAACATGCAAAACACTGGTCGCGAGCCCTCCCAAATAAAAAAATACCTGGGAGGGAAGAATGATCCTGAGGAGACACGCAAGCGATTCAATTTGAGACTCGGTAAAGCCCGGAGCGATGAGGTGAGCCAAATTTTCGGCAAAACACTCGGCAGCCACCACGAGAATCACCATCGTCCCGCCAAAGTACGTCGCCAGTACTCGAAAGAGGCGTCTGGCGGACTCCTCCTGATTTATCGCCCGGTAGTTACTGAGAATCGGAATAAAGGAGATGCTCAGCGCGCCGGTTGCCAGGGCATAGTTCAAAAAATCAGGGATTGTAAACGACGCGTAGTACACATCCGTTTGATCGCTAGCGCCAAGTGTGCGCGCCAACACCCACTCCCGAAAAAACCCAATTACCCTCGAGAGCAGAATGCTCACCATCAGGACCGTCGCCGCGCGTCTAACGGACGTGGGTGACGGCGCTATTGCAGAAAAAGATTTGTCCATACGATTTCCAAGTTACCTGAAGCCGAATGATCGCTATCTGAACTCGAATGGCCACCCTTCCCATGAGTAAGTGATGATTGTAATTCCGAATGGCGAACCTGACCACACAAAGGTCAAGAGCAGCTTCACGGTGTCATAAATGACGTAGCGCGTTCGATTTTTATCGAACAGATGGTTAAAATAGAGTGAGTAGTAATCGTTAATTCCTCTACCTCACGCCATCAGCCTAATTCCATGATTCAACGATTCAAAGAGTTCGCCGGCCTTTTGCAAATCCAGATCAGGGCTCCCGGAAATCCACCCTACGGCTTTCAACTGAGTGCCAACGATTTTTACACTCTGGCTATCGTAATCGGACTTGGCACTTTGGGCCTTGCGACCGGAACGTGCCTGTTTTTTCGCGAAGTGGAAATCAACCGTAAAATCACCGAGAGATTACTCGAACTCGAAACGACCCTGTTCCTGCAAAATGCGACACGGTCGGTACCGGTCGCGCCCGTCATCGAAACCAGCACCGGTTCCGGCTCCATGAGTGATGAGCATGCTTCCCCCGCTGCGCCCTTGTCCCTGCGCGAGCCGACCGCTATCGCTGTCCCCACGGAACTCACCGTAACGGCCAAACTCAATGAACTTGCCGCGGAATGCAGCGAAACAATGTGCTCTGTCAGCACCTACCTCACCCCCAGCTCTCCGGGAAATGCCGCCGGGAGTCTCTCACTTGTCCTTGAGGCCGAGGTCACTCGAATTGGCGGTGCCGACCCCAACGCCCCAACTCGTCGACAATTCGTCTATTACCCGGGACTCATCCTCTTTGACGAATTCGACTCGGATAAGGCGGCCACATTGGAAAAGAAATCTTTCCGCTTTTCCCGAGCACTACCAACCCGGGTTCAATTCACCATCGGCAAACTCCATCGCCCAATTGCGATTAACTTGTACCTCTTTGACACCGAAAACAACCTGGTACGCCACGAGCGAAAACCCCTCTCTCATGATTAAAAAACTCGACACTGTCTCCCATATCGCTGAAGGGTCCCGGATCCGCGGTGATCTCTACTTTTTTGCGGATGCCGAGGTCTATGGCACCGTCGAGGGAAATATTCACCAGGAAAGCCTCGAACATCTGGCCGTTGGCCCGTTGGGCTGGGTTCACGGACACATCCATGCTGAAGGTCCCGTTATCGTCGGTGGGCGCGTGGACGGAGAAATCCGGTCCAGCACGCTAATCCGTATTTTGCCCACTGCCCGCATCGATGGAAACTTGAGCTGCCCGACTGTTGAGGTTCAGCCTGGGGCCATTGTCAACGGCCAGTTCGACTCCCAGCCCACGAGTTCCACCCGATTGGTCAAGGCGGCTTAACCCGCCTGGCTCCTCAACAAGAACTAGCATCAGGCCCACTACGGGGGAGTTGGCGAGTCTATCGAAAGATCCTTGATCCATAGCGACACTGTTTTCTTTCCACCTTCAGTCTCTTGGACCCCAACCCCGCGAAAGCCGAATTGCTTATGGAAATTTAACGAGTCCGAATTCGGAGGTCTGATATTAATTTCGCAACACAGGATCGGGGATCGAGTTTTTGCCGCTTTTTGCAGATCTTCGTAAAGGAGCCTCCCAAGCCCCCTCCGTTTATGGGATGAAGAGACAACGATTCGATCAATATAGCTGAATTTAGAGTATCGCGATTTGAACCATTGAAAATTTAAGCTTGGATAGACTGCAACCTCATCGAGCGCTAAAACAAAACCAGCAATCTCATGCGAAGTTGATTCGGCCACTCGGAAATGGAATGCCTGTTTGGAAAGCTTGATGAGCTCCTTCGAGGAAATTACGGTGACATTCGGAATTTCGGAATTGTTAATCTGCGCTATGAGACCTGCATCAGTTGAAACCCAGTCTCTCAGAACAAACTTTCCGTCAAAATACTCGGGAGCTTTCATACTTACATTGTCAATTGAAGCAATCACGTCCCACAAAATGTCTGATAGGCACGCTCGCTGAGCGGAGGCGGCAAATGATAGTCCGCTGGATGATGTACATCGTCATAGGGGGTTTTGAGCGCGGACAACAGGTGCTCCATCACGGTAAAATCCGAGCGCTCTACCGCAGCTTCCAGCGCTTCTTCCACACGGTGATTACGCGCAATGATGGCGGGATTACGAGAACGCATCAAGCACCGCGACGAATCAGCCGGTTGCGATTGTCGTCCCAGCCGCAGTTGCCAGCGTATGTGCCAATCGGTAAACGCTGCCCCACGGAACAAATGTTCGTTCGGTAATTTTTCCAAACTAAGAGCGCGGAAGGTGTTGGTGTAATCCGCGCGGTGTTGCTGCATCCATTCCAACAAGGTTTCGATGAGCGTAATATCCTCAGCCTCTTCCGTAATTAGCCCCAGCTTCGCGCGCATGCCGGAAAGCCAGTAGCGCTCGAACGTGGCGGGAAAGGTTTCAATCGCTTCCCGCGCCCTTGTCACGGCTTTTATCTGATCCGTATGCAGCAGCGGCAGCAAGGTTTCAGCCAGTCGCGCAAGGTTCCACTTGGCGATATGTGGCTGGTTGCCAAAGGCATAACGCCCGTGGCGGTCAATTGAGCTGAACACCGTGACGGGGTCATAAGCATCCATGAACGCGCAGGGGCCATAGTCAATTGTCTCACCAGAAAGCGCCATATTATCGGTGTTCATCACGCCGTGGATAAAACCCACCAGTAGCCACCGTGCTATCAGTGATGCCTGCCGTTCCATTACTGCGTGAAGGAATGCGAGATAGGGGTTATCATCCAGTTTATCAGGATGTATTAGTCCACGGTAATGACGAGAGAGAGCATAATCAGCGAGTATTTGAATGCCTTCACGTTCACTTAGTGTAGCGACATATTCAAACGTACCAACACGGATATGGCTGGTGGCCACGCGGAGGAGAATTGCACCGGGCAGCGCGGTTTCGCGCATTACCGACTCGCCAGTCAGTACCACAGCTAAACTTCGGGTGGTGGGAATGCCAAGCGCGTACATCGCCTCGCTGATGATAAATTCACGCAGCATGGGCCCGAGCGACGCGCGTCCATCACCGCCGCGGGAAAAAGGAGTTTGGCCAGAGCCTTTGAGTTGAATGTCGAAACGCTCGGCTGTTGGTGTTACTTGCTCGCCAAGAAGTATCGCCCGCCCATCCCCCAGCATGGTGAAATGACCGAATTGATGTCCGGCATAGGCTTGGGCAATCGGCTCTGCGCCCTCGGGAATCACATTACCTGCAAACATAGCCGCACCACTGTCACCCGCCAACGCCTCAGCATTTAACCCCAACGAGGTGGCAAGTCTCCGGTTAAGCACCACTATCCGTGGCGAGCGCACGGGCACCGGGTTCAGCCGCGCGTAGAATGACTCCGGCAACCGTGAATAACTGTTGTCAAAATTCCAACCAACATTGGTTGCATCAATAACGGCTTTGGATCGTTCACAGCCCTGTACGCTACTCGCTTGTTTGTCTGATTTCTCACTCATTACGACTATTCTCACACACTTTTCAATCATAGTAGACTCAGAACTTTCCCCCATTGTTTTTTCGCGCAAGTGAGCACAGGCAAACACAACTTGCATCACGCCGTATACGAATTCGTTTTTTATCTACCAACCTTCACTAATCAATGAGTCCCGCTCGTTGACTTTCACATGCACGCCTTCAATGATTCCTGCTCGGCCAATCAGGATGCAGCAGAAATGGGGATCGGTGCCTAGCATTAAATTAATTCCCTTATGCCCTGCTGACGCTCCCGAAATGTTCGGTATTCTTTCTGCGCCAGAAATCTATATCGACATGGAAGATGCGCCACCTTGTTCCGTAGATGCGCTTCGAGAGCGTTATCAATTCCTCGCGAAACAAGAGTCTCCCGATAAGACGGAGACGTGGCTTAACTGGATCATTCGCGTTGAGGAAAGCAAAGATGCGTTAGGATTTGTTCAAGCCACCGTGAAGAAAAGCTCAAATGTAGCACTGATTGCCTTCGTTCTGAATCCTCAATTCTGGGGTCATGGCTTGGCGACCAAGGCCGTTTCAGTAATGTTGAAGACACTGAACCAGGATTTCGGTGTTAACGTTTTTCGAGCGACCGTCAATGACTCAAACCTTCGCTCCGTCAAATTGTTGCGACGATTCGGATTCCGAGATGTGGGAAATAGCCCCATCGAAGGAGGCAAAATCGAATTAGCATTTGAGCTCACGATTCATACGCACCGCTCTCAGTTTGGCTGGGATGGCGATTCCGGTATCGGCGATCGTCTAATCACACAGATTATTATTGGAGCAAAAACTTCTACCGCCGCGCCATTGGACCTCTATACCGATACCGAACTGAGAGAAATCAGAGGCAGCGTGGGAAAACTCGCGACCGTCACTGATAAAGATGGCAACCCCCGGTGCAACATCATCATCACCGATGTCTTCGAAACAACTTTTGGCAACCCGGACCCGCGGTTAGTTAGGGGGGAGGGATACGGGACGGATGCAAGTGAGTTTCAGCGCTCACATGAACGGGCGTGGGGAGATCTGGTGGTGCAAGGACGCCTCACCTTGGACGCGAGCACAATTCTCATGGTTGAACTTTTTGAAAGGGCATAAAACCGTGGAATTAGAGTTGGGCCAGCAGCTTATTCAAATCGACCTGGTACTTCGGTGATTTCCTGAGCTCTTCGTAGACCAACGTGGCGAGGCGCCGTCCGGCGTCAACATCACTTCGGTGATGCATCCCCGAAAGGATGCGGTGGTCCGCTATCGCCTGGGCTCTTGTTTCCAGAACTTCTTTCTGTTTCGGGAAGATATCGGCCAGAACCAGAGCAAATAGTTTCGAGAGAACAGCATGGCCGCTGGGATAGGCGCCGGTCACTTCTTTAGGTACGCAGGGATTGAGACTGGAGAGATAGAGAAAAGGCCTCTGTCGGGGATAGTCTATCTTTAAGCGCTGAATGAAATAGTCTCCGTCGTTTCTCAGCTGCTCGAAAAAGGGGGCCAGCTTTTTCACGGTGGGCTCGGGTACCGGTCCATTCGGGACCCCAAAGAAATTTTGAAGGCTCACGAGAACTTCGAATTTTGCCTGGTCACAATCCGCCTGAGAACGTGATTCTTGCAATTTGAGAAGCTCCTCTTCATCTGCTTTCTGTTGATCGCTGCCTTTCTGAGGCGGTTGGGCCAACGTCTTTTTCAAGATGGGGTAAAAATCTGACTTCACGTACAGTGGCTCCTTTGGAGCGGGATGATGTACGACCCCGTTTGTGGCGGTGAAAGCACTTTGTACTAATAGGCACAGGACAAACGACATTTTCATATCCCATGAAATAGCATCGTTTGGAAGGCGAAGACAACGGCAAATCGGGGCCACAAGAAGTGATGGGGCAAGTAACTCGCCAATGGTTTCGGCTAACCTTACTACACACAGAGAGGCCTGTGCACACGACGGGGAAAACTTTGGGCCAGAGCCGGAGTTAAGCGCGTCTACTTGCGTTGGGCTGGAAACATCTAGCAGTAAGCAGTGCACAGTACGCGACGCGCCTTAACGATTTTCCGTTGGCGCCAAAACCTATCTTCACTAAGGAAGTTTTAATGGGGACAAATTGGAAATGGAAACAAACAAAGATGGCGCTGTTGCAAAGGATTGTGGCTAATTTCGCATTCGATGTGGCACCGCCCGTTCCACAAACTCCCCTTCCCGATTAGTGAGCGACTTCGTCTCCTCCATGAGGCCATACCACTGTGCATAGTTGTCTAGCTTCTTGGTTGAAACTCCATTGAACCGCGCCATCCATGTCTTCAACCGTGTGTGCGCATTGTTTGCGTGTTGGATATGGTAGATGTCTTTACCGACTAGTTTCAAAACCATTGGGCCTCCGAGGAACCTCTCGCTGCGCTGGCGCATCGGGCCGGCCATCAATCGTTCATTATGTGACAACCGGATAGGGTGGTAATTTTTCATGAAAAATCATGCGAGGCAATAATCAGACTTTTTCAGCAGAATCTATTTAATTTCAAATTTGCCGAGCGGTTTTCTTTGAAACTTAAAGACAGTTGCCCACACGCATTAGGCTCCTGTAAGAGTTTTGTGTGCGTGACCTAAGTTTTTGGGAATCGGCTCGGGGAATCCACCCCGGAATGAGAGTCTTTGAACCCATTCGTTCAACGACTGCGGACGTTCTTATCGTCGGCGCCGGCTTTTGTGGTTCGTGGCTCGCCTATTTCCTTAAAAGGCAGCACCCCGGGCTAGAAATTACAATCGTTGAGAGGGACTTCATCAATCTAGGCGCCAGCACGAGAAACGCAGGCTTTCTTTCCTGTGGCAACATCTCCGAATGGTTTGAAGACCTATCGGCATTGGGGTGGGAAGAAACGACGCGGACGCTCACTGCCAGAATCGAAGGAATTGAAATCATCCGCCGCGAATTGGGAATGAAACTTGAGATCAATAACTGTGGCTCCTTCGACTTTGACGAACCCTCCGGGGACAAAATAGCCCTCATGAATAAGTTGAATGGTTTTCTTGAGTCCACGGGCAGAGGAACACTTTTTGAAGTTCAAGCGGCCCGAATCGGGGGGAGTTCACGGCAGGCCTTCCATAATCGGTTTGACGGCGAAGTCGATCCCCTATCGGCCCTTCAAAATCTGCACCAGCTTCTCGTGGATGAGGGAGTGCGGTTTCTATGGAATTGCCTGGTAGAACGGATTGGCGAGGGTTCGTCGAGTGTCATCGACCCGAGCGGAGAAACTCATACGCTCGTCTACCGCCATGCGTTCGTGTGCACCAACGCTTTTGCGCGGCGGCTCAACCGGGCGACAACCGTCTTACCCGCACGCGGTCAGGTGATCGTCACATCACCCTGCGAAACGGATACCGAGCGGAGTCTAGGTTTTCTGCGATCAGGGTATGACTATTTTCGTTTTATTGGCGAACGGGTTCTGGTGGGTGGAGGGCGTCTCAACTTCAAGCAGGCGGAAAATACCGATGAAGTGGCGACCACGAATGATCTAAAGAAGTACTTGATTGCCCTAGCCCGCGAGGTAATCGGGCACGACAAATTCACAGTAGAGCACCATTGGTCCGGCATCATGGGCCTAGGGCTTGGTGGACACGCCTCCATCACTGAAATGGAAAAGCCCGTTTTCATCGATTCTAAAACTCAAGAGATCGCCGGATGCGGCGGCTGGGGCGTCACCCTAATGCCTTATATCGCCCGCCACCACGCCCGTCTTTTCGGCGGTCTTTTCGCCTGTCTTTTTTAATGTCCCGTTCCGACTTATAATTTATGTATGGAAAATACCCTTAGGAAACTGGCCACCATTCAAAAGGTCGTTTCGATTAAACCCATTGCTGGCGCCGATAGAGTTGTGGAGGCGCAGATCATGGGCTGGGCCGCGGTCGTGAAGAAGGGAGAATTTAACGAAGGGGATCTATGCCTTTTCTTCGAGGTGGATTCAGTGCTCCCCGAGGCACCGTGGTCGGAATTCATGCGGCCCAGAAAATTTCGGGTGAAGACGGCAAAGCTCAGAGGGGTTCTGAGTCAGGGTTTAGTCATTCCACTTGCCGCTCTCCCCGTGGAGCAGCGTGAAAAGTTGCGGCTTGAGGAGGGGTTTGATGCCACTGAGATTTTACGGGTTAAGCTTTACGCGCCTCCCATTGTAGACACCATCGGCGGGCACGTGGAGCAGGAGGCGCCGTTTCCCTCCCACATTCCCAAAACCGATGAGGAACGGGTTCAGTCCAGGATGGAACTCCTAGAGGCCATTTTGAAAAGACCGTTTGCCATCACGGTGAAGATCGACGGGAGCTCGATGACCGTGACCTACGACGAGAGTGACAATTTTTTTGTCTGTTCCCGTAATTTTTCCCTTAAATTTAACGCCGACAACCCGAGTAAGCACTGGATCCTCACCGAGAAGTACCAGCTCAAGGACAAACTGCGCGGGACCTCGCTCGCCATTCAGGGAGAACTCTGCGGTCCGGGAATCCAATTGAACCGACTCCGACTGACCGAACCGGAACTTTTGGTCTTTAATATATTCGATTGGAAGGCCAGACTCTTTTGGAATCACCAGCAGATTACGAAATTCTGCGCAGAGCACGGCTTAAAAACCGTTCCTGTCGAGGAGACTGGAACCGCATTTTCATACACTCTGCCTGAACTGCTAACTAAAGCGGAGGGGCTGTATACGGGTACACAAAACCTGCGCGAGGGAATCGTCATAAGGTCTTTGGATAAGCCCAGAATTTCCTTCAAGGTACTGAGCAATGAGTTCCTGTTGAAAGAGGACTAAGGGCCCGCCCAAGAATAACTTCACATTTTGGCGCGCAGATTTGGCCCAGATTTGAACGATCCGAGCTCACACAACTTGAGGCATATCTCGACGATATGTTGAAAGTTTTGTGAGCGAGCAGCGTTCAAAGATGGGCCGAAGATGCGATGTCCAAAATGTAAAGTTATTCTTGGGCGGGCCCTAAGGGCGAGACTTACTAGTCAATCCGCTACCGATAGCGTGGCCACTCCCCGGTCGAAAAGATCGCGCGTCGACCCCTGCGCAAGGGATCCTCGCACGTCACCCAGCATGGACTTGACCCAGTCGTCGGGCTTTTGCAGGCCAGTCGATAGCAGACCAGTCGGTAGCGCGCCAGCCGCTTGAACCGCAACCTCTGCAATCTCAACATGGAGTAGCCAGTCAGCCGGCAATTTTTTTGGGCCAGCAGTTTTAATGCCAGGCGCTTTAATGCCGGCAGTTTTAACGGCGAGAGAAAGCTCTTGGAGTTTTTCGGACAGTCTACGAGGTTCGAGCGTGCTGTGCCTTAGCGCATGGACCTGATCAAAGAACCCAAAAACCAACTTCTCACCGTCGGAAAAGGGGGATGTGCGCCCGGGCGAGCTTCCGACCCGTCCCATTTCGTAATCGCCAAAGTGCTCTCTATCGGCGGGGCCGCCGAAAACCGAAACGACATCCATTCCAATGACGAGGTCGAACTCTCCCCACTCGGGCTGAAAGTAGACACTCTCGCCTCGCCTGACCGTGCAGTCTTCCCACGTGATCAGGATCAATTGACCCCCTTGTCGGATCCAGTGTTTGACCCTGCCTGAAACCGAAAAACCGGAAATAAATGAAATCGTGACGCGGTTTCCCCGAGTAACACCCAGTTGCCCCAGGTCAGAGTCGGAGAGCCCAGACGGCGAAACGTCCGGCCGATCTCTCCACCGACCGACGGGCGAGCTAAAACCCTGCGGGTGGCGCTCTCTGCCATGCCCCGCGAGCTGGATGTCCAAATGGCAGAGCTGCACGGGGCCCGAAAATTTCAGAAAGACGGCATGGTTTTTTTCGACGAGATAGCACTCAAGCACTCCACTGACTGAGAGATTCGTATCTAACAAAACGGTGTTCACCGTCTCAGACTCGCGGGCCTTCGCGAGCGCCGCCACACCACCGGTGTGGTAGGCCAAGGTCTTTTCAAGAGCTTCCAGTACCTCGAGTGGTTCATCCAGAGATTTCGCGACGAAAAGCTGAGGTTGGGGTTCGGTGATGTCGTAGGGTTTGAGCACGCAGTCGATGCCAAGCCGGACCTTCTTCACGTTTTTGGAGAGACACATCCGGCTCTCGGCTACCGACGATAAAAGGCCTGCGCCGTAGATTAAGGGATTTTCAAGCTCACCCACGAGCCCATATTCGGCGGTCCACCAGTTCATGCGGGCCACCTGAGTCTGTTCGGATGGATCGCTTTTTTCTCTGGTCAGTTCCTTTAATTCATTTTCAGCGCAGTCTATCTCGGCCTTTGAAGCATCCGGGTTTTCCTTAATATCCGAGAGTCGGCGAATCGCTTCGTATATGGAAATATCTTTTTTGGATTGGATCGCCTTCTTGGCCATTAGAGCATAACGCCCGAGATAGTTTCGATACAAGACGTCGGCCAGCATCGGTAGGTGTCCCGCGGCTTCGTGGACGATATCGGGGGCTGGAGTATAGCCAATGTGCTCGAGGGTGCGCATGTCCATCGCGATGGGCATGATTTTTCGCGACTGAAAATCCAAAAACGCCAGCGGCGGGATAAAGCCGCTGACCCCCACGGCACCCCACCCGAATCGAACCATTTTTTCGTTGATAGCATCGATCCGGGGGATGCGATCGATGGAGAGACCCGTCTGTTTGAGCCCGTCCAGATAGGAACCCACCGCATGCTCGGAAAAAAACTCGCGGGATTGGCGCATGATGTAACGCCAGCTGGCGTGTTCCAGAGACGTATAGCGATCGTAGGCCTGTTCTTTACAATAACGCTTTAAATAATTTGGAATGGCCTGCACGGCCCTTGCATTGTCCGGAAATTTGCGACGCTTTGCAAGAGTTTGAGAGGGTTTTAACCGACGGTGTAATGCGTTGCGTCTTGATGATTTAATGCATTGGGTCTAAACCCCAGGTTCACCGTTCTTAAGCGAGATAACAATTATGTTTAAAACTGGAATCTTGGCAGTTTCGCTATTCACAACAATGATTGCGTTGACCACGGCCGCAACGGCTGCGCACAGGCCGCATTGGGCCAGGCACCATCTGTGGAATGGCACCTATGTGGGTTACGGCGCGTACGTCGGCTACGGTGCCTATGTGGGTTACGGGTTTAATAGCTTTCCCATTTACGGTTTTAGCTACGTTCCGGTCGCAACGTTGCTTCCGGTCAGGTATCCGACGATTGGTGCCATCGCCTATTCTTTCGAAACGGATCGTATCGGATATGCGTCCGGCGCGCCCAATCGATTCGGGGCCGAAGAGGAGGCAAGGCTAGTCTGTGGTGCTTCCGACTGCAGATCGGTCGTCTGGGTGCAGGGCGGGTGTGCGTCGATTGCAACCAGCAGGGCCACGAGAACCGTGGGATGGGCGTATGGATCCAGCCGAAATGCGGCCGCGCGGTGGGCGCTTCAGTCGTGCAGAAATCACGGGGGCACAGCGTGCGAGCCCCGGGCTTGGGTCTGTTCCTGGTAGGCCTAGCCTTTTCTCATTTCCAGAATTTTAGCAAACGATCGGGTCGCGATTTCAATATCGGTAAGTCCGGTGGCCGCGACCTCGGCATCGGTCAAGGCGCCACAGGCGCGACCGCGGAGAAAAAAATTGAGCAAGCCCTGCCCGGTTGCAGCATCGTCGAAAACATCCCCCAGGAGCGTCGCGCGCGCTGCCTTTTCAACGAACCCCTTTAACCGCGCGGTCGACGCTTCACGCGCCGAGAGAAAGAAAAAGTAGACAGCGGCAAAGCGCACACTGAGCTGCGCCGGGTGGAGATCCCATCCCTGGTAAAAGCCCGTTTGCAGTGAGTGAAGAATACTGGCCCAGCTCACCCGCCAGGCCCGGTGCACCGATTCCCAATTCTCGCTGCGCTGTGATTTAGAAAGCCCCTCACCCCGATGGATGGGAACCGGCATGATATTGGTCGCACCGTCGGATACATTCACCCCAGTCTGGGAAAGCGCCACCTTCATCATCTGTTTGGCGAAATCGCACGCGGGGTGGAGCATTTGCTGATGGGTCGCGACGATCTGGTGGCTCGCGGTGTAATCATAAGTTCCCAGATGCGCACCGATACAACGACCGCGGCCAGCCTTCACATAACTCAGGAGCGGTACCCGCCCCATTGGGTCTAAGAGACTTTGTGTCGTCTCCACCATGAATTCAAAGGGGATTTTTTTTCGGATTCCCCACTTTTTTTCATACCTACCAAGCAGAGTCACGAGCCACTCAATCTGCCGGGCGGTGCTGACCTTGGGGAGTGTTATCCTAAATCCCTCTGGCACTTTTTGGTCCAAACCTTTGAGAACTATCGAAAGCGTGCGTTCGGCTCTACCCGCGCAGGGATTGGTCAACGCCTTGATTCGAATCCCAATAAAGGGCGGGAGCGCTCGGTGCTCGTTAAGCGCTTCACCGACACTTTTGGCATGGGCGTCCTCTTCGGCATCGGTGCGCGTGCCGTAGCCGTCCTCGAAATCGATGCGAAAATCCTCTACCGGTTCGCGCGCGAGCTTTTCGCCAACTCTGCGATGGATCTCGGTCCAGAGACCGGAATCTGCCAACTGGCCTTTGGAATCGTGGGAATCATTACCGGTCAGCGCGAGCCGAAGCGCCTCGGGTCCAGGCGCATACTCGTTAAAGGTAGCCACTGCCGACTCTTTTAATTTGGAAAATGTCTGTGGCCCGAATAGATGCGCTCCACCGTAAACCGTATGCACCGGCTGACGTGCTGAGCAGTCTCCGGGATAGATTTTGGAAAGTTGCAGGTTAGCGTTCTTGAGATCGGTATGGGTCATCACACTTGCCTCGTCAATTTACGAACCCCGATACGTACTGTAACCGAATGCCGATATCAGAAGCGGAACGTGGTAATGCGTGAACTCAGTGATCTCTTGGATCTCAAAAACCACCTCTACAAACGGGTAAAAGCTCCGCACCTTCTTAAAATAGGCGCCGGTCTCGAAACGAATCCGGTACCGGCCTTCGGTGAATTCTCGAATGGTTGTCACCTGTTCTTTTTTGGGCAGCCAGTCTTCGACTCTTCCCTGAGTGTTCGTTTCGGCGCGGGCCAATTCCATCCAGGCGTCATTCTCCCACCGAGACAGCGAAACGGCGACTCCGGCGGCGGGGCGTCCCAGGTGGGTGTCAAGGACATGGCTGGTGATTTTACATGCCGGCGTGTTTTTGCGTGCCGAGGCGTTTTTACTCATGGCCCGAATTTTCTGACCCTTCATAATTCCTCCAACAACTTTTTTAGGCGAAGGCGTGTGATTTTACACACCTCGTCACGCGCAATACCGATTTCAGCTCGCGGATCATTTAAGAGACGCGCTCTGAGTGCCGTCAAGAAATCTAAAGGTGAAAGCCCCTGGGCAAAGATGATAAACCGGAACCCAAATTTATCGACATAGAACCGATTAAGCTTTTCTAGTTCGTTTTTCTCAGCAAGCGACGCCGTTTTAACTGACGACTGTTCCTGACTGGACCATGCTTCCGAGGTCCGGCCCCCGATCGGCGGGTGGGCCAGGAATGCCTCACGCCAATCTTTTTCTAGCAACGACTGCCACACCTCGGCGGCTGCCTGATCGAGAGCAACTTCCCCTTCGAGCGGCCTGCGCCCTAGCATCTGATTGACCCACCCCTCGGAGCCGCAGCAACGAAGGAGAAGTCCCCTCAGGGAGTTCTCTGCTAGAGAATTAAATTGCTTAATTTTGGACATCACCGAACACCCTCATTCGAGCGATCCCGCCGTCTGGAATGATAGACAGCCGAACGTAATTGATGACGGGCTTTGCGGTCGGGGTGGGTGTTGCGATCCGCGTGGGCTCTGCAATTGGCGTGCGGCTATTAGTGCTTCGATCAGACGGTACGACGTCAAATCGGTGAAGAAAATTAGCCTTGAGCAGCGAGCGGGGAACGAGCTCGGTCCATTTCAAATCCGGACGGTCCCTGAAATCTGCAAAATCCAGGGGTTCCTTGGATAATAATCCGTCAACCCATGCCGCCTCGGGATAGTTACCGAAATAGTGATCCGTATCGAGCTCAATGCGGGTCACCACACCGCAAGCTCCCAGCCGAACGATAATCCAGTCAAATCCCGGCCCGCGCCGACGCCTCGTTTCCCATCCGCCCCCCATGAATTTTGAATGGCCGGGAAGAATGAGATTATCGTGGTGACTGAAATACCGGTCGCTGGAGTCCACCACCCGAGCTCCATTTAAAAGAGCCGCGAGATCACAATTGCCGCGCAACTGGGCGGGGACGACGTCGCCATAGGCCCGAAGCCTCGCAATCCCGCCGTCTGGAAAACTGTTGAGCCTCAGGTGAGTGACCACTTGCGGTGCCGATACCGTCAGAAAATTGTGGCAACCGCCGGAAAGGCGCGATTTCGCAACGAGCGGTCTCCAGCTTGCCCCGTCCCAATCTTGGACCGCCACGCTGGGGTCGATTTCCACGCCCTCGAGTGACGCACATTCCGGAAAATTTCCGGTGAAAAATTGCGTATCAACGTCCACTCCGTAAACCCGGCCCCGCATAGCTAGTTTCACCACACACCAGTCATGGCCCAGCGTTCGCTTTCGCCGACTCTCCCAACCGTCCATCCACTTGCCAATCTCTGTATACTTATCGGCGAAAAACACCGGCTCGGCGTCACGAACAAGATTCTCCTTGGGCGCAAAAAATTCATCGCTCGCCGCGATCGCCTGCGCGCCAAGTCCTTCAGAGGCCAAGTTGGTCAAGTCGGTCAAGTTTTGAGTATTCCACGTCACAGCGTACCTCGTCCTCTTAAAATCAACTGACCGCGGTGCTCTTGAAATTTACCATCATCATAAATAATTTCTCCTCGCAGATAGGTCGCCAGAACCTTACCCTTTAGCACTCGTCCAATATAGGGGCTAACCGTATGCCGGTGAAGGATTTTATCACTCCGAACGGTAAAGGACTCGTCCGGACTCCAGACCATAAAATCGGCGTCATAGCCAGGAAGTATGGCCCCCTTTCCGGCGAGCCCGGCCAGTATTGCTGGGTTTTGTGACATCAGTCGCGCCGCGAGTACGGCGGTCATCCCACGCCGGGCGCCCTCGGTCCAGACGACCGCGTGGGAAAATTGAAGGCCGGCGATCCCGCCCCAGGCCCCGGTAAAATCACCCACTGCAGAAAGCTTGAGCTCGGGATTGCATGGCGAATGATCGGAAACGATACAATCGATCTCCCCCAGGGCGACCGCACGCCAGAGTGCCTCGCGATTTTCTGCTTCTCTAATGGGAGGCGCGCATTTAAACAGCGTTTGCCCGTCGCCGATGGACTCGGCATCGAAGCACAGATAATGCGGGCAGGTTTCCACGGTAATGGGGATTCCCGATGCCTTTGCCTCTGTAATCATCCTAAGGGCCAATGCCGTCGACAGATGGACGATATGAACGGCGCATGTCGTTTTTCTGGAAAGATTGATGATCTGCCGGATTGCGGTCAACTCCCACTCGGGGGGACGGGATTGTAAGTAGTTGCGATAACCGCGATTCACGATGGGAGAGTGCTCGGAACGTGGCGCTGTGTTGGCGTCGAAGGCGTTGGTGGTGCTACTGGAGGCGGAGGCATTGTTGGTCCCATCCATCTCGGCGTGGACCAGAAGTGGAAAGCGCCTCCGGGCCAGAAGCGGCATTATTTTTTCGAGGTCGGAAATCTTGCAATGAGGAAACTCCTCTACCCCGGAGTCTATTAAAAACGCCTTAAAGCCACACACTCCCGCCGTCATGAGCGCATTTAAATCTTCGCTGTTACCCGGAACTACGCCACCCCAAAAACCATAATCTATAAAGGCCTTGCTCCTGACGGTGTTTTGTTTCAGGCGAAGCGCCTCGCAGGTCGTGGTTGCGGGAATGCAGTTGAGCGGCATATCGACAACACTTGTCACTCCACCCGCGGCCGCGGCGCGTGTGGCCGTTTCGAATCCTTCCCATTCGGTACGCCCCGGCTCGTTTAAGTGCGCGTGTGTATCAACGACACCGGGAGAGACGTATGCATCCGACCAATCCTTTATCTCAACACCGGCTACCCGCTGCGGCGTAACGGTCTGAATCTTTTCCGCGCGGACGTGAATAAACCCGGAAACTATACCCTGCGGGGTAACGATATGATTCGAAGAGATTTGAAACTCGTTCATGCCAAGTACACCACGATGGCGACGATTCCAACTGCCAGGACGAGAAGCCACCATGGACTAAGACCGCGAGCCACTGCCGCGAACTTTGTCGACCTCAGGGAAATCGCCAGAGGCTCGTTGGGACCGCTGGGTCTGCTCGAGCTGTTTGACCCCGTAGACTCCCTCAGGTTGATATAAATGCGCACACACACCGAGGCCGCCATGAGTCCCATCAGGACGAGCCAATTTCGATTGCTACCGTAGGTGATGGGGAAATGGTTACTGATCATGATAAAAACTACGGGCAGCGTCATGTAATTGTTGTGGCGGCTTCGCATCTTTGCTCGTTCGGCAACCACCGGATCGCGCGCCTGGCCGGTCCCTGCCATTCGGATGAGCTGGCGCTGCGCCGGAAGAATCCGCAACCAAACATTAGCGACCATGAAGGTACCCATCGCCGCGCCCACATGGATAAAACTGGCACGGGAACCTAAAAAATGAGTTCCAATTAAAATAATTGCGCCTATTAACGCCACCGACAGCAACGATGCCACGAGAATGTTTGAGGCAATCGGCGACCGCCAGAGATTGTCGTAGGCAATCCACGACAACACAATGATGGCGATTCCAATAGTGGCAAAGCCGAGCGGAGACGTGACAAGTAAAGCGCCAGCCGAAGTGCCAGGCAATGTGATGGAAGACCCATTCACTTCGTCCATCAACCCTCCCCAATAGTAGACGATACCTAGCAGAAACATCCCGCTAACCCACGTGAGGAGCGCCTCCCACTTAAACCAATGCAAAACGCGCGGCAGTTCACCGGGAGCGAGCGCGCGTTTTTCTACCCGATAAAACCCTCCACTGTGCACCATCCAGAGCGACCCCAATATTTTAGAATCAACCGATGAGGGTGGTGGCGTCGCGATGCCAGTCGGAGCGATCACACTCGGCGCGAGTGCGCCCGGGGCGGCATCCTGCAAGCCACTGCCCTCGTGCTTTTCGAGTGCGCCATCGAGCCACATGAAGAAAAAAGAGCTCCCAATCCAGCCGATTCCAGCGACCACGTGAAACCAACGCACAAAAAGATTGAGCCATTCGCTTAAGTTTTTCATGACAACCCTTAGCCCCTTTGTACCCAACGCCCCTTCGTTGACGGTAAAACGAGGTACATCTTGCGCTAGGATCGAGAAACTGGCAACGAGACCGCAGACAACGTGCGTTCGAACTTCACTGCCCACTGTGTGGATGAGTCCCGTATTTTGGAGCCTCACC
>CAZRVZ010000078.1:0-1971 GCA_964603655.1 uncultured Pseudobdellovibrionaceae bacterium | reverse complement strand
GTATCAATCGGTCGTGAGGATTGAGCTCGCTGAAATTCTCGGAGCGATTCCTGCGCGCGGGTGCCGCAGGATCGCGATTTGGTTCCCTGCATGGTTCGGGATACGAATAACGAAGTATCCCATCCTGTAGGAATCTATTTCAAATCGCGGATTGCCTGCCCTCAGTATTATCAGGTTCACCGTGGGAGCAGAGACTTCTTGCACGCGGGGACTGGATGTCGTGTTCTTCCCTTTACGACATTCTGCCGCGAAATGAACATGCCCTGAAACAGATTAATGATTGAGCGGACGGCGTCCTCGTCGACGAGGCCTTGCTGGAGCGTCGAAGCTGGCGCGAGCCTCGGACTCCGATGGAAATATCTCGAATGGTTTTCTGACAGCCTCGTAGGCCCGGAATAGACGCTGAAATTCCGAGGAGAGATGGCAATACCTCGGCTTTACGGTTTTGGAATTGAGATTCTTCAACACCTTAATGAATTGGCTGATGGCGCTAGAGCCGACAAAACGCAAACCGGTCATGTTAAACACAATTCGCTCGGGACTTTGTTTGGCAATCGCCCGATGGCATTCGGCGCGAAAGAGAATTGCCGATTCGAAATCAACGCTCCCTTTTAGTTCGAAAACAAGGACATTACCTTCCACACGTGTTTTATAGTCCATGGAAAGATTCTCCTGGCAGGTTGGGTAACATTATTATAGCAAGGGGCCATGGAAACTGCACGGCAGCCCACTCTGTACGTTATCGGCACACCCATTGGAAATCTTGAGGATTTAACCCCGCGGGCGCGCCGCTATCTCGGCACACTGACCGAGTGGGTGGTCGAGGACACACGGGAAGCACGAAAACTCTTAGAACTCTGCGGCATTGCACCTGGCGGAAAGCGGTTTCATTCCTATGCCGCGCACAACATGAAGGAGGCCACTGAAACTGCAATCGCCATTCTCCTAGAGGGAAGGGATATGGGTTTCTTAACCGATCGCGGAACGCCCTGCATCTCGGACCCTGGTGCTCTGCTCGTGGCACGTGCCCAGGAGTTGGGGATTCGTGTAACTCCCATTCCGGGTGTTTCAAGTATTACAACTGCATTGTCGGTATGCGGCATGAACGCGTCCGGATTTGTTTTCAAAGGATTCCCGCCCACTCAGGACTCCAAGCTCCGGGAATTCTTTGAATCGATAAAGACTTCAGAACTGCCGATCTGCTTCTTAGAGTCGCCTCACCGCATCCACGCCACTTTAAATCGACTAAAGTCGGCTGCTCCCGACTCTATTATTTTTATCGGGCGGGAGCTTACGAAGCAATTTGAGACGTTGGTAAAATTGAAACTTCGAGAGCTTGAAATTGAGAGCATTCCAGCTCTGGGAGAGTTTACTCTCATCGTGTGGGGCGAATCTGCGCCACCGATTGCGGGAGCCAATCGCCTCACCGAAGAGATTTCACTGCGCCTTTCCAGTGACAAGGAATGGGCCAAGATCATCTCCAAGGAGCTGGGAGTTTCTTCCAGTGACGTCTACAACTCGCTCCAACGAGCCAAGTAACGAACCATTGTCGCGACTTTATTAAAATGTCCGGTTTGACCAAATTAAAATGTCCGCTCGTGATGCTCTGTAGCAATCCAGGCTTCGGCGCAGTCCCCTGTCTTCTTCCGCCGCTCGGATACGTTCCAGCTTGGGCGCAGTCGGTGGCCGCGGCGGTCCCAGGGGTATCCTCTCGATGAAAACAAACGCGTTAGGTGCGATTTGAAAACATCATTTTGCGAGCACCTACTTCAAGCAAAAAAAAGGCGCGGTGCCTCGCGTTCTTGTGGTGGCCCCCTTTCACTCTTCGGCTCGTTCAGATGTCCTAGCTGCGTTTACTTGAAGGAGCGGCGTACCCCGATAACGAGCTGCCACGGGAATACGGGGCGATAGGTTTCTATCGGCGGTAGAGCCAGTAAAACACGCGCGTTTTTAGCGTGGATTTCTCTTGTC
>CAZRVZ010000077.1:0-21351 GCA_964603655.1 uncultured Pseudobdellovibrionaceae bacterium | reverse complement strand
CCTCACTGCTCATACAGCAATCGTTCGGCTGGGACTTGCAAAATGCGTGGTTCGATTACTAAGGTCTCTTTCATGCCCCGCGTGACGAAAAGTACTGACGCGGGGGAGTAGCGTTGCAGGAACTTGTGGGCCACACGCCGTTGAAACCGAGTTGGAAAATTTTCCAGAATGGGAATTATCCCCAGGCACCCTTCCTTCGTTTTCACGGCAAACGGAATGCGGACGTCAGGCTTGCACCGAAATTGGAAAAACCGAAATTCCTGGCCCATTTCATAAAAAAAAGTCGCTCTTAAATTTCGGTACACCATCCCCTCGAAGCGCTTGAGGGGGTCGGGCTTTTCTTCGGCTAATGAAAGACACTCGGCCTGATCCTCGAAATAGAGCGCTACCCCCTTGCGGTCCCCCTCGATAGGGATTTGTCGAATGACAAAGATGTTCTCGAGAGCAAATAAGATTCTTTTTTGCGTGAGCTCCGAAATGCCGGTCAACTTGCGAAGGGCCGTGGGTTGAATGTTCTCTCCGTCCCGCACTGCCAGTTGGGATAGATAGCCGACCAGCTGAGTGTACGGGATTGTGGTCGGGTATACCAGACGGAGATCCCGATCCAGCATCAGTTGAAGCTGTTCCCGCACCCGTTCCGATCGAATTCGGTCGTTACGCAAAAAACAAAGGCCCGGCAGACCTCCCTGATTGAAATACTGGTCAAATTGTTTGCTTCTGAATTCCAGCGACCTCTTATCCAGCTCCGATTCCCAGTCACCGCTGAAGGTCGGTCGCTGAATCAGCCTGAGTGCCAGCGTGGCTCGCTCCATTGAGTGCAGTTCCGTGAGCACCATGGGCAACATATCAACGTTCACGATCCGTCCCGTCAGGGACTCACGGATTGCCTTGCGACTGTAAAAGCGAACGGATCCCGACAGCACGATCTGGCCAGGACGTTTATGCTTTCTAACGAATTCTTTTAGGGCCGGAAAAAGTTCGGCGCACATCTGACTTTCATCGATACCGGCCGGCAGCGCACCCAGTTTGTTGAGAAACCTTTCCGGGTCTTTCGAAGCGGCCTTTAACTGATTAATCTCATCGAAGGAGCGATACGATGCACAGACCTGTTCCAAAAAAGTTGTCTTTCCAACCTGTCGATGGCCAAAGATCCCGATGAGCGGACTGAATCCGAGAAGCTTCTTATATATCGAAAGGGCATGCCGCTGCCGCAAGTGTGGCATCCATGTAGTTTCACAGATATTAGATATTAATGCAAGGACCTTACATTTTAGTGATAAACTGCATTTTGTGTAAGGGTGATAGGGTCCTTGCTAGACATCACTCAAGCCCGGCCATCCAAAAACCCCCGTTACTTCAAGGGATTCTTAACCAGATAGAGTGCGGGGCATTGTTTGCCCGTAATCCAAAGTCGACTGCCGTCGACGGCGATGCCATCGATAACGGGACACATCTCGGGATCCGGGAGCAGGTAGTGCCCGATAATTTTTCCATCCTTGGGTGAGATGCGAAAGATCTGTCCCCGATAGCCGGTAAAGCTCGAGGACCAGATACCGACCCCGTCCCAGGCCAAATCTTCCAGAGCCGTCACGGGGGCGGTCACGGTTTTCTCAATTTTGAGTGTCTTCGGGTTCAGAAAATAGAGCTTGGCACTGTAATCCCCCGTCACGATGATCTGCTTGCCGTTGTGAGTGATTCCCCAACCGTGAACCTCGGGTACAACGCCTGCCTTTTTAAATGAAAAAGAAGGCACGGGCGCTCCGTCAGATGGGGGTTTGGCCGCTCGTAGTTCCCCCACGTGGATCGAATTGTCGGTGAAGCTCAGGTTCCAGAGTTTCCCTTCAAACCAGGTTACGCTCTCGCTATAGTCGGTGGCGGGCACAAAGCGGTCCATCACGGATCCATCGTTGGGGTCTATCTTGAGGATCTCCTTCGGTAGGGCATGCCATAGAAATCCATCGTGAAAATCGAGCCCCTCGGAATACCCGGTGTGGGGTATCTGGCGGATAAGCTCGAGCTTTTGGGGCTGGGGTGGCTTCTGAACCGCCTTAGATGGTGGCTCTGCCAACCCTGCCGAGGCTACCATGGCTGAGAAGAGTGAGATGAGTAGGCCCATACGCACGAGCACTACTCTACCAGAGCCTCCAAACTGTGAAGCTATTTTCACAATGGCTTCACGATTGCCACAAAGTTCGCGCACGGTGTGTTGCTAATATCATTACGTTAACTAACTGGAGGAACGTATGCAGACAAAATTCTCACTTTCCCAATCCATTCTCATGCTAGCGGTCTTAATCGCGCTATCGGCCTGTGCTCAATCGACCACTGCCAGCAGCGCGGCTTCGGCCGTCAACGGGCTACCGACGAATATCTCGCCGGCGGCTTCATCTAATTAACTTGAACTAAATTCAATTATTATTTCCGGAGGAACGTATGTTGCAACTTAAAAAGAAACTCATATTAACGTCGGTATTTTCGATAGGCATGCTGATTTTAGGCGCCAATGCCTACGCTGAAGGCGGAGGCGGACAGGGAAAACCACCCGGCGAAGAAGGTAATAAGGCCGAGGCCAAAGACATGATGGAGTGTATGACCAAGTTCGAAAAAGGCTTCCAGGGCTTTGGAGAGAACATGGGTAATACCAAGATCCACTGGGCGTTCCGGGTCTTTAAGGAAAAGCTGCGTATGGTGAGCGTGATCATTCCGGCCGAGGCGGGACAGACCATGTGCATGTTAAACAAGCAGCTAGCCAAGACCTGGGACGGTACGACGATTCCCTACGAGGTGTCGAACACGTTCACCAAGGGCGTCGGTGGAAAATCCATGACCGTGGTCATGGCGATCGTGGATGCCAAAACGGCCGGAGCCGGCTGGGCGGATTACGAACGCCTCTACACCGTGACGGTGGATTCCAAGAAGATCCTCCAGATTGGTGCGTTGGGTGATGCGAGTACCGACAAAACGGCGGGTCTGATGATCATGCAAAACATGCACGAAGCCTTTAATGGCGATGACGCCAAGGGTTTCAAGCAGAAGGATGAATCCACCTTCGCCTGGAGCCGGTTAAAGGATACGACCGAAGAAGACGCAGACGAGACGGGTGCCAAGCGAGAGGGCTTCTCGTTCATCAAGATCCTCAGGCGCGTGACCATGGAAAAGGGCGGAGCGGACAACTTTTCCGGGCAGGGCAGTAACGGGTTCGGGTCCTATGCGATCGATGCCGAGTACCGGGAGAATGACAAGGGTGACTTCAACCTGACCTCGGTCGATGTGCAGGGGACTAACTCATTCAAGGTTATCGCCGATGGAAACCTGAATGGGAAAGGGAAGCTCGCCGTGACCCACTCCAATAGCAACTCGGGCGGCAGCAAAGATGATGCGGTCAAAACACTCGACAGCAACACCCAGCTGTTCAAGGTGGACTTCTCGACCAGTACGGTCGAGAGCGAGGTTAACATCAATTTGGTGAAGGACGCCAAGCGGTTCCAGTTCAAAACCGACCCGAATACGCTTAACAAGGCGATGCGGGGCGAATCGAACGACAAGAACTCGTCCTTTAAGGCGAGCGGCGCAACCGCGGACTTTACTCGCAATCCGAAGGATTCATTTAAACGCAACTAATGCCTCAGAGGCGCCCATCTCATCTGTGACGGGCACCTACCTCATCTGCGGACCGCCAAGGTCCGGTGAGGTAGGTGCCCTTTTTATTTTGGAACTCCTAAACGGGCGGTAGCCCACGGATGCCGCTGATTGTGGTGCTCCTGCCCAGGATGCAGGCTGGCGGCATTCGCGTCTGGCGGCCTCAATCCTGTTTGCCTTTTCGCGTCGACGCAGAATCGCCTCGGCGGGGGCTGCGGCCGGAATAAGGCAATCACAACCGCTCCCGATGAGATCGCGCCTGCCAGCCTGTTCCAGCGCCTCGCGCACCTCGAAATAGTTCTCAGGCTTAAAGAATTGAAGCAGTGCCCGTTGGAGTTTTCGGTTCTTTAAGTGTTGCGCCACCATCACTGGCTTTTTCGTGAAGGGGTCCAAGCCTGTGTAGTACATGCAGGTCGCTACATCGAACGGCGCCGGAATAAAATCCTGCACCTGATCGGGGCGATAGCCGTTCCTTTTGAGAAAAAGCGCGAGGTCTATCATCGCTTTGAGATCCGAGCCGGGGTGGCTCGCGATAAAATAGGGCACCAGAAACTGCAAGGGCTTTCCAGCCTTTCGTGAGCCGCTTTCAAACATTTTTGCGAATCGCTGAAAACTATCGACGCCAGGCTT
Source organism: uncultured Pseudobdellovibrionaceae bacterium (assembly GCA_964603655.1). GTDB lineage: Bacteria > Bdellovibrionota > FAC87 > UBA2466 > UBA2466 > JACPWY01. The sequence goes on along the minus strand of CAZRVZ010000077.1, from coordinate 17,082 downwards.
TTTCATCATCTGGAGAACGGTCGGGTCGGTGTGTTCCGGAGCCACCTTGAGCAGCCCGCCGACGTGGTGGGCGGTTAACTCGTTGATATACTCGACCGATCTTTCCGCTAGATCCATGCGGATGCCACTCGCCACCAGGACACGCTTGATGCCTGGAAGAGCCCGGGCCTTTTTCATAACCGAGATGAGCGGCCCGTGATCGGTTCCCAGGAGTTTACAGATCGTGGGATCGACGCACGACTGTCTTCGGCACTTGACCTCGATATCGGGGCGTGTGCAGCGCATTTCATACATATTGGCGGTCGGTCCGCCGATATCGCTGACGGTTCCCGAAAAGTTCGGCTGCGCCGCCATGTGACTTATCTCGCCTAGAATCGATTTTTCGGAACGGGATTGAATAATCCGCCCCTGGTGGGCGGTGATCGAACAGAAGGTACAACCGCCGAAGCAACCGCGCATGATCGTCACCGAATCTTTGATCATCTCGAAGGCCGGAATGCGCTCGCTGTAGTCGGGGTGCGGCCGCCTGGTGTAGGGCAGATCGTAAATATTATCCATCTCGCCCTGACTCAGTGGAAAGCCGGGCGGATTTACCACGACGGTCCGGTTCCCATCGCGCTGGATTAACCCGTGCGCATTGAATGGATTGGTGTGCGTATGAATGATACGAGTGGCCTCGGCAAAGGCATTCTTGTCCCGGCTAACCGATTCGAAAGAGGGAACCTCCAAAAATGGCTTGCCCTCAAATGCTTCGGGGACGGTCTCACTCGCGCCGAGTGCGTGGGCATAACCTCGAAGCGATCGTAGCGAATTGAGGGCATCGCCAATACCACCATCCTCTGGGCCTGCGCTCGCGAGTCGTTTCGCAAGCAGTTTGGCGATGGTAACGATATTGGCCTCTCCCATTCCAAAGACAACCCCGTCTGCTTTGGAATCGAGCACGATTGAGTGTTTGACCGTATCACTCCAATAATCATAGTGGGCGAGCCGTCGGAGTGACGCCTCGACACCCCCCGCGATCACCGGAACCCCCTTGAACGTCTCGCGCGCCCGTTGGCAATACACCAGGGTCGCCCGGTCAGGGCGAAGTCCCGTGCGGCCGCCCGGAGAATATGCATCGTCGTTACGGATCTTCTTATTCGCGGTACGGTGATTGATCATCGAGTCCATGTTCCCGGCGCTGATGCCAAAAAAGAGGCGGGGCCGTCCGAACTGCTTGAAGGCCTCGCAATTCTTCCAGGCGGGCTGGCTCAGGATGGCGACCCGAAACCCGGCCTTTTCCAGCACGCGGCCCAGAATAGCCATCGCGAAGCTGGGGTGGTCAATATAGGCATCTCCGGTGACCAGCACCACGTCCACGCCGTCCCAACCACGATTAGCCACATCGCGGGCGCTCGTAGGCAAAAACAACTCGCGGGAATTCACAGGCATGGAAGACCCTTACCAGAGTCTGGAGTTTGCTTCCAAAGAAAAGAATTGAGGGATGCCTCGGCTTCGCCTCAGGACACGCCGCTGTCGCTTCCGCGACAGCGATTAACTGCTTTTCAGTTCGGTCCAAAGCCGGTTAAGCGTCTCTAGCGTCTCGCCGATGTTATCGAGAAACGTCAGGGTCTGTCGTACCTCGGGGCCGGGATACAGGCTTCGGTTTTGGAGCTGTTCCGGCGGGAGACGGGCTAGTACCGAGCTATTGGGACTCGCCAGCCACTTGTCCTTGACCACCGCCACAGCGTTTTCGGGATCTAGAAAAAAGTCGACGAACCGGTGGGCATCATCCGCGCGTCTGCTGGTTTTGGGAATGGCCAGGTTGTCGGTCCAGATCACGCCCCCGTCCTTGGGGATAAAGAATTTAATCTTGGGATTCTCGGCCGCCGCCTGAAGACCATCACAGGAATAGATGTGGGCGATGTTCAACTCACCATTTAGGAGCAGCGGTTTGGGCTCCGAGGTAAACATGAGGATTCGACCTCTCGCGTCAGCAATCAGTGCCCTTGCCTCATCCAAGGATGGCTGATCGGTGGCGTTCACGCTTTTACCCTTTTGACGAAATGCCGCCGCAAAGACCTCGCGCATGTCATCCAGTAATGCCGTGTGCTTGGGATCCGGTGACTGAAAAATGAGATCCCACCCGACGGATTCACCCACCGCGACCTTTTCTGTATTTATGGCGATTCCGGTTGTGCCCCAATTGAACGGGACGGAGTGCTTAAATCCGGGATCGTAAGGAAGACTACGGTAGTACCCATCCAGGTGTTGGATGTTTGGAAGTCGGCTTGCATCTAGCGGCAGCAACATGCCCAGCGCCACCATTTGCCTCACCATATAGTCGGACGGCTGAATGACATCAAAACCGGTCGCGCCGGCCTTGAGCTTTGCAAAGAGTTCCTCATTGCTGGAAATGTAACTGAGCTCGACGCGGATACCGGTTTCCTGTGTAAACTTTTGAATCGACTCATCGGGGAAATAATTGCTCCAGCTCACCACCCGAAGTACTGGAGTTTGGGCCCTGTTTCTCCAGAAAAAGACGGCCCCAACGCCCAAAACAAGTGCCAAAACGATAGTTACGAGCTTTTGAGTATCCATTCGCGTCCCTGTTCCTTTGAAAGCAGTGAAATTACAAGACCAAATGAAATACAGATCATGACAAAAGACAACGCGTTTAGTTCGGGGGAGACCCCGATTCTCATCATGGAATAGATCTTCAGGGGTAACGTAGTAAGACCTGCCCCACTCGTGAAAAAGGAAATCAGAAAGTCGTCAAAGGATAACGTGAAGGCCAGGAGCCACCCGCCCGTGAGTCCCGGAACGATGTTGGGCAACGTTACCCTCCAGAAGATCTGAGAGCCCCGTGCTCCTAGATCTTGCGCGGCCTCTTCCATCTGCGGATCGAGCTTACGGAGCTGCTCCACCATAATAAAGTAAACGAAGCTGGCGCTGAAGCTTGCGTGGGCCACCACGACCGTCAAAAATCCCAGCTCGATGCGAAGGCTCAAAAAAAAGATCAGGAGGGAAAGGCCCGTAATCACCTCGGGCAAAAGAATGGGCAGCAAAATCAATGTCTGTATGGCCGGCGGAAGCAGTGCCTTGGTCCGCGATAAGCCGACGGCACCCACTGTCCCAACGGCTACCGCAAGCGTGGCCGAGAGAACCCCAATCTCGAGACTGGTGAAAAGCGGGACCCAGAATGCGTTGCTCGAAAACAGCCGTTTCAGCCACACCGTGCTCAGCCCGCTGTCCCACCGGTGGGGATTCACCAGAAAAGCCTGAAATATAAGGTTGGCGAGCGGCAGATAGAGCAGCCCGATAACCGACCAAAAAATTACGACAACGAGCCGATTACATCTCATGCGAACGCCGCTGCTTCCGCCGATTCCAATGCGGTTTTGCGCTGCCAGCGAGTTTGAAGCCAGAGCGCAATGAGGAGCACGCCGGACAGCAGCCCCGCAATCGCCGAGCCGAAGGGCCAATCCTGCATCGTGAAGAATTGATTTACCATGACATTTCCGAGAAATACCTCTTTGGCTCCGCCCAGAAGATCGGGAATGACGTATTCGCCGAGCATCGGGATAAACACGAAAAGGCTCCCGACCAGCACGCCTTCGCGAACATTAGGGAGAGTTACTCGCCAAAAAGTTTGCACCCGATTGGCCCCCAGATCCATGGCGGCCTCTCGAAAGGACGGATCGAGCTTTTCGAGCGCCGAAAAGATAGGGATGACCAGAAAGGGGAGGTAATTGTAAACCAGGCCGATATAAACCCCGGTGCGGGTATAGAGAATTTGGAGCGGCTCATCGATGAGCCCCAGTCCGATGAGCGCCTGATTTAAAAGGCCATGATTCCCCAAGAGGCTCACCATCGCGTGAACCCTTAAAATAAAATTGGTCCAAAAGGGGATAAAAAGCAGGATTAGGCCAATTTGTCGCCGAGTGCCGGTTGCACGCGCGAGGTAGTAGGCAACGGGAAAACCCACGAGCAGGCAGGTCACTGTCGCGTTGGCGGCAAGGAGCAGCGTTTTTCCCAATACCTTGGCGTAGAGCCAGTGAAAGCACCGCGCGTAATTGGCGAGTGAAAACGTGACCTCGATTCCCCCGTGAACCGTGCGCTCCATAAAGCTCATCCCTATAATCAGCAAAAACGGAAGAAGAGTAAGGGATGTCAGCCAGCCAAAAAAGATCCAGGCGAACGAAGGATACCGCTTCAATTCGCTACGACCGATTCAGCGGGTAAAATAATGGCATCTTCGGGCCGCCAGGAAAGGTAAACCCGATCACCGATATTGAGACTTCGCTTACGGCTCCGTTCAAGCTCCTGCTCGAAGACCTTGAAATGGGACTGCTGCGTCCTGACGCTGTACTCGGTGCGAGAGCCTAAGTACGAGAGCTCGGCGACCTGACCCTCTAGAATATTTCCCTGCACGCCGGCCCGGCTGCGCAGGAGTCGCATCTTTTCGGGTCTCAGAACGAGAGACACCCGTTTGGGGTAGGGGTGACCATTTTTTTTGATGCGAAAATTTCCAAGAGCCGAGGTCAGACTGAGAAATTCGCCGAGGTCCTCTGAAATTTCGCCCAAAATCTCGTTTTTGACACCGATAAATCCCGCCACGAAGGAGTCAGCGGGATCCTCATAAACCATCTTCGGAGTCCCCACCTGCAGGCACCGGCCATCTTTAATGACCGCCAGCCTGTCGGAAAGTTGAAGTGCCTCCTCCTGGTCGTGGGTCACGAAAAGAAAGGTCGCCCCGACCTTTCGGCAGAGAGCCTTCAGCTCGTCCCGCATCCGGATACGCAATGCCGGGTCCAGGGCCGAAAGGGGCTCATCGAGGAGCAGCACCTCGGGTTGATTCACCAGCGCACGGGCTAGCGCAACCCGTTGCATCTGCCCCCCACTGAGGTTTTGAATGCGGCGGCTGCCGAGATCTGTAATCTCCACCAGCTTCAGGGTCTCCTGAACCTGGGCCTGCAGTGGAACCCGATCCATTTTTTTGAGGCGTAACCCAAACGCCACATTTTCAAAAACGTTCAGATGGGGAAAAAGTGCATACCGCTGGAAGACCGTGTGAATATTGCGCTCGTACGAGGGAAGGCGCGTAATCTCCCGCCCCCCCAAAAACACTCGTCCCGTCGAAGGCGCTTCGAAGCCGCCAACGATCCGCAAAATTGTCGTCTTGCCGCAACCTGAAGGGCCGAGCAGCGAAAAAAACTCCCCCTTTTCCAGGGTCAGACTGAGCGGCTCCAGTCGAAAATCGCCAAAATTTTTCGAGATCCCCTCGAGCACCAAAGACATGCAACAGTGATAAAAAAAAATGGCGAGCTGCACAAGGACAAAGTGTGAATTAATAGGCAAAATCGCCATTATTTCGAGTTGGCGGGAGAGGGTGGTATTGTATTGTGATGCTGAGTCCTCTGGATAGATTGCGCGTTTTTCTCCGACCACCCGGAAAGGGGCTTTACACCCATTCGACCGGAGGCGGTTACGCAACCGATCTGCTCCGCACTCTTTATGGCAGCGACAGCCCCAAAACGATCGAGCGCGCCTGGGAGGACGACCTTCAACGAATTCGCAGAGCTCGGCTCATCGTCGTGGGCATCCCGTCGGACACCGGTGCCGGAATCATGCGAGGAGCCAATTTCGGTCCAATCGGAATTCGCGATGCCTATTTGAAAGTGTACGGAGCCTATCCGAAGGATCTTCTGGATCTGGGTGACGTCATCTGCATCCCCCAGCTCTTGCACGACGAAATGCTGAACGAGTCTCAGATAGAGGCTTCCCGAGCGGCGCTTTACCCCGGAATTAGTGAGCCGTTGCCCGTCAGCCCGTTGTCTGTCGCGGAACACGCTTTTTATGCGATCGGCGAATTAAACCCTTCGGCCCGGATTGTAGTTTTGGGCGGCGATCACAGTGTCAGCTGGCCTGCGATCCAGGGCTGTCTGAAGCGAATCGGATCGGAGTTCGGCGTGCTTCATTTCGATGCTCACACCGATCTCATGGAGACTCGCCTCGGTGTGCGCTACTGCTTCGCCACGTGGGCCTACCATGCCGCCCACAGAATTAAGGCAAAGGCGATGGTGCAGGTGGGTTTAAGAACCTCACTCAAAACCAAGGAGTATTGGGAACAGCATTTACCTGTCACCCAGTTTTGGGCGAACGAGGTTCTGCAAAATCCGTCCCAAACGATGGATGCGATATTGAAGCATTTCAAAACGTTGGGAATCACGAAACTCTACATCTCGAACGACATCGATGGCACCGACCTCCTCGAAGCCCCAGCAACAGGGACACCCGAAGCGAGCGGTTTGCATGCCGATTGGGTTGAGTCCCTCATTGTGAAGGCACGAGAGGCGTTCGAAATCATCGGTGGCGACATCGTCGAGGTAGCCCCACCCCTGAGCGGAACGCGGGATTTTGCAAGCGAGAAGACCTGCCAACTCGCCGCGCGCTATCTGAAAGCATTGTTTTAGAATGGGTGGTGGTTAAGGGCTCGCCCTACGCGAGCGCCTCAAACGGATAGACGTCGAATTTGGGTTTTTTTAACCCTTCCAATTCTGACAATTAACGGCAGGAATTGGAATGGATATAATTTGGAAGGGTCGCTGGCGCTGACACACCTACTTCTCGAACAGAATTCCTCGCTCCAAAATTTGAATAAAATCACTCAGCGGAGTTACTTCTAAAATGTTCAACGCTTGACACTTAGCATCTCAGTAACGCCATTGCATTCACCCGGATCGAGATGTACGCTTCTATTGATATTTTTTAATTGGTTTTTCTCTGCTGACCGCGATCCATCCGGCACGTGATTTCTAATCAAGAGAAAAATGCCAAAAAAAGGGGGGGTAATTTGAAATCCATTACAGGACTTCTTGCGTTGTTTCTGCTTGGAACTTCGTCTGCAAGAGCAACCGAAATTCTATGGCTTCGGGTTCCGTCCCAGTTCTCGTACCGCGATCTTTCCACTGTATGTTCAAATGAGAGCTATCCGGCAACGCTCTATTTTGGAGCTGAGGTAGAGGGACTAGAAATAAAGAAGGCAGTATTTCGTAGCAGTTTAAGCTCCACAGCCGAAAAGATCGTACTTACCTCCGACGAAATTAAGGATCTTAGCCTTCACCAAGATAAGAACGGCCAACTTTGGATTAAAACATTACTGATGAAAGGCCGCCTTCTGAATTGGATGATCTTTCATGCGGGAGGCAGCTTATTCGGTTCATGCAAACCACCTCAGGTACTCGCATCTATAGATCCAACGTCCTTTTCTTTTAAGTTTGAAGTTGAAAGCGTGGGTGAAGGAACGATCGAGTCCGACCTGGGAAAGTTTCGAGGCAGGTTGAACGATGGTGGAGCCTATCAGGCCGAGCTTCAGTTTTCCGAAAGTCCCCACCAGAATTACTCGTTCGAGAAAGACGAAGAATCGGATTGGAGCAATGATGAACTCATTTCGCGCACAAGCCCGGTTTTCATGGACCCTCAAGACTGTCGCGCCATAGCCATGGGTAACCCGGGCCTTTGCAGAAATCGAGATTGTCGAGGGGGGTTCTCTACCACGCGCAATCCTACTGCCAGTCGAACGACTGCCGTGCGATCGTTCGCGGTCTTGTAAGTTACTGCCAAACACGCGACTGTCGGGCGGTGATCTATAGCAACATCGGATTTTGCGAAAGTACCAATTGCCGAGCGGTCATTTTTAAGAACTTTGGAATGTGCCGGTAAGAATTCGAGCATTACCTATGGACAAATTAGTAACGTGGGTTGCTGCTATAGCGCTTCTTTTTGAGTTTAAGTACAACCGTTTTGGCTGTTTGAATCGTCTCGTTGTTTTTTTTGTTCTTTCCACTCTTTCCTGCTCGACTTCTGTGCTTGCACATGGAGGACATGCCGCCCAACCGAATTCCATCATCGACCCCTTGATCACACACCACGCGGTTTTGGAAGATGAGTTCAAGCTCAATTTCTTTGGCTCTAACCTAAAATCAGAAAAGCTATCTGCTGTTACGGCATCACTTGAACTCGCGTATGCGTTCACTGATCTAATAGGAATCGAGCTCTTCGCACCCTTCGGCCTGACAAGCCTCGATGGTGAAACTCGGACGGGGCTTGGAGATCTTGAGCTTCAATTTCCAAAGGTTTCATTCGTCCGTCGTTATGGTTGGGTAATGACCGCTTATCCTGCAATAAAACTTCCCACTGGAAATACCGATGCCCGCCTTGGGGGTGGAGTTTGGGTGCTTGCTCCACATTTGCTGACGGATATCGCTTTAGGCCCCATTGGTCTTCAGCTTAATGGGGCATACGAACTTGCCACCAACGGAGATCGTGCTTTCGAACTTCGAGGCTCCGTTGCTTACACCTTTGCACTAAAGCCCGAACTCCTTCTTTCGCCCTTACTCGAACTGAACTCCGAAATTCCTCTAACGGGTGAGGAGTCTGCGCACCTTCTTGTTGTTCCCGGTGTGAAGCTGGCTATTGAGGGTTGGCATGTTGGCGTCGGCGTCCAACTTCCCGTGACGAACTCGCGCCCTTTTGACTACCGGGCTTTGTTGCAGGTCGGATACCACGTTTCATGGAACCGCCTGATTGCGGGTGAACCTCAGCCCCCACATTCTCCCCATAACTGATTCGTATTGTCTTACGTTTGGCGGTTTTTCGACAGCCTCCGATAAATCCCGGGCGATAGAGGTTTTAAAAATAGCCAAACGCTCTATAATCGGTCTACCCCGTAAGGGCATCATCGGAGTTCCCGCAGCCACAGAGATCGGCGTGATTCGTGGGCGGAAGCCACTGATTACGGTACGAAAAAAGTTCTCGTTTCCAGTGCTTACCATTATATTTGAGATCCAATGCATCTGCCTGCCGCCATTTCAGATTTGGCTCTTATCCTAATTGTCGCAGGCGTTGTGACGGTGGTCTTCCGCTGGCTCCAACAGCCTCTGGTTCTGGGGTACCTCGTCGCTGGAATATTAGTTGGACCCCAAGTTCGTTTCTTACCTACCGTCACCGAAGTGGAAAACATGAAAACGTGGGCGGAGCTGGGTGTTATTTTTCTTTTTTATGTTCTCGGTCTCGAATTTAGCTTCAAGAGACTCTTTCGGGTAGGCAAGCCAGCCGCTATTACCGCAACTTTTGAAGTGGCGCTGATGTTGGGAATTGGCTACGTCCTCGGCCGTGTTCTGAATTGGAGCAATACCGACGCCCTCTTTTTGGGGGCGGCGCTCTCTATCTCCTCGACCACTATCATCGTTAAGGCGTTTGAAGAGTTAGGGGTAAAGTCGCAGCTTTTTGCCACGACCGTAGTTGGCGTTCTCGTTATCGAGGATCTCTACGCAATCCTGATCCTTGCTGTACTGAGTACCATTGCCGCGACTCAAACCTTTCAAGGTTCCGAGCTATTGTTTCAGGTTGGAAAGCTCGCCGCCTTTATCCTTGTTTTTGTTCCATTAGGGCTCTGGGGGGTCCCCAAGCTTCTTCGACTTCTTCATCGTCAGCTCAACGACGAAACACGGGTTGTAATTTCAGTAGGCGCGTGTTTGGGTTGCGTGCTGTTGGCCACAAGCGTTGGGTTTTCTCCAGCCTTGGGAGCTTTTCTCACTGGTGCCATTATCGCGGAGACTCTGGAAGGAGAGCGACTTGAACGCATCCTCAAGCCCGTTCGAGATCTTTTTGGCGCTGTCTTTTTCACGACAGTGGGCATGATGGTTGACCTCAACGTGCTCATAGATAACTGGGGAACTATTCTTCTCCTGTCGTTGGTTGCTATCGGAGGCAAAATCGCTACCACCATCGCGGGAATGATCGTGGGAGGTTCGGACAAGAAGCTGGCGCTGCAAACTGGATTAAGCCTTGCTCAAATAGGAGAGTTTTCATTCATTATCGTAACCCTGGGCCTGACTCTGAAAGTGATTCGCCCCGAGCTGTATCCACTAACCGTTGCCGTATCGGTTATTACGACATTCGCTACGCCTTACCTCATCAGGCTGGCACTGTTGCAACGGAAAACACGAGCCAGACGGGCAGGAGGAGCTTCGCAATGCCAACAACTTTGGGAAGGCCATGTAGTGGAACTGGACGTTCATCCTCACTACACGAAAGCTGGTCAGACGCTAGAGCAACTCAAGTTACGTGAAAAGTTCGGCGTAACAGTCGTGTCGATCTATAGAGGAGAAAGAAACATCATTTCTCCTACCCGACATGATGCCTTAATGCCCCATGATCGGCTAATGGTGTTTGGCGCTGATTCGCAGTTAATGCGGCTTGCGAAACACTTTCGATCTGAGCGTTACAGCCTAACCGATGTCGACGAAAGCGCCTTTGGGATGGAGAGATTGAGAGTTTCCGACCGCTCTTCCCTTCTCGGCAAGTCCATTTTACAGAGCAGAATTCGAGAGCTTGTAGGCGGAGTAATCCTTGGAATTGAGCGTAATGGCGTCAGGCACCTCAATCCGGATTCTAATTTTGTAATACAGCAAAACGATGAGCTTTGGGTCTATGGAAATTTGGAAAAGCTTCGTCAGTTTAGCGTTTCATGCTAATCAAGCTTCGTCTCTCCTGTCCATTGGAACGGGTGGATACTCCCACGCTCTTATAGTACGCGTTGATCAGGAGAGCTTGGAAAGAATCTTCGCGGCCTCATTCTCATCGATAAGCACAAATCGGTTCAGGGTTTCTTCATAGGAATAAACGTCTGCGCTTCGTAACTCGAACCACCAGGCGTGTAGCCTCAACTGACCTGCGTCCAAGCGTTCCCGCACAACAGGATAGGAACGAAGATTCTCAAGTTGTTGAAGGACGTTTTGTTGGGATAATTGGTTGGGCTTTGTCAGTTCACCGGTTTCAGCACCTAACCTTGCCATCGAGGTCTCACCGTGACGAAGCCACGCCCGAAGATTTGGCGAAGTTATATTCTCCCTTCCACCAACAAGAGCGCTCATTGCACCACACTCAGAGTGGCCGCAAACGATAATATCCGACACCTTGAGACCCAGGAGGGAAAACTCGATTGCCGCGGCTTCTGATTCGGTAGCCGTGGAAATACCCTCTACACCGCAGGGAGGTACGAGGTTCCCAATATTTCTAACCACAAAAAGATCTCCCGGCTCTGTTGAAGCAAAGAGGTTCGGAACGACCCTGCTGTCGGAACACGCGATCATAAGGGTGTCGGGACTCTGGCCGAGAGCGAGACGCGCGAAGGTCTCCTTGTAACCCGGTTGGACCTTTCTACGGAACTCGACTATGCCATTGACTAGTTTTCTCATTGGTCAAAACCAGTCCGTTCAACTCTCAAGATCGTGCTCTTTGTCGATCTGGTTAGGCCCTTTGCCCCATCGCCCAAGCCACAAAGGAAGAACAAAAAAGAGAAAAATGGGTCCTAAGGCTAGAGCCAGCATAAGCCACCCGGGGCGAATCGGGCGTTTGCGACGGTTAGCCTCCAAAAGTACAAGCCCAAGCCCGAAGGCACCCAGGCAGAGCCAGACAATAAGGGCAAGACGAGGCATGCCGAAGAAGGTACCATCCCCCCACTTCTTCTTTCAACCAAAGCCGCCAATCCTTTCCAATTTCTTGTACTTGCGCCGCTTACAGTCTGGTATAAATCCCAGTCGCAAAAGAGTTTATGAGAGAGCGAGATCTACAGTCGTGCCTTGGACAGATTACAGCCACGAGGTAAAGCCACTTAAAGCACGGTGGCAAAGAAACCTTCTTATCGGGTTAGGCTTTTTTTTCTTCATTACAGGGGTTATCGGTATCTTTCTTCCCGTGCTCCCAACGACACCCTTTCTTCTTTTGTCGGCTGCGTGCTATGCGCGTGCCTCAACCAAGTTTTACAACTGGCTCATGAATCACTACGTTCTGGGTCCCTACCTACGCGATTGGAGATCCAACAGGGGAATTCCCATTCGCGCGAAAATGACCGCGATTACTCTTATGGTGGTGTGTTTTGGGGTCTCGACGGTGTTCGTCTTTACTTCCACTTACTCAAGAGTTCTCTTCCTATCGATCGGTTTTGTCGTGGCAATTTACATCTTACGATTGCCAACGCGCACGGAGTAACCGATCAACAAGGGTCATGGGCTTGCGCGCTCTTTACTTAAGTTTATTTCCTTTGCATCAGTCGAAGGAAATCGGAATCCGTCGACATGATGAAAGTACCCTTTCCCTTAAGAGTCTTTTTGTAGGCGTCGAGCGCGCGTGTGAACTCAAAGAAGCCGGAGTCCTGCCCGACGGATCTGGCGTAAATGGAGATGGATTCCGCCTCGGCACGGCCCTTTATCTCCTGGCCTTTGCGATAGGCGGTGGATTCGATTTCCTTTAGATCCCGGTTCAGTTTCCCTTGGATCTTTGCCTGTTCACCCTTACCCATGGACCTAATTTTCTCGGCGATGCGCTTTCGCTCAGAAATCATGCGCTCGTATACTTTCTCTTCAACGCTTTTCTCATAAGCGATGCGCCGCAATTGAACGTCGATGAGCTCAATACCTAGATCGCCCAGCTTTTCCTTCGCCCGGGCGTGAATCATGGCACTCAAGCGCTCTCGACCCACCGAGATCGCTTCCAATTCACCTGTGATCTCTTCCTCCAATTCCACGTCGGCGACTTTTTTTGGCTCACTCTCGATTTTCTCAGCCTCCTGTTTACGTTTCTTTATCTGCTCCAGAAGCGTGTTGGTGTTTCTCACTGCTTCGACAAGGTTATGGTTGGAAATCACGTCCCTGGTAGCGCCGTCTAGAATGCTATCCAGTCTTGTTTTCGCCGCGCTCTCCGTGCGGACCGTTTCGGCAAATTTCATCGCATCATTAATTCGCCATCTCGCCGTCGTATCCACCCAGATGAATTTTTTGTCCTTAGTCGGGATCTGATTCGCATCGCCGTCCCACTCAAGGATTCGTTTATCGAAATAGCGCACCTCCTGGATGAAAGGAACCTTCCAGTGAAGCCCAGCACCGGTGACTGGTTTTCCCATCACCTTTCCAAATTGGGTGATAAGCGCCTGTCTTCCCTCGGGCAATGTGTATGCCGAACCAAAAAGTAAGATAATGCCGGCCACCGAAGTTCCCGCAATGATTAGAAGCTTCTGCTTATTCACTTTTGGCCTCCGTTCCTTCTACCGCTGGTGCTTGAATGGGGGTAATGGCCTGTGGTGGAGGGTAAAGCGTTAATACTCCTCGTACCTTGCTATCTACAATGACCAGGTTTTCTTGATTTGAAAAAATCTCTTCCATGGCTTCCAGGTACAAACGCCTGCGGGTGACATCTGGAGCCCGGCGGTACTCGACAAGCCTTGCGTTGAAATTCGAGGCATCGCCTTTCGCCCGGTTGACGAGCGACACTGCAAACGCTCCGGCATCGGCGATAAATGGCCCCGCATCAAAAGCACAGGTAGCCGCCGTAAACTCACCGCTCGAGAAGATTATCGAGGACCACAAGGCCAGGTCGAAAGCTGCAGGCCGCGACCGCAACTAGGTTGTTTTATTGAAACCCCTTCCACTTCCAGCACCCCTAAAAATCTAAGTCCATCGCCTTTAACATTTCGTTCATGTTGGCGAGGTTTCCGGAGAGGATGACTCGGCTTCCCTCTTTGAGCTGTCCGAGCGTTCCAACATATTTTTGGCCAAGCTCCAACTTCATGGCATTCTTGCCACCGACAGTGGTCAAGGCTTGAGCTACCTTCGAAATGGATTCAGCCGTTGCAATGCCAATGGCCAGAATTTCTTGAGCCATCCCCTGTGCTTCGTTAATGCGTTTCTGCATTTCCCCTTCGGAGCGATTGATCATTTCCGTCATTTGGCCTTCAGACGTATTGATGAGTGATTGTTTTGCTCCCACGCTTTTTTCTACAACAGCGCGCCGATTTCTTTCCGCAGTGACTTGCTTTTCCATGGACTGCCGAACCGACTCAGGGGGTACGAGGTTTTTGATTTCAAAACGATGGATCTTAACTCCCCATTTTGAAGCTGCGCTATCTAGAACCATGACTACTTTTCCACTGATAGCTTCCCTTTCTTCAAATGTGCGGTCCAAATCAAGAGTTCCGATAATGGCTCGAGTGGTAGTTTGAGCGAGTTGAACTGCGGCGAAACGAAAATCAGTGATTCCGTAGCTTGCTCGAGCCGAATCAAATACCTGCATATAAAGCACACCGTCGACTTCGACTTGAATTTCGTCCTTCGTAAAACATCTTTGCGGAGGGACTTCCATCGTATGCTCTTTGAGATCTTGGCTATAGGCAACTTTGTCTACGAACGGAAAGAGGATGTGAAATCCGCCCCGAAGAGTCGTGTGATATTTTCCAAATCTCTCAACGATAAATTCTATTTGCGCCGGGACCAGTCTAATGGATTTAAATAGCTCCAGCAGAATGAAAAGAAAAAGCCCCCCAATCACTACTGAAAATAAAATCTGGTCACTAGACATTTTCTCTCCTTGTTAAGCCCGATCTTTAGAACGCTCCGAAACCTTGATATTTTGAACTGTGGACTGATTTGGCCGCTCCTGACCTCGAAGTTCTTCGACAACCCCTTTTAAAGTGGCAAGGCCTGCTGGGAATATGGACACATACCCCCCATCAATCACTTCACCCAGTTGACCTATATATTGATCCACCAATTTCATTCTTAAAGCGTCGCTTCCGCCTGGCTTCTCGATCGCTTCACCTACTATTTGTAAACTTTTCGCAGTCGCATCGGCAATCAGTTTAATCGACTCCGCACGCCCGGTTGCTTCGTTGATGCGCTTTTGTTTGGCGCCCTCAGATAAATTAATCGCCATTTGCCTTTCGCCCTGAGAGACATTAATGAGTTTTTCCTTTTCGGCAGTTGCTCGTGTGATTTCTGCTCGTTTCTCGCGCTCGGCTTCCATTTGTTTTTCTAGGGTTTCAACCACATGACGGGTGGGTGCAATATCTTTGACTTCATAACGCAGAACTTTAACTCCCCAAGGATCCGATGCTTTGTCAATTTCAGTGATAATTTTCGCATTCACTTTTTCACGCTCAGAGAAAATTTCCCCAAGGGTAATTTTCCCTACTTCCGATCGCATGGTGGTTTGTGCCAAGTTTACACTTGCGGCTAGGTAGTTACCGATGCCGTAACTGGCTTTTTTTGCATCGAGCACTTGAAGATAGAGTAGACCATCCACCTCGACTTGAATGTTGTCAGAGGTTATCACTGACTGTGAGGGAATATCGATTACCTGCTCACGCACCTCTTGGCGATAGGCCACGCTATCGACAAACGGAATGAGGAAATGAAGGCCCGGTTTTAGGAGCGCTTGAAATTTTCCAAGGCGTTCGACGACAACATTTTCTCGTTCGGGAACAATCAGGAGCGTTTTGAAAATCACCCATCCGATAACAATGATAATGATTGATGCGATACTCAACATTTCTCAGCTCCCCTCATCTACCTTTTTAACAATCCACGAAATATTCTCTCGACCACTAATCTGAACCTTTGTACCCGGAGCAAATGCATCGTCGTCTTTGCAAATTGCCTTCCAGGTGCTCTCGCCAAATTCAATTCGGCCGCCTTCCCGATTGGAAACAGCCTCAACCACTTTCACAATCCGACCTACCATGGCCTGAATTTCATCAATGTCCTGCTTCCCCCGGTCGCTTGGATAGTAATGCATAACCATTACCCTCAGCGAAAAAATGTAAATCGTCGAGCTCCCAAACCAAGTGGTCAGCTGAGCCGCGAGAGTTTCGATACAATTAAAATGCAGGAAAGCCGCCACGGTGAGGGCCCCGAGACCAACGAAAACAGAAACAAGCCCCGGTATGGTAAGTTCAGCAAAGATTAACACCGCACCAAAACTCATCCAAAAATAGATCGCCGATTCAAACATCGGGTAGATGATAGTCGTGAACCACCTAAAACCCAAGTACCAAGCCAACCGTGAGTGCACGTCACGATTTTGAGGCTTTGACCAGTTATACGTAACTGCTCTTTTTTTTGCCTTTTATCTTACAACGTAGTAAGTTGATAGAAATAGGAAGGGGCGATAATGGGTGTAAAACTTAGTGAGCTTGAGGAGAAGCGGACTCGAGTTAAGGAGCAACTTGGAGAGGTCGGTGACATGCGGCAAGGAACGGTGAGTGAGCGGTATTTGAAGTGTGGTAAGGCGGAGTGTCGTTGTGGGAGGGAGCCGAACTATTCACATGGGCCATATTTTTCATTAACCAAGTCGGTGAAAGGAAAGACGGTAACGCGAGTAATTCCAAAACCAGCGGTTGAGCTAACGAAGACACAGATAACTCAGTTTCAGGAATTTCGTCGTTTGAGCCAGGAATTTTTGGCAGTGAATGAGGAGATTTGCGAAGCCAAGCTCAGGGAGCCTGGGATTGAGAGTGATCGGGCTCAAAAAAAAACATCGAAAAGGTCTTCGAAGCCGAAGTAGCGAGGGAGATCTTGGAATTGATAGGGGCTGAATCGGGAGATCCGATTGATTTTGAGGCTATCGAGATGGCCGCTCGTCGTAAGGCGATGAAAATAGCAGCGCGGGTAATCGAGCAGAAATTTAACTCGGATCAGTCTGATTACGTTGGAGCAACGAGAGGTTGTACATGTGGGGCTCCGGCGAGTTATGCGGGGCGAAGGGATAAAGTCTTTATAACAGCCGTTGGTGAGATGACCCTCTCACGGGCGTATTACCACTGTGAATTTTGTAAGAACGGTTTTTTTCCGAGAGATCGTGTTTTAGGGATGGCGCAATTGTCGTTATCGCCGGCGGTGACTCGGATGAATGGGACGGCGGCATCTAAGGTAAGTTTTAAGGAGACGAGCGAATTGCTTTTGGAACTTGCTGGAATAGAGGTGGACGTAAAGCAGGTCGAGCGAGCGGCGGAGAAACTGGGGTGCGAGATTTCTCAAGATGAAAAGGCGGTAACTGAGATCTCAATGCCACCGGCTAAAACGATGTATCTTGGGATGGATGGCACGGGAATTCCGATGAGAAAAGAGGAGCTTATCGGGCGAGAGGGGAAAGATGGGGCGGCAAAGAATCGAGAGGTAAAGCTCGTTATTATTGGGAGTGCTGAGAGTCGTGATAAAGAGGGAAAAGCTGTGCGCGATGAGGGGTCGGTTACCTACAATGCAGCCA
>CAZRVZ010000076.1:0-22919 GCA_964603655.1 uncultured Pseudobdellovibrionaceae bacterium | reverse complement strand
ACGCGTTGCTAGCGACGATGTTCGCGCAGGCTTAGGATGTTGAGGAATTGTCATCGATTATCCCTGCCAGCAATTCGGGTAAATTGAGCCCAATGGCCATCGCAAAAGCTCGGGACGTTATGTGACAACCCGATAAGCAGGCATTTTTTCTGGGAGATCCTTTACGATTGAATCTAATAAATACCTTTTAATATTAAGTATTTATAATACAAAACTAGCGTGAATTTAATGAGAGTCAACTCTAATTTTTTCCATTCCGATTTCTGTCTTTCTCCGAACTCTACTTCTGCTCTCTTCTCAAATCCCAAACCGCTCGCTAAGCTGTTCCCGATGTCGCAATACTACAATCCCGGACGAACGACGGGACTCTTTGATCCCTTATCCAACAAACCGTTCGCGCTCTCTCGGTCGAAACTGGAACAGTTTATGAACTGCCAGCGCTGTTTTTATCTGGACAGACGGATGGGTATAGGCCAGCCCCCCGGCTTTCCCTTTACTCTCAACAACACTGTCGATTCGCTGCTCAAAAAGGAGTTCGACACCTATCGGCTCGAGGGAAAAGCCCACCCGATGCTCGAGGGTTCGGAAATCGATGCCATCCCTTTCCGGCATGAAAAGCTAAGTGAGTGGCGTGATGCCCGCCGCGCGGGAATTCGATTTGAGCATGCGGCGAGCCGATTCGAAGTTCACGGCGGTATCGATGACGTGTGGATCGACCCACAGGGTCAGCTCGTTATCGTCGATTATAAGGCCACCTCCAAGACCGGTCAGGTGAGCCTCGATGCCCCGTGGCAGATCAGTTACAAGCGCCAAATGGAGGTCTACCAATGGCTATTTCGACAAAACGGCTTTTCCGTTTCACCCAGGGGCGTTTTCGTCTACTGCAACGCGGACCAATCGAAGGAAGGTTTTTTTGGTCGCCTTGACTTCAAAATCAGCATCCTTCCGTACACGGGAAGCACCGACTGGATTGAGCCGAAACTGATCGAGGCGCGCGCGTGTCTTTCACTTCCGAAAATGCCACCTATGGCCAAGGATTGTGACTATTGTCGCTACCGTAAGGCGATTAAGGACGCGACCCAAGCGTAATTCCAGTTCTACGCTGCGTGCAGGCATTTGAGGAATCGGGCGGAAGGCAGGCTCCAACCCACTTTTCCTAATCTACGGGTATTTCCCTGCGGGTACACCAAAAAACCGGGCACTTCTAGTTTTCTGCAATAATAATCCAAGGCGGGGGTCCAGTTTTGCTCAGAGCTTTTTGCTTCTATGATCACCTGAGGTTTAAGGTCACAAGCAATCAGGAAATCCACCTCGCGGCGATCCTGATCCCTGAGATAGAATAATTCCCAGCGTCCATGCCCCTGCTCAGTGAGAGCCGAACAATGCGACGATAGCTGAACCGCGACGTAGTTTTCAAATTGCCCGCCTGGGTTTTCAGCGTAGGTCCACTGTTGGAAATACCATTTTGCTTCTTTTTTCACCGCTCGGTGGATTTTTCGATGATAGGGAGGAATTAAAAACCCAAGATAAAGGGTTTCCAGTAGTCGTAGCCACGATTTGACTCCTACCGTACTCGCTTCGATATCCTGAGAAAGATTCAAAATGGAAATAGGGGAGCCTATCCTCACCGGTAACAACCTTGCCAACAGATCGACCTGATCTAAACGGTGAACAGAGCTAAAATCTCTGGCGTCTTCACGCAGCAAGCGATCGGTGTACTGATCTTGCCAACGCCTGAGCGTGGTCATCTTTCCACTTAGAAAAGGGGCCGGAAATCCCCCCAAATCGATCAACATTTGATCGGACGGCAAACACGGGGACACTGGTTAAGGCATTTTTTCCCAACTCATTGAGATTGCGCCGGTATTTTTGGTATAAAATAGGTCGATGGGTATTCCGATCATAGCGACGTTTGCGGCTCTCTTGGCACTGGCCGGCTGCAACTTCAGAATCGATAAATCCGATGGGAGCCTTCAGTCTGAGGAGACCTGGTTTCAGAAAATCCAGCGCGAAACATTGAGTCCCAAGTGCGTGAGATGCCATTCCGGCGAATTGGCCAAGAAGGGTATCCGACTGGACTCCTACTTCGAACTTATAAACGCGCGGACGCCTGGGGAACTGCCGCTGATTCGCCCGGGCGATCTTGCGGGAAGCGCGCTGGTTGCCATTTTGCGTGACGCGAAGATGCCACCATCGGGGCCTCTGGCCAACTCTGAAATTAGCGCAATCGAAAAATGGATCCTCTCGGGGGCTCGGGAAGATGCTCCGCACCCTCAAGCGACCCAGACGCCATCACCGATTCCAGAGCCGGAACCCGAGCCCATCGTTACCCCTGACCCCGTAAAACCCGATCCCACTTTCAGTTACCTTTCGAAGGCGATTTTTTCCGAAAGATGCACAACATGCCATTCGGGAGAAAAACCCAAGGCAGGCATCGATCTATCATCGTATCAAAAACTGATGGAGTCGGACGTCGTCGTGGCCGGCGATCCCGATTCAAGCTCGCTCTATCTCATCGTCGCTCAGGGAGCGATGCCGCCTCGCCCGCCGAAACTCGCGAATGAAACAATCGACCTTATCCACAATTGGATATTGAACGGGGCCGAGGACAACTAGTAGTCTATTAATCAGCTCCTTGGTAACCCGACGCTGCGAATCGCGACAATCTTCGCTGGACTCTCTCAATTCTCGCATGTCGGTTTACCAAGGAGCTGATTAATGGAAAAAATGAAATTACTCATTTTCCTTCTGCTCGCCGGTTGCACACAGCCGACCGTTCGCCGCTACGGGGAGATGATCGATCCTAAAATTGGCAGCGCCAACAAAAATGATATGGCGCGTCTTTTTGGCGTGCCGATAATTTGCCGTCCTGAAGGAATTTATGAAACTTGTGAGTTTCGAACCGCGCGTGGAAATAACGCGCCGGTCCCTTCCGTCCACCAACAAAATCCGGCCATGGGCCCGGACCTTTCACCCTATGAGCACTTTGATGTCATATTGCTGCAATTTGATGCGCTTGGCGTACTTCGAAGTTGGAAGCCGCATCACGTCAACTGATCCGCGTCAAAATACTGCCGTAAGTTATTGTAACCACTAGAGATTATTTAAAGATTTCAGAAATATGTTCCGATGGCGTTAGCAGGGATTCGTGTATCGATCACACGTGCGCCATACGCACGCGTGTCGCTTGCTCGCGTCCTTGACGGATACTTATGGAAAGCCGGCGCTACATACCGATCAAATATAAGTTTCTCGCGGTGCTCTTTGTAATCACCTTTATGTCTCTCTCCGTGTTTTTTGCATTCACCTACAAGACTTTTTCCGAAGACAAGAAACTGTTTGTCATGGATCTGAATATCTCCGTGCTGCGAGCCACCACGAGCGATATCAAGCTCGAGCTCAAGACCCGCATTGAAGAGCTCCAGATATTTGTTCCCCGAATCTACCAGCAAGGAAGATCAGTCTTGGCGGCTACGATCCCCAAAGATTCAAAAGACGCTGACGATCCCTTCCAGGGGTTATCGCCGACTCTCGCCGATGAGCTCCTTGCGGTGACCTTCTACCGCCAGAAGGGTGATGGTTTTGAAAGTTTTCAGAGCTTTGAAAATAGGCCTCTATTGACCAAGAAAAAAGTGGGGATCGAGGCCCTCGCCGCAATCAATCAAAAGCACCCACTGAACCTCAAGGATCAGGTGAATAGCCAGGATATGGGCATGCTGAATCGCTCCATTTCATTCAGTGAAGGCGGGCGCAAAATCGATCTGCCGGTAATCACCTTCCTCGTGAGCGGAAATTACGTTGATTCTGACTCCAAGGGAGTCGTCATCGCGATCGATCTCCTCCAGGATTTCCTGCGCAAAAAACTGCAGCAATCCGAAATCGCGGAAATTTTCCTGATCAAAAAAGGTGGAGCCATCTTGAGCCATCCGGCCAATCGAACGACCGTAGAGTATGCGGCAAGACAATACCCCCATCCAATCGTCGCCCGCATTTCCGGAAAGCAATTCCCGCGGGAAAGCATGGAGCTTTCCATCAACCAGGAGCTCTATCTGTGCAATGTCTCGGAAACCGGCTTCAAGGACATTTTCGCCGTTTCCCAGATCAAGAAATCTGAGGCATTCCTGGCTCTGCAAACGTTGGTTCGAAAAAGCATCTACCTCTCCGTTTTCGTGCTGGCGGTGGCCCTGGTACTTTCGATTCTTTTCGCTTCGGGACTCACCTCCAACATTCAAAAACTGCAACAGGCAGCCGAACTCATCGGAGCCGGAAACCTCAAAGTCGAAATTAAAATCAACAGCCGCGACGAAATAGGCCTGGTGTCGGAAAGCTTCCAATGGATGGCAGGCCGAATCCAGGAACTCGTCACCGAAACCGCGCAAAAGGCTAGAATGGCCGAAGAGCTGGAGACCGCCCGACTGGTTCAGTCCACGCTGCTAACGACGCCGATCTTTGACAGCAAGGCTTTCGAAATCGCGAGTTTTTATACTCCCGCCGGTGAGTGCGGAGGGGATCTCTGGGATGCCTGGTTGCAGGGAAAAACACTGACTCTCATCGTGGGTGATGCTACCGGCCACGGTGCTCCCGCCGCCATCGTAACTGCCGTAGCCAAGGCATGTTTTGGCACGCTAAATGCCGTCTTTCGAACTCAAACACTCCCGCCCGAACAGGTCTTAGAGATGGCTAACCACGTTATCTACACGGCATGCCAGGGAAAACTGCTCATGACGATGTGCCTGTTGCAGCTCGATCTGGAGACAGGATTGGTCACCTTTTGCAGTGCCGGACACGAACCTCCGTTTTGTATGAGAAAACCGCTTAATTCCCCGGCCCAAACTTCCGACAAGAAAACGAAGATAACTGCCGAGACACTCTTCGCCCGAGGAGAGCGTTTGGGCTTTGGTAAGGACGCAAAATACGCGCCCGAGGTGTTTCAGTTGAATCTGGGTGACACATTGATGGTTTACACAGACGGTCTCAACGAGGCCCGAGACCCCGAAATGAAGGAGTGGGGCGAGCGTGCCCTTAAAAAGTCCTTTGTGAAACAGGGAAACATCGATCTCACGACAATTAAAGACTACATCCTCGCGCAAATGGCTGAGCACATTCGTGGCGAGCCGTACCACGACGATGTCACGTTGGTTTTGCTCCGCTGGCTTAAGAGCTCCACATCGGAAACATCCACCCTCCCGGAGGGGCCATCCATTCTGGCGGTGTCTAGCGCAATATCCGAGTCCGGCCCCGTAATCAGTGAGGTCGGTCAAACCGAGCAGCTAGTTACGCAAGATGTGATCGAGGCCAATGCCAAACCCACGCCAGAAATAGCGGTCGAAATGGCACCCGTTTCGCCGGACGAGACAGCACCGGCGATTCTCGAAGGAAACGACATATCAAATTTCAATGATGAATTCCCGGATGACCTGAGCGTTCTCCCAAGCGATCTGAAGGTGACGGCCGCGGACCCACAATTCGAAGCCGTTACGGAACCGGCCGCGGCTACGGCCAAAACCACGACCGACGTCACGGCCAAAGCCACGCAGCAGCCACCGCCACTTGAGATCACTGGGGAACCAATTCCGATTAAGGCTGTGGAATCTTTAGACAGCCTAGAGCTTGACCCATACGTCGAAACAATTGATGACATTTCTGGCGACGACATTTCTGGAATGACCGACATTTCCGAAGCCGATGATACGTTAGGCATCGATGATGTCGACCAGAAGAAGAAGGTGGCGTGAGACACCAGGCGAAAAAACTGCGCGTTCCACAGACTGCTGGAGTCACCACCGGAGTCACCACCGGAGTCACCGTTTCAGGCAGTTTAAAAAAAACGGGCGCAGCAAGCCTCATTCTCGGGGGTGAGACCCACATTCACTGCGCGCCACTTCGTGAGCGCGATGCTTGCGTTCGCATCACCCGCAAGCGCCTCAGTGGGACTCACGCCGAATACCCGTGGCACCCGACCACCCCCCAGTTGAATATCAGAATTAAGGACAGCCGGGAGCGCGTTGCGATTATCAGTTCGGTCCTCGATTCGCTTTTTAGCGCCGAGCGCACATTGACGAAAGAGACCATCAAATTAGTGCTCGAGGAGCTGACCACCAATGCGATCTATCACTCCATCCGGGACAAGAATGGAAAAGATGCTTATCGTCGAACTCGGACAGTGTGCCTCACCGACGCACAGGCGGTCGAGCTCACGTGTCATCGCTCGGATGAAGGGGCGTTTCTTTCAGTGACCGACAAGGGCGGAGCCCTTCGCCTCGAGGACATCGGAACTCGGCTATTGCGCTGTTACAAATCCAACGATCAACTGGAAAAAAAAGAAAGCGGCGCAGGCCTGGGCTTTTTCATGGTCTTTGAAAACGCCACCCACATCGAAATCATCGTGGCACAGAAACTTTCAACAACTATCCGCGTCTGGCTACCGCTCATCGGCTCGGCCAGCCCGGACTACTTTTCATTCAATTATTGGGGAGGAAACCATGTTACCAAATGAAAAATTCAAATTCGAGCAGACCGTGCGTGAGGAAAAAAAAGTGGTCCTATTGGCCGGCATGATTGATGAAGACACTCAGTTCGATGAAATTTTAAAAATGGGGACACCACTCACATTTAATTTCAAGGGAATCACCGCTATCAATTCCTGCGGCGTGCGCAACTGGGTCAACTTTCTGAAGTCTTTTGGCGAAACGAACGCACAATTCGAGGAGTGCCCGCCCATTGTCGTCAAACAGATGAACATGATTCCGAGTTTTGCGGCGGGAGCAAAAATCACATCGGTGTACGTTCCCTACGTTTGCGACAATTGCGACAAGGAGAACATGGTGCTCATCGACACCTCCCTGTTCAGTAAGGGTGCCATCAAGATTGAAGAGGCCATGCCTTGTCAGGAATGCAAAGAGGGCGAGATGGAGCTAGATGGCCACCCCGCTCAGTACTTTGCATTTATTAAATAAGGCCGTGGAGAAATAAAGAATGACCGATCCGATCCAAATCTGGATTGCCAAAAACCAGCCGATTCTGGACATGCTGCTGGACGCATACGCCATCATTAATAGCAAGAACAAGGTCGTCCATTTCAATACCGCGTTCACCGAACTTTGCGGAGAGTCCTATCGCAAAGTTCTCAAGATCGGCACTTTCTGCGATCTGATGAAAACCGCCGTGTGCCCGGATCAGTGCCCCTCGAGGCAGGTGGTGGCCACCAAGGGACCCATTCGCCTCGACGAACTCGTGGCCTCCTCCAAGGCCTACCCTGACCTCACCGTGATTGTGAGCGGTATTCCCGTGATGGGCGAAGACGGCGCTGTTTTGGGCTCCCTGCTCACCATTCGCAATGTAACGGCGGAAAGCCGGCTGCAAAAGAAATACTCGGAGAGAACACAGGAGTCGGTCACCGACGGCCTCACCCACCTCTATAACAAAAAATTCACGGAGAATGGTCTGCGCCGTGCCATCAAGGCCAACAGCCGAGATGCGAAGGGAGTTTCGGTGGTAATGTTTGATATCGATTTTTTCAAAAAGGTGAACGATACTTACGGTCACCAGGCGGGCGACCACGTACTGGCCCTCGCCGCAAAGATTCTGCAGGAAGCCACCCGAGAGACCGATATCGTCGGTCGCTATGGGGGAGAGGAGTTCATGATTGTGCTTGCGGCCAGCGATCAGCCCGGCGCAAAAATTTTCGCCGAAAGAACCCGGCAAAAGTTGGAACACACGCGAATCGAATACGAGGGAAAACACATTCCCGTAACGGCAAGCCTCGGGACTGCCAGTTTCACAGAACGCCACCCGAATGCTTACTTTCCAAACTTAGAAGACATCGTCACCGACCTTGTAAAAAAAGCCGATACCGCCCTCTACCACTCCAAAGCCAATGGGAGAAATCGGGTGACGCAGTTCGAAGACCTCGGTGTCCTGCCCGGAACTATTCCGGTCAAAAAGGCCGCTTGAGCCGTTTGGTCCATCCCGGGGACCCCATTTCTGAGGCCCGTGGCCCGCGCACTATTTCTGCGAAAGAATCTTGTACACTCCGGTCCCGCAGACCGAACACTCGCCCTTCATTGCAGGGCGGCCATTCTTCATCTTGGTCTCCTGGGTGTTCTTCATCGTTGTCTTCTGGCGGCATTTTACACAATATGCTGTTTCGTCGGCCATGGTTCCCCCTCACGTTGAATGAAAATTAAATTCAGCTAATAGCCTACCACATTGCGACGCAATTGGGACCCTGTCTCAAATGACTCGGAGCGCTCAAACGCTAACCAATCATTGATCACTCTCACCGCCTCGGCGAGTTCGACATCACGCTCGTGCTCTCCCGCATGCACGGCGCCTCGAGAGGTGCGAAGCTGTATGAGAGACTGTCGGATTGCGTCCATCCGAACCCGGTCTTTTTTAATACGAGCTATCAGCGACTTCTCAATTTTGGGGTGGTGATCCGGGTATTTCAGGGATCGCCCGTCAGGCGGCGTCGCATTCGTAATGGCAATATCGGAACGAATGCCACCGTTGGCCGGTGTATGCCCGAGGGGAGTATAAAAAACACTGGTTGTTAATTTCACCACCCCGGGAACCGGAATCGGCCCCTCTCCGTCCAAATTGAAAAGTCGCTGCACGCTGCCCTTACCATAGCTCGACGGCGAGCCCACAATCACCGCGCGTTCATAATCTCTCAGCGCTCCGGAGAGAATCTCCGCAGCACTGGCACTTTCCGCATCCTGCAACAGCACTATCGGCCCATCAAACATCACCTTCGCACCGATGTCGCTCAAGGTCTTAATCCCCTCGCGATCCACTACGCTCACAACGGGGCGCTCTCCGATGAAGAGCCCGGCCATCTGGACTGCCTCTTCCAAATAGCCCCCCGGATTTCCACGAACATCCAGCACGATCGCTTCGGGTCTGGCCTTCTTCGATAACTCGGCCATGAGACTGTTTCTGAGATCGTGGCTGCTCGATGCCTTTACCGATGGATCACTAGCGGCATAAAAGCTGGGTACGTCGATAATCAGCACCGCTGGGTTTTCAGCCGCGCGGCTCGCTGTCACCGTCTCGTCGGAGAATAAAAACGGTGCACGAGTCAAAATAACATCCTCACTAGCAGCATTCGATCCCCGCATTACCCTTAAGGTCACCAGAGATGAGGGTGTGCCGCGAAACAACTTCCGGCTCTCGCCAAACGGAATCTCATCGACGGCAATCCCGTCGACGGCGTTGATAGTATCGCCCACGCGCAATCGTTTCGACATTTCTGCCGGCGCACCGGGAACTAGCCCCTCCACCATCAGTCCCCGCGGCACTTTTCTGAGTCGCACGCCGACCCCCGTGGTCCCTGCTGAGAGGTCCTCATGGAAATCGATGTATTCGGCATTGGAGAAAAAGGTGGAATATTTATCCATCGCCCCAATCGCGGCCTTGGCGATTAAATTGCGAGGCGCTTGCGCCAGACGATCGGTCTCCTGCGCGATTATCTGTCTGAGGTTATCCTCGACAAACAGGGTACGACTGCCCCCATAAGCCTTCAGCAGCTGAGGCGTCGCCTCTCCCAGTACGCGCGCCACGTGCTCCGTCAGGCGTTGGGTCAGCTCTCCCGAAGTCATTGCGAACGGTATCGAGGCATGGGAATCGTCGTCGCTAGCAATCACGGCCTTGATGTTTTTTAAATTCAAGGAAGTGAGCAAACTCAGCAGCCTGGCCTTAGACTTTGGGACCTGCTCAGCCACCCAACGTTCATAGAAATCACATTTACCCTGTTTGACGAACAGATTCCACGCTTGGGCGTGGCCGATTTCCAGCTGATTCACCTCAGAGCTCAGAAAAAGAAGGTGGCGAGGGTCCAGCTTCTCGGCTAGTAGAGTGGGAATTTTCGCGAGAAACGCAGTCGCATTCAGATCGATCGCAACGCCCCCTCCGTAGTGGCCGGCACTCCACTGAATCACTTCGCGCAGCTGCGTGCAGGATGGAATAATTTCAACTGGTAGTTGAGGTTTGGCTGGACGGCTCGGAATGAGCGCATAAAGCGTATGATTTACAACCAAGAGAATCGTCAGATAGCGAAAAACCGGAATCACGCCCACCCCACAGAGTTCGCAGTTTTTTAGAGAGTCGAAGTGTAACAAAATTGAAACATCGATTCATCCTGATCTGAAGAGATTAGTTGGCGGGGGTGGAGGGGTGACAAATTTTGTCACAAGCTAGGCTGTAACGACGTGACTCTAAATCCTGCTACTTCTTCTGTAGCTGCCAAATCTTGCCGTCGGGCTTTAACCGATAGCCGGGTAGGCCAGCCGGGTGTGCGCCATCTCGGATGAAGTTGGCAATGGCCTCGGTCACGCGGTGGTCGCCGGCAAAGTAGTTATGGCCGAAGTCGAGCCAGCTGGATGAAAACAGGCTGGCGTCAACACTGAGCGCCCCTTCGACGGGGATGGCTCGGCGGCCGGCGCGTTGATTGAGATGAACCCATTCCGAGGCCTCTCCACTAACAACCTTAAAGGTGAAATCAGACGGGGCTTTGGGTGCTTGGGCGAATGCGGTTAGAGAAAGACTCAAAAGCCATGAATACATCGAAGAACTCCCACTTTTTTTAAAGAGTGGCACCTTACCCAAATCGGACGATTTTAACCAGTACTCTGACAATACTCTGACCGACGGCTTCTATTCCACGGTAAAACACTTCCGCCTAGGGCGACATCTGCAGCGGGAGTTGTTTAACTGATAAAGATCGCGCGATATTTTGGTTTGGAAAATCCATGCTCGCTTTCAATAAATTATGAGCCCTACACAACATTCTCAAATTGCCTTTGTGATGGCTACTTCCTCCTAAAGCATAAGGGCGAATGTGATCGACTTGGAGGTGTGTGGTTTGGTTGCACCGAATGCCTGATTGGCTTCTAAAGCTACATTGATGATTATCTCTCTCTTTAATTTCACTTTTCAATTTAACTTGGACATAACGCGTATGTTTTTTTACTTCCGAATGCCGTATTTTCTTCTCTCGGGTCAGCTCTCTAAGCGCCTTTTTGAGGATCGTGACTGGTCGTCGCTCTGACAATTGAATCCCTGCTTTTTCAAGAAGACTCTCTAGCTCCTCATCTAGTTCAACGACAAGGGTCTTTTTCCTTGTTTCTGGAAAATGTTCTGCAATGACTTTTTCAATCTTTCTCGTGCTTTGATTTTTAGATTCATTGAGAAGAGGCACAACGTTTTCTGCTGTGAGATGCCTAGACAAAATACAAAGGCCTGTCAGTGTAATCTCCTCTTTTTCTAAGGCAGGTCTTACGACCTCCTCAAACTTCCTTAACGCACGAGCCGCATGAACTCGCCTATTCGCCTCTCCCTCAGAATATTTTAAATACCTGATACAAAAATCATGGAGGCTAGAATACCCTTCCTTGAGATGAAGCCGCCGTTCATTCACAACGGCCAGATATTCCAACACCTCCAAGGTAAACTTCTTTTCATTTTTCACGCTCTCGCCAATCCTAAACAACACCTCTTTATCGTCGACATTAGAAAAACCAGACAAATCCATAAATCCTCCAACTTGATCAGAACTTACAGTATCGTTTCTAATCTGTCGACTTAACAGAACACAAAATAATAAAATTATCGACGGTATATTCAATGTTGGCTGTTGCAGTATTTAAAATATCGCGCGATAGAATCGTTGCGTCATTATTGAGAGTACTCATTGACTATCTTTAAAAAAAACACACAGGACCTTCTCTTCTAATCTCTGCTCTCTATTGGCCATTGATTCACCGAGTAAGTAGCGGATTCCCTCCTCCGACCGCCGTCAATTTTTGGGATCCCGTTTTTGTTACTTATGCTGCCGAAATTTAGGGGGACACTTATGAAGTGTAATTTCGGGATTCGGGCGCTCAGAAACCGACCGCATTACCGTTACACGTTGCCGCACTAGTCTTTCGGAGCCTCCTGAAGTAGGGTTTCATTGACTCGCTAGCGTGCCCCCTCACCCCATCCCCATCCCACCACAACACGTCATAAAGCTGACACAACGTTTCATTATGATCTGAAGCAATTAGTTAGGGCGT
Source organism: uncultured Pseudobdellovibrionaceae bacterium (assembly GCA_964603655.1). GTDB lineage: Bacteria > Bdellovibrionota > FAC87 > UBA2466 > UBA2466 > JACPWY01. The sequence goes on along the minus strand of CAZRVZ010000076.1, from coordinate 10,866 downwards.
GACGAACTCTGTCTGAAAGTTAGACAGCCACACTTTGCACATTTAAGGAATTCTTCAATACTTCCGATACGGATACTGTCAGAGTGTACCGTGAGTATTCGCATAATTACTAATTATTTCATATACTTACTCATTAACGCACTTTGACTAAAAATTCAGGAATTGTTAAACTTTGGTTTAAGTAGTCCGTGGATTCAAACTAAACTTCACCCATCTTGGGAGGACAACATGTTTCAACGATTCCTGAACGAAGAAGAAGGCCAAACAACGGTAGAGTACATACTGATTATCGCGGTAATCGTCGTGGTGGTCAGCGTACTCGGAAGCCAATTGAGCAAACGGCTACCTGAAACGATCACTGAGGTCTTTAAGGGCGTCAACGCCAAGATAAAGAGCCTCATGAGCCAATCGGGCGCCGGACAGTAAGAGAGGCGGAGTCTCTTGATTCGTGAAAGACGGGGCCAAAGCACCATCGAATATATTTTAATGGTGGCGTTTGGCTCGATCTTCGCCATTCAAATCGCCCAGTTCTTCCAGGGTGTATTCCAGGACGGACTGAGCGGGCTCGAGCGAAATGTCGAGCGCGAAATGGCAACGGGTCAGGGGTTTGGTAGCTGACGCTGTCCCTTTTTAGTTGGCTGATTCTGGGGGACGTGATGGTTTGGGGGACCGAAATTTCACTTTGGATCTTGCTTGGGGTCGCGTCCTATTGCGATCTCAGAACCGGCAAAATTCCCAATCGACTCACCTTTTCCTTCATCCTCACTGGCATTTTGTTTCAGATGTTTTTTATGGGCACGCACGGACTTAGCCGTTCAGGACTCGCCGTGGGCGCGGCGTTTGCGATCTATTTTCCACTCTTCGCAATGCGGGCAGTGGCCGCGGGCGACGTCAAGCTCCTCATGGGAGTCGCCGCCTGGACCAATGTCCAGCTCGCCGTTCAGATAGGCCTCTTATCCATTTTGGTCGGTGCTGCCGTCGGTCTATTCTTCATGGTCACTAGCCGCGGCGGATTCGTAGCCTTGGCCAGCATCAAGCAGCATTGGACTCTTAGCAATCGCCCAGCCGCAGGCCAGCAGCCGTTGGATGGCACGCGCATTGCGTTTGCGCCCGCGCTCTTTTGCGCCTATTTGCTCACCAAAATCGGGGGGTACTACGGATGGCTTTGAGAATGGGTTTCACCCAAAACCTCGGGTGCCAAAACCGCCGGGGCCAAACCAGCGTCGAGTATCTGCTGCTCCTCGCGGCCGCGTTTCTTACGTCGTATCTCATCATCACGGGACCGCTAGCAGGCTTTACCCGCGATCTCCTCGCCGACATCAGAGAGGGGCTGGGTAATCTTGTCGAACACGCGGAATGGACGACCGAGTCGATTGAACCGGGCAAGGGAAAACACCCCGGCGCACCCGAGCGATTAAGGCCGGTGCATTTATGAGGCTAAGAAAACTCAAAACGCGTTCCGGGCAGGCGGCTATCGAGTTTATCGCCGTCATTGTGGTGGTTTTCTTTTTTCTCTTCTTTTACCTGAGCCTGGCCATTGTTCTCACCGTGAGCGAGTACATGGACTACGCCACCTTCATGGCCGCCCGAACCTACAAGGCGGGATTTTCCAGCGAGGAGTTCCAACGGCGCGGCGCCCAAGAGCAGGTGTTCCGCAAATATACCGACAAGATCAACCCGTCCATTGCGCGCAACTTCAAACTAGAATTCACCCAGCTCGATCCGAAGGACGATCAGACCCAGGGGATAGTTGCCACCTACGACATGGATCTTTTTTATCTGCCCCCGATATTCGTCACAGGTGACAACCAACCGGCCAGTCGAATCACGCTGAAGTCGGAGACCTTCTTGGGACGCGATCCCACTACCCGAGAATGCATAAGCTATTTCGAACAACTCACCCAAAGCCTGGGAATTGATATGGGAGGGAGGGTTACCCTCATGGATGACAATGGCTGCTAAAACATTTCGACGACAAATCATTGGAAAAACCATCGAAACGAACGGGCAGGCCGCTGTCGAAATGGCGTTTGCACTGCCGTTTCTGATTTGGCTGATCTACTTTACGATCAACGCCTTTCACACGTTACATACATCGCACGTCGCTCAGAAGTATGCCGCCATGAACCTTTATCAGCGACTATCGAACCGGGCCAAATTCGAGGTGGATGAGGTGGCGGGTACTCTTCACAATCGCAGCTTCATGGCGGTACGCTATACCGATCCCAGCGGCGACAACCCCCGCCGTCGAATCCTTTTGGAAACACAAAACCCTCCCCGAACATTGAATGTGGTCGGGATCTGTAAAGAACCGGGGTGCAATTAACGTGGATAACTCCAGAGCTATCATCGTTTCATTAATCTGTTTTCTCGTGAGCGTGCTGCTTATCGCCGGATACCTGCGCGAAAGACGGGCTCAACTGACCCGGGATTTTGGAGTCGAGGTCGATGTGGTGACTGCTGCCAAATATATTCCGGAATACGCTATCATTAAACCGGACATGCTCGCGATCAAAAAGGTCTTTAAGAAGTTCGTACAGCCCCAAAGTGTCAACGTAACCGATGAGGTGGTCGGGAAGGCCGCCTATGTTTCCTTCTATCAGGGAGAGCAGATAACTCTATCGAAACTCGTCACCGCCGATGGAAAACCGCTACTCGACCGACAGGTTGCCAAGGCCATGCGAGCGGTTACCATTTCAATCTCTCCGTTTACCGGTGTAGGCAAACTCATCAGACCCGGCAACCGAATCGACATTCTCACCGCCCCGAATTACGATCAGAATGGATCGCTTATCTATGAGATTAAAACGCTGATCCAGAATGTTTTAGTGCTTGCGACGGGGAAGCACCTACAGAATGAGGTTCCCACCCGAATTGACAAGGATGTGCTGGACTATCTGGAGTCCGATTTCGAAAAGCAAAAACGAAAAGATTACCTCGGCACTACCGAAAACCTGTCCACCACCCGACCCACCGACAACTATTCACACATCACGTTGCAGCTCATGCCCGAGGATGCCGAAAAAATATTGTACCTGACCCAGACCTTCGGCGACCGGGCGATTTACCTCACACTGAGAAATTCGACTGAAAACAATATAGATCCGGTGGCAACGACCATTTTGGATGACGTGCTCGGACCGGACAGCGATTACGGCCGCAGCAAGAAAAAAACACCGTCCGTCGCCCCCATGCGCCCTCGCTTCATCGACCTCAAGGGCGGGGATGAAGAGGGGGTATTTTAACATGATTGAGCAACGCGCCTTTTTGCTGTCCACAGGACTTTCCGCCCTCGCGGTATTTCTTGTCTACCAATACATCTCGGGCGAGGAGGCGGTCCTTGAGAAGTCATTCGGCCTGGGCACCAGCCAAAAGATGGTCGTTGCGGCCCGGGATATTCTTCAGTTCGAATCCATTCGACCCACCGATATCGAGGTCATATCGCCGGTTCCGGCGAGTCAAGCACCACCAGGGCTCATCAGCGATCCGCGCGATGTGATCGATGCAGTGGCGGCCGTGCCCATTTTGAAGGGTGAGCACATTTTGGATAACAAAATATTGTCCAAGAATATTTACTCGGGGCTTGATAAGCAGATCGCCTCGGGGCGGCGGGCCATCAGCATTCCCGTGACCCTCAAAAGCAGTCTGGGTTACATGTTGCGCCCCGGAAACCGAATCGATCTGGCCGCCAAATTCGAGTACAAGGCCGGGGGAATCTCTATTAACGAAGTGAAGGTCTTCATGCAGGACATGTTGGTGCTGGCCAGTGGACGCACTATTCAGGCGAACGCTCCCAAGGCCGTGGACCAAAATGTCGTCAGAGAGATCATGCGTGAATTCAAAAAAGACACACCACAAGATCGTAGCGAGATTCAGGAGACTCTCAATCTGGCCAAAACCGACACTACCTATCAGACCGTTACTCTCGAGGTAACTCCCGTACAGGCGCAGCAGATCGTATACGTGATGACCGCGTTCGGAGAGATCGATGTGCTGCTTCGCCATTCCGATGACCGGGCCCTAGCCCGTACCGGCACAACCAATTTTTTCGACGTCATGGGAAACGATTCCTACTACGTCAGAGGGCCCAAGGCGCCCATGCGAGCGATTCCGAAGCCGCCGAGATTCATCGATACGATTGGGGGGGAGACCGTGCCGCGGTCAAACTGAGGAACATGAAATGCAACACCTAACAAATACACTTCCTTGCATGTTCATGCGCGCGTTCATGCCCATTTTGATGATGGCTGTCCTTTGTTTCCCTTTGACTCCACTGCGAGCCGCCACCCAATCAACCGATATTGATGATGAGATCGAGGTCAAGACTCCCTCGATAAAACAGAAGAGTCTTACTCTGGCTCTCGGTATCTCTCGGACGGTGGAGTTCACCTTCGACCTCGGAAATGTTGAATTAACCGACTCCAATCTCTTCAAATACCGTCGAGTGCCTGAGAACGGTAAGGAGCGAAAAATTCTCTTCACGCCGCAAAATCCCGGAATTACTGACATGACCATTCGCGATGCCAGTGGAAAGGCGCGCGTCACTTACACCGTTCGAGTCACGCGAGAGGATGTAGGCCAAACGATCTCTCAGCTCGAGGAACTCCTCGGTGAGGTTGAGGGAGTTAAGTTTCGTTCGGTCGGCGGCACCGTCATCATCGACGGGGAGATTCTGCTGCCCAAGGACATGGCCCGAATCATGCGTGTTCTGGATGCTATCAAGGACAGGGACCCCAAGAAAAAAGATATCCCCATCAGAAATCTAGCGACGATCAGCAAGGTAACGATGAACATCATCGCCGAGCGCATCGAGCGCGAGATCGGTTCCCCGGAAATTACGGCCCGCGTCCTCAACAACATCATCATGCTCGAGGGAACCGCCGAGAATAATTTCGAGGCGGACCGGGCGGTAGAGATCGCAAAAACGTATCTGCCCGAAACATTCTCCGAGGTAACCAAAGGTCCCGGTGGTGAGGTCAAGGTAAAGGACAAAGGTGGCTTCGGTGGCACGCCCGGCTACATCGACCTGCTCCGGGTTCGACCGGCACAAAACCCTCCCCCTCCGAAAGTCATCAAGATCACGATGAACTACGTCGAGCTCAACAACGAGTACGAGAAAACGTTCAACTTCGAATGGAAACCACTCGCCAGCGACTCCAGTACGATAAAATATGACAGCGCCCTCGGCGAGCTCTCGGCCAATCTCATCGCGACCCTGACGTCACTCTTTCCCAAGCTCGTCACGGCGAAAAGCCATGGACACGCGCGCGTCCTGAAGCAGGAAACATTGATTGTAAAGGACCGGTCGGATCAACCCGCCGCCATTGAAAGTTCCATCGATTTCTATTCGCGCATCGTGAATGAAAAGGGCGAGGCGTCCCTGCAGCCCATCTCTGTACAAAATGTTACCAAGGTCAAGGCATCCTCTCTGGCCGGCACCGATTCGATCGAGCTTGGCGTTCAGATTTCGCTCAACAGTCTCCTGGGAACGAACCAGGGGGCTCCGATCATCGCCAAGAACTCACTGCAAACCCAGGTCATCGTGAAAAACGGCGAGTCCGCGGCACTCGGGGGCTATGCCGTGGATCAAGCATTATCGGGGTATAACCGTGAACCCACGCGGTCCGTTCCCGGGATCGGAAACACTTCCGGCGGATCAACGCCGCTATTTAATCTTACTCGTTCCAAAAAATTCCAGCGAGACAAGCAGCAGTACGTGATATTCGTCACGCCGGAAATCATTTCCTCGGCCGGGGCGGCGACCGACTCCATTAAACAACAGTTCAGATTGAATGCGGGAGAGCGCTAATTGGCTAGTTCTCACGTCATAGCAATCCTCGGCGGAAAGGGTGGTATTGGAAAATCCACCTTCGCTGCTAACTTCGCCATCGCGCTGGCCATAGATGCGCGCACGAGAGTCTGTCTGGTCGATTTGGACAGCAAGGCCTGCGGCGATCTGGGGATGATTCTGGGTTCCAGACCGAAACGCACGCTGCTGGAGCTGGGCCAGCACGAGGGAAAAATTGAACCCACGGCCACTAGCGCCTATACCGCGGCCCACCCGTCGGGCATCGCCTACCTCCCTTCGGTTTTGGATCCGGAGCAACTTTCGGGTTTGGAGCCGACTCACGTGGGAAAGGCCCTCACTCACCTGCTTCACGCATTTAATACCGTGGTCGTAGATCTGGGATCGGATCTCGATGCCTGCGCGGTCAAGGCGCTCGAAGCCAGCTCGATAATTCTCGTAGTAACCATGCCCGACATCATCGCGCTCCACCACACTCGCCGGATCATCGAGAAAACCCAGAATCTGCTCTTCCCAATGGAGATGATAAAACTCATCGTCAACCGTTTCAGCTCCAAGCACGGTATACAGCCGCAGCTGATCCAGAACATGTTAAAAAAAGAGATTCTCGCGGTGATTCCGGAAGAGGAGTCCACGGTCATCACATCGATGGCAAAGGCCCAGCCGTTTATCACAGCCGCTCCGCGTGCTGAGATTACAAAAGCAATTTTCACTCTAGTAAGAACCATCGCAGACAAAAAGGTTTTGGAAAGCCTGGCTACACTGAAAAAGCCCTCTGATGCGCTCTCACGCCTGGGAGGCGCCAAAAGGCCTTTAGTGGTTTCAGATAGACCCGGGTCGCCCAACATGGTTGTTTTTGATCGCACCCAGATGAAGGACGAAAAGCCTTCGGATGAGTGGTCATCCCTGAAACAGCGCATTCACCGACAACTAATAGAGACCATGGATCTCAAAAAGGTAGATACCGAAACGGGAAGTGATCCCAAAAAGAAGGCAGTACTCAGGGAAAAAACGAAGACGGTCGTCGTAGAGCTCCTGGATAAGGAGGAGCACCCGTTTCGAACGCGCGAGGAGATTCAAAAGCTCGTGAAGGAGATACTGGACGAAGCATTGGAACTGGGACCGATACAGGATCTGCTCGCGGACGAGAGCGTGAGCGAAGTCATGGTCAACCGAAAAGACCAGATTTATGTGGAGCGCGGGGGAAAGCTCGTCAAAACCAATCTCTCATTTTCGGGAACGGCCCAGCTCCTGGGCGTGATTGAGCGGATTGTGGCGCCGCTCGGTCGAAGAATTGATGAAAAAACCCCGTACGTGGACGCGCGCCTGGCTGACGGTTCGCGCGTGCACGCGATCATTCCTCCGCTATCGGTTCAGGGCCCCATGCTCACGATCCGAAAATTCTCCAAGCACCGGTTGGGTCCTAAAGACTTGATCAAATTCGGTTCTATGACCGAGGAGATGGCCGATTTTCTCAGGTCCTGCATCGAGGCCAGACTAAACGTGGTTATTTCGGGCGGCACGGGCAGCGGTAAAACGACACTCTTAAACGTGATGGCCGGGTTCATCCCGACCAATGAACGTATCATCACGGTAGAAGACGCCGCCGAGCTTCAGCTTCCCCAGGATCATTGGGGACGGCTCGAAACCAGACCAGCCAATATCGAGGGCAAGGGCGAGGTATCCATTCGGGATCTGGTTCGCAACACCCTTCGCATGCGCCCCGACCGCATCGTGGTCGGCGAATGCCGGGGCGGAGAGGCGCTCGATATGTTGCAGGCCATGAACACCGGCCACGATGGGAGTATGACGACCGTTCACTCGAACTCGCCGCGTGACGCAATTGCCCGACTCGAAACGCTTGTGATGATGGCTGGCATGGACCTTCCGGCCAAGGCGATTCGTGAGCAGATTGCAAGCGCCGTCAACTTGATTGTTCAGCAGAGCCGACTTTCAGACGGATCACGAAAGGTGACCAGCATCACCGAGGTGGTTGGAATGCAGGGCGACGTCGTGACACTCCAGGAGATTTTCGCGTTCCGGCGGTCCGGCATGGATAAAAATCGCAAGGTCGTCGGCAAGTATGTTGCCACGGGATTTATTCCGAAATTTATCGATGAGTTGGAACAACAGGGCATCAAAATTCCACGGGGAATATTTTCGGTGAGCTAATTCGGTGAACTAATAGTGACTCTGGCACTCTTTCTTAAATTCGCAGCGATCGCCTGGGTCGGGCTCGTCATGCTCGTCGGCCTTTTAATCAATGGCGAACGGCTTTACGCCTGGGTGGGCGGCAAGGCCGGATCGGAGCGTGATGAAATGGCGCGCATTCTCGATCTCATGTTTTATGAAATTTCGGCAACTCGATTGAAGCGCCTATACGGAAGCTATTTACTCGGCCTTTTCGGTCTCGGACTCTTTTTTTTATGGCCGTCCATCGGAGGAGGCGTGACCTTTGGGGCTCTCTTCACCGTTGTCGGGTGGCGGCTTCCCAAACTTGCGGTAAAAATTCTCCACGGACTTCGCATCAAGAAATTCGTCATCCAGATGGTTGATGGCCTGAGCCTGATGTCCAACGCCATGCGATCGGGGCTCAACGTTCCGCAGGCGATGAGCATCATCACGGAAGAGCTGCCCAACCCTATTTCCCAGGAATTTGCCCTCGTTCTCTCCCAGAACAAATTAGGCATTTCGCTGGAAGATGCGATGTCGAATCTATCTGTCCGCATGCCCAACGATGATATCGAAATGTTCACGACCAGCGTAAATATTTTAAAGGAAACGGGCGGAAATCTAGCCGAAACATTCGACACGATTTCCCAAACCATTAGGGATCGCATCAAGGTGGAGTCCAAGATCGCGGCCATGACCGCGCAGGGAGTCCTTCAGGGCATCGTTGTCGTCGTAATGCCGTTCGCCCTAGGCTTCGTGCTGTATCTCATCGAACCCGCCAACATTCAGCCGATGTTCACTACAATACCTGGCTGGGTCATGCTCACTCTCATGATGTCGCTGCAAATTGCCGGCGGCTTTGCGATCTGGAAGATCGTGCAAATTCGGGTTTAGTGGCATCCTTCATAGGGTTAGGCACTATTAACGGGCTATGCTGAAGGGCTAGCAGCCGGCTGGCGACGTAAAATTCACTATGCGGCGCGAAATCCCCCCAGGCCCCGGAAGGGACGCTCTTTACAGAAATTGGGCTCTATTTGCGCAGGCCAATCCACCCGGTAGGAGTCAGCGATTTGCCGTGAAAAGGATTCTCTGTTTTGTTGAGATGTTTAGCAATGGTTTCATCGTCATTGTTATGAACCCATTTGAAATCTTTCACTTCGTCCCAATACTTTTGATAAGTCGCCGTCTCGGGGGTGGGCGCGATATATTCTCTCTGCTTTCTTTCGTCCCACGATGGATTAGAATCGTCTTTATAGGGAAACACTCCTCGAAAAGCTGGCCTCATTCCACTATTTATAAAATGAACAGACAGCGCGCCTCGCAAATCGCGACTACCCAGTATTGAGAAATCGTAGCCAAGACCGACCATCTCATCGCCAAAGACCGTTAGAGTTTTGAGAAACCGATATTTAGATGCTTGATCTCCCTTTCGAGCGAGGGCCTGAAATTCGTTCAATTTTTCCACGGCATACCAGCCAGGAATCTGGTCACGAAGTGCTTTTATTTTTTGGGGAGAATCGACAAGTAAACGATCCCCAAGTCCGAACTTATCGAACTGAATGGCCTCGTCTAACAGGGTCTCAAACTTTCCCCAGACTGCAATTCGTTTTCGTGTTTCTGTTCTTAAGTCTTTCTTCAGGTGTTCTAAGTTCGACGTTAAATCAGTTATTTGTCTCTCCAGCCTCATTTTCTCTCCCTGGAGGGATTTGATGTCGCTGGCGTTCTCCAGGCAATTTTTGTTGAGTTGACCAACTCGGTTTGTTAGGGAATCTAACTGATCAGAAAGCTTTTTCAGTGAATCACGATCTACCTTTGCGTCGGCCTGTACTCCTTTCAGTTCCTTGGCTTGAGATTGGAACTCCGCCCACTGATTGGCAAATCGCTGCGCGGCCTCAATGAACCTTCGCAACTGCGCCCCTGAAGTCGCCGGTGAGCAACTCGTGGGCTCCTGAGGTCTTTTCGGACCTAAATCGGTGTGCTGCGCTGGTTCGGATGCAGCTGCAGATGAAGGCACTTCTTGTGGGATGTTATTCTCCCGTTGCTCTGCATATGATGTAGTTGTAAATATGAGAATGGCCCCAATGGATAAAATAAATATTGATTTTTGCATAAAAAACGGCTCTCCTTAGTTCGCGGGCTAGACGGTATCCCATCGGCCCCTAAACAGATCAATGCAAGCGTGCCAATTGAATTTTCAAAGCTGAGAAGGCACCGTCGGACGAAAAATGGCTAGACGACTGTCCTCCATTCTGTCGGATGCGGGCTAGTATTCTTTCTGAAAACACGGCGTGGTCGACGGTGGTCGGAGCCTAGCAGAGATGAGCAGCGGCAATTCCTGACGCCACGTAACCAGACGGGTTTCAGTTTTCCAGACGGTTAAGAAATCCAAATCGGCTATTCCGGGGGACCCTCTCATAGGAAGCGTTTGTCATAACCCCTACTCTTTTGCTTCCGTTCTCTAGAGGCTACTGAAACGATTAAACCAGCGAATAGCCCGGCGGAAATCTCCCGGATTCAAGTGAAACTGGATCGGGGACATTTTCGTCGGGCGGGGTAATGTTACAACCGATCACCTAAAAATGATGCCAGGAAACGAAGGGTTATTATAGCTTTCCAACAGGTGAGTATTTCACTTAACCGGCCATTTTCATTGAGCGTTATTTACTAAAACCAACAGTTGATAGTTGCACATATTTGTGCAACGGTACACCATAGTGAGTCAGCTCGAAAAGCGCATCATAAAGGAACTTAGGGCCCGCCCAAGAATAACTTCACATTTTGGCGCGCAGATTTGGCCCAGATTTGAACGATCCGAGCTCACAAAACTTGAGGCATATCTCGACGATATGTTGAAAGTTTTGTGAGCGAGCAGCGTTCAAAGATGGGCC
>CAZRVZ010000075.1:0-20625 GCA_964603655.1 uncultured Pseudobdellovibrionaceae bacterium | reverse complement strand
CGATTTTCCGAACGGTGGAGTCCGTGTCGGATCCCTGCGGTTTCTCGTGGTGCTGGCAGGCGATGGATAGAGCCGCCATCGCGACAATGGGCATAAAAGGTCGTGCGTACATGGGGTCACCTCACCGGGACCATGAAGCCTTGAATGCTTTGATAAATCAAGGCGGCTTCACGGTGGCTGATATTATAAGCGATCGTCTAAAAACCATCGTTTACAAACTACCCTTCTCACGTTTCTGGCCCCGCGAACCAACACCGTGCTTCGAGCTACCGGAAAAAAAACGCCCCAAAAACGACTCAAAAAAGGGCAAAATAATTCGGAAAAGTAAATGTCCACGTCAAAAAACCACCGCTCCACACCGAATCGCGTCGAAGTTCGTTAACATTTGTTATCGGCTGAAAGCCCTTTGCACTAAGCCTCTTGCGTCTGCGTTATTTGACCTCAGGCAGCGTGGCGTTTGCTACCCGCTACAATCTCCAGTAAGACGCTTGACAGTAGGTGCTGCGCACCGAAAAATAATTCTTGTTGCTGGAGATTTTAGGTTGGTCTCCGGCAGGTGGGGTTGGGGGTTGTTTTGCTTGGGGCAAAACCAACAGTAGTGCCATCCTCAAAAACATGTGACCTTTTTAGGTTGGGGGATAAAATGGAGAAGGCAAAAATCATTAAACGGTACCAGAATCGCAAATTGTACGACACTGATGCGAGCTGTTATGTCACGCTCGATGAAATCGCGGAGATGATTCAGCAGGGTGAAGCGGTGACGGTTGTGGACAATCGCAACCAGAAGGATATTACCGCCGCTACGCTGACTCAGATTATCTTTGAGAAGCAAAAGCGCTCGGATAATCCCGTTCCAATCACTACATTGCGCCACATCATCCAGCAGGGTGACGGCTCATTCACCTCGTTTCTCTCCAAAGCCGGTGACGGGAGTCAGCTGGATGTAATTCGGCTGCTCGAGTCACAGGTGAAGGACCTTTCGGTGAAACTGGATACGCTGGAAAAGCGTACTGTGCCGGTTCGCGAGGCCACAACCCCCAAATCGGTCGACGCATAAGGCTGAATATTTTGCGGTAGGGGGCATGTCCCCCTACCCGTTTTTCAGGGGTTTTTGGGAAATTATTTTGAGATAATAAACCAGCTCCCCTGTCTGGTACGTGGACACGATATGTCCTTACCTACAGATTCTTAATTGGTAGCCTTAACTTGTCGCGGTGTGCAGGCCCATTCAGTTGGGAAGCCTAAAGTGGCAACAAGGCGACCACCTTTTCTAAAGGGTTAAGGATTTTCAATTCACGGCCTTATGATGGGGGAGTTATTGATGAACTGCTTAGCATGGCTTTAAGTTCGCGGACCGTCAGCTGGATTGAAAGCCTAGTGGCACAGGAAATCGAAATCGCCTCTGGCGATCGACTTTCTATCGACATTGTTACGGCCAAAGAATCACTTCTGATTCAGGAGACGGTGCAGTTCTCCAGAACTCTCTTTGGCGAATTCAAGGAACTCGCCGGTTTTTTGAACAGACGCCTGCCCGCCAATTCTAGTATTTTACGAGTTTCTCGACTAGCCGATGACGGAGCCGAGTTTCTGGTCGAGCGCGAACCGCTGCGACTCACGTTTCGAGCCCAGTCAGGCGTTGTGAATTTTATGTGTGAAAAGAATCCTAACCGCGAGCTGCAGTTTGGCGGTTCAATCGAGGCCAAGTTCGGCGCCTTCTACGACCTGGATTGGCTTTTTCTCGGCAAGGTCGTTTCGGCTGAACAGGTTGCCAGACATTACCTCACCGAAATCGTCCAGGCCACCAACTCTCTTCGGCATTAGCCGGCACCTATAGCATTGGTGAAAACAGCCGACAGGTGTTTTCGAGAAGGCGTGCCGTGACGCCACGGGATTCAAACTGCTCCCACGCAATGGGGTCACAGTGTTCCAGGTCGGTTTTAAAGATTTCGGAACCCTCGCGGGCGGTTTTGGCGCCCGAGATCCAGAGATTGAGCTCGAAGTTGAGGCGAAAGCTGCGGACATCCATGTTGGCCGAACCGAGCACACAAAGCTCGTCGTCAATGATGAGCATTTTTGAGTGAAGGATCCGAGGACGGTATTCGTAAATCTGGACTCCTGCCTGGAGCAGGTATTCGTAATACGAGCGGGCGGCATAGCGTACCATCCGATTATCCGTTTTTTTGGGCAGAATCAGGGAGACCGTGACCCCGCGCAGGCTGGTCGCGATGAGAGCCGTGAGTAGTGCCGCATCGGGAATGAAGTAGGGTGTCGTCATGCGAACGCTCTTTTTAGCCTGAGCCAGCGCGAGTATCACCGCCTGTTCGAGCGAAAAGAATTTGGAATCGGGCCCGCTTTCGAGGACCTGGAGCGTCGTCGAGCCAACCCGTTTCGGCTTAGGGTAGTAACGGTCCGAAAAAATATCCTCTTTCGTGGTGAAGTGCCAGTCCTTGGCAAACACGTCCTGCAATTGAAGGCACGCGGGGCCCCGAACCGCCACGAAGTTGTCCCTCCACTGTGCGTCGGTTTGAATGCCCAGGTATTGCCTGCCAATATTGGCTCCGCCCGTGAAAGCAATCTCCCCGTCCACGATCAGGATCTTTCTGTGATTACGGAAGTTGAGATTGAGTCGCTTGGGAAAGTGGACCAGCGGCAGAAAACCCGCAACCTGAGCTCCGGATTTTAGGAGCTTTTTAAAAGTGCGGCGTTTCAAAAATAAAGACCCGAGGGAGTCATAAAGGATGCGTACCTCGACACCCCGATCGGCCGCCATTTCCAGGTCGGAAAATAACTGGCGGCTCACATCATCGCCGCGAATAATATAGTACTCAACGTGAATGAAATGTTTCGCCGATTGCAGCGCTCCCCGCATCGCCGCCAGGGCCTCTTGCGGATCCGCCAAAATATTTACCGAATTCCCCGTGGTCGTTCGGTATTCTGAAATATTGTGAAGCAGTTGGAAAACGGCGCGCTTATCTTCTGGGACCGCTTCGCTCGGCGTGAGTTCGGTTGGGAGCGGGTGGGATGATTCATCGAGCATCTGATCGAGTCGAAGTCGTCGCTTTAACGCCTGACGTTCGAGTCGTTGCGGTCCGAACACCTGAAACACCAGTGCGCCGACTATCGGGAATCCCACGACGACCAGAATCCAGGCCCAGGTAGAGGCCGGTTCGCGCTTTTCAATGAGTAATTGGTAGAGCGATAGGGCAATGAGACCGATCCAGAGTATGTAATACAGAGTTTGCAATTGGGCACCAGTCTAACACCAGATGGCCATTCGAACGAGCGGAGAACGGGCATTGAAATACAAGCGTTTACGACCGAGTCAGTGTCGAATAGGTCATGAGCTTATAGGCGAGCTGCGCCGCGAGAAAATCGGAGCGTTTGTCGTGATCGGGGCGCAACTCGACAATATCTGCCCCTATCACGTTGCGCTGCTTATAGATTGCGCGGATAAAGTTAAGCGTTTCGTACCAGGCTCCACCACCCGGAACCGGTGTACCCACGGATGGCATTACTTCAGGCGAGTAATAATCCAAATCAATGGTGATGTAGATATTCTGAGTGGGGAGAAAACTGAGCGCCAGATCCACATTGAGTCCAGTGAGAGTTCGCTCGTGATCATAGAGCACACCAAAGTTTCGGTGAGCATTTAGATACTCCCGTTCCTCTTTACACTGAGCTCGGATCCCTACTGAGTAGGTATGGCTGACACACTCGTGAACCCGTCGCATCACGGAGGCGTGGCTGAACCTGTCACCGTGGTAGGTATCTCGCATGTCGCTGTGAGCATCAAAATGCAGCACGGATATCTCTCCCAATTTTGCCGCGGCCGCTATGGGGGGATAGCTGATGGTATGCTCTCCACCTAACATGATCGGGAACTTACCTTTTTTAAATATTTCGGTGAACACTAATTCGGTCGCGCTCAACCAGTCCGAAACATTGCCGCGGGAATAGTCCAGCGCTTCGCAGGTGTGGATACCCTCATCGATGGCCTCAAGCCCGGTCTCGGAATCGAAAAACTCGACCTGCTCGGACGCCTCGATGATTCGCGAAGGTCCCAGCACCGTTCCCTTCATGTAGGAAGTTGTTTTCTCGTAGGGGCACGGTACGACAACGAATCGCGCGGTTTCAGCGTCGTTTTGACGCGGATCTTCGGGTGCTAAAAATTGAGGCCAGGCCATTTAAGCCAGGAGAACTGCCGCAGCAATGGATGTCGTCCAAAGCCCATTCTTCTCACCGACGGCGGTCTGGGTGATGTTACGGGTGGATACCACCTCACGCTTAATGCGCCAAAGGTCCTTGCCGCTGTCGTAGGTCACATCATTTTCGAAAGAAATACCCAGCGTGGTGGCGAGCATGTACGCCGCCAAATCTTCCGCATATTCGCCAACCTTTCTACTCGTCTCTCCGTAGGAATGGTGCTCGCTCAGGTAGCCGTATTGCTCGACGTCCTTGGGGACAGCCAAGCCAATGGAGGCTGCAATTAGCCGGTTGGGTTCATTGGTCGAAGATTCCGCCAAGACGACATACAGAATCTGGCCGGCCTTTAATTTCTTAGCTCCCTTTTCGGGCGAAATGACTTTGCAGCGCGGGGGAAATATGGATGTGACCTTGACCAGGTTGAATTCAGCAATTCCCGCATCCCGTAACGCCATCTCGAATGACGCCAAGCGTTCACGTTCTTTTCCAACACCCTTAACCAGAAACATTTCCTTCGGTACGAACAATTGAACACGCCTCCGTGAAGATTATAAAAGAATGATTATGGAAAAGGTATCGGTTTGTCATCACTTATTTCGATAATCAACGGGCCACTTGCCACCGATTTCAGCAATGGTGGCACCGGTTAAAAAACCAATAGAGAAATGTCCTCTGTGCCAACATCTCTCGAATCAAGCGGCCTTTATTGAAGGCTCGGAATGCACTCTTACTTATGAACTGCAGAGTCCAGTTTGCTACTAAACGCCATAGTCCTAATTCCATCGTATGGACCGAAATTAGGTCGCCCTCCCTTTTTGAAGTCAAACGCATTACGCAGCAATGGGTTGGCACGTGAATCGCAGTGAAATGAGGCAGCGGCGTTTTCGTAATGGTGAGGCTTAGGGAGGTGGTGTGAAAACCCAAACAAAGCTAGGACAGGGGCTAATCGAATATCTGGTGCTTGTGTGCCTCATCTCGGTTGCGGCCATCAGCATTGTCTCAGTGGTCGGACAAAACCTACGTGCCAGGTATGCATCCATTTCATCGGCCTTGCGCGGGGAGAAAGTGGAAAAGGAACTCGAGGCGCCGGAAGCTGATAGTTACAAGATTCGGGGGTTTGATGATTACGGTGAGAGTGCGACCAAGCCAAGGGGCAAGTGGTAGTTCCCGGGCATCGGGTAAAATACCTAGGTGTAGTCACTACGAACGGGGGAGTGTCCTGGTGGAAGGCGTGCTTGCCTTGGGAGTCGCGTTCTTGACTCTTTCGCTGGGGATAGAACTTATTCGAACGGCTCAGCAGGCGGTACTTATTCGCCACTCGTGTTTTCTTTATGTGAGACTTCGGAGCCTGGGACTCAGTGAGGATGCGGTGGGGAGGCGGATTAGTAATTGGATTGCAGGCGCCTTGGGAACCGGTGCTTTGGGAAATGGTGTCCTGGCAAACAAAGTCTCCGCCAGTCGCCGGTGGCTGCGTCAGACAGCTTTTGAGTATGGGAGTCCGGAGTATAGCGCTAGGGTGCAATCAAGGTACGCGAGCCTTTTTCTGCCGTATCGGGATCCGGCAATTGCCGCCGACGCGTTTGGCCCGAGAGATCGATTGCAATTTACACAACGATGCTATTTCTCTTTAAAAACGTATTAGGTGCGATTCTGCTGGCGGCGCCACTTTTAACCCAACGAATGGGTCGAGAAGCTTACCTCACTGAAAGTTTACAGATTGGAATGGATAATAGCGCTATTATTTTAGGGCGCGCAGATCGCAGGACTTTGCAGTTTGTTCAGGCTCAAAATAAGAGAATCGCCGTTGTAGAACTCCTCCACGACACTGCTCACGTCTGCGCCAGAGCCACAGCAGTCCCCAATTGTGTCATCCAAGACGCACTGCTTGAAACATCGATTCGGTCTCTTTTTTCGATAACCGAATCGGTGACACGCGACCTTTGGATGGGCGCCCAGAAGCAGGCCAATCAAAAGTTAAAGGGCATCGATTCCGGTTTTCGGATTTCAAGGCGTGACCCATTTCCGTTTCACCAGCGCCGCTGCCCGGTATGCGGACTTGGAATCGCGTTAGATCCCATCGAGTCCCACCTGGGGACTAGCGTGAATGGGGGGGGAAAGGGCGTAGTACCCAGTCAGTTTAGAGTGAGAATCGAAGCCAAGTTGTCACACGGGAGGTGGAACTATGCACTTAGGGATTAAAGGGATGCGAGCACCGAGCCGGGGAGGGGTTCTCATCGAATCAGTGTTTACGGCCCTGGTGTGGGCGTGCCTGGCAGCCACTGCCCATTGGTGCGTACTCAAATTTTGGAAGGCGCGACTCGAGGGTTTGGATCGGACACGGTTGGTTTACGATGGAGTCAAACCGTGAGCCGGGTCTACAGAATCTGGTTTCCGGTAGCTTTGAGCATTCTTTCAGGTTTGCTCGTGAGCGCCCAGGTCTTCTTGGCCCACCGGGCGGAATCCGGAAATCAGCGCTGCCTTGTCGCACTGAGGGATTTGCCACGGGGGAGCTACCTACACCCCAGAGATTTTAGTTTCACACCCATTACTGAAAATGCGGAACCGGGGATTTTAAATGATCAGGCCGCTCACCTGGTGTGGCACAAAAGGCTCATGCATGACCTATCTCACGGGGACCGACTGCGCCTGGACGATGTTGAGTTTGAACCGGCGGTGCCCACGCCTAAAAAGAACCGTACGGGTAGACGGGGCCGGGCAAATCGGAGTATGGAGATAATCCGTGAAGAGGGTGAAGGTTAGATGTTAGCGATACTAGCGCTTTTTGGGCTTTTGGCCGAGGCCACGCGTATTGGAGTTGTCGTCGTGCCTCCTGCTTCTCAAAACCGATTGGTCGGGCGACCGTTTTCTCAGCGACTCATTCGGCGACTGGAGGAGTTTAGCGGAGTTTCCGCGCAGGAACTGGACCCCCAGTTTTTGACCCGTGACAGTGAAACCTTGGAAATGGAGGCGGCACTGATTCGTTTTAGGAGTAACCCGACTTCGGCCAGCGAGGCATTTCACCTGGGGCGATTGACTGACTCGCATGCATCGACACGGACCGCATCGGCTTTGGTCCAGTCATCGGCATTGGCGCTGGCGGCGTACCATCGCAAGGATCTGGACAACATGCGCTGGTGGTTGGATGTGGCGCTTAAGATTCATCCCCGATTGGAACTTTCGCCGTCAATCGAGTGGGACGCACTTACTCAGTACCCAGAGGTTGCATTGCAGGTAGACGCCACTCGTAAAAAACTCTGGCGGGAGTGCAATCTTTTTTTCGCCGACTCTAACGGGCTGATGAATATCTCCCTCAATGGATTTCTCTGGAAAAGAGGAGAGAAACTGGCCCACAGGGGACCGTTTTGGCTCAAAGCCACGTCACCGAAGGGGGTGTTCGAAAGATGGGTCACGTGTGAACGCGAACCGGTTGTCGTCATTGCTCACGCGGCTGTGCTTGCGCCGTCGCGAACAGTCCCGTTGATTGCTCGTTCGGGTGTAGACGCTTTAATTGTCGCATGGGGTGAGGGTCCGATACGTTTGGCCGAGGTGGCCAGCGACGGAACGGTGATTCTCATCGATCCCATTCCCGGAACCTTGGAGTCGGCGACTGAAATGTTGGCCACAGGGATACCATTTGAGATTCATGGTAAAATACCATCAGTACTTGCTGAAAAAAAACACACCGAGGAGAAAAACAGGTGGTACTCCTCGGCAAAACCATGGTGGTGGCTCGGAACGGCAGTCTTAGGTCTGGCGGCCGTAAAGATGACCGGTTTCACAGATTCGAGCACCAGGATTGAGGGCACCGTCGAGTGAATAACCAATATCTGCTTGATTTGGCGCGATCGATTTCGGAGCGTCAGGCTTTTTTTGGATTGTGGATAGCGATCGTCATTGGTTTCGCGCTACTCATGATTCGCCATTACCGCAAACAGACCCGCCGCAATTTTAAGGATTAAAAGGTGCCTATCTACTATTCAGCTGAAAAGGTAGCGGGTAAGTTAGGCATTGGATACCCGCTACCTTTTCAGCTGAATAGTAGATAGGCACCTTTTAGCCTTTTACTCGTCGTCAGTGTCGACGTCGATGCCTTGGGTAACTTCCTCATCCACATCATCATCAGCTTCGACTGGATCCTCAATGACCACATCGGCCTCATCGTCAAAGGGGTCCTTAACTGGTGGGGCAGCCTTGCGAGGTTCCGGGGCTCTCCGGTAAGTGTGTGTCGCCTTGGTATCGATGACTCGTTCACACTTAGGGCAAACGACTTCGGGTTTTGCAAAGTCATAGAATTTTGCGTGGCAGTGGGAGCAGTATCGCTTGGTTCCGAGGTTAACCCCGGGGCTCACCTTGAGGCTGGGGGCCTTAGCCGCAGGCTTGGGTACGACTTTCGTTGCAGGGCGTTTTGATGTCGCTGTCTTCTTGCTCATGAATTCTTTAGTTCCCTTTGCGTAACTGGCAGAACGGGACAGACTTAAACACAAAACTTTTGACCGTCAAGTCATTCGATGTGGAACTGGGTCAGCTCGACAAATCGCTGGTACCTTTGTGCCAGCTGTTCTTTTTTGGCATTTAGGAGCTCAGTGAACCCAAAGTCTTGAACCGTAAAAGACGCCATGACGCATCCATAAACCACCGCTTTACGCAGATCGTAACGCGAAATCGAATAATTTCCCTGTGCGGCAAGGTAACCCATAAACCCACCCGCAAAACTGTCACCGGCACCTGTGGGGTCCTTCACCTCTGACAGCGGAAGCCCGGGAGCTGAAAACGGCTCGCCATGATCGAACAAAACGGCGCCGTACTCTCCGCGTTTTACTACGAGTATTTGGGGCCCCCAATTGCGCACGATACGAGCGGCCTGCACCAAATTGTAAACCTGCGTGAGTTGGCGAACCTCGGCTTCGTTGATGATCAAGGCATGGCACTTTCCAATCGCCTCAATCAAGGTGTCGCGCGAGTTCTCAATCCACAGGTTCATCGTATCTATGGCAATGAACTTCGGTGCCTTGATCTGTGCCAGTACTTTTAGCTGAAGACTCGGAATGCTGTTGCCGAGAAACAGAAACGGACTGGACTGAAACGCCTTGGGCACGTCGGCCTCAAATTTTTCAAGGACGTTTAAGCAAGTTTCCAGCGTGTGTGCCTGGTTCATGTCGTAACCGTAGCGACCGGACCAGTGAAACGTTTTTCCAGATTCCTGTTTGATTCCACTAATGTCGATGCCTCTGGATTTGAGCAGTTCGAGATGATCGAGCGGGTAATCCTCGCCAACGATACTGACGCATTGAACGGGGGTAAAATAACTCGCGGCTAGCGAGAAGTAATTTGCCGAACCGCCCAGAATCTTCCCGGCTTTTCCAAAGGGAGTTTCGATAGAGTCAAAGGCCATCGAGCCTAGACAAACGATAGGTGCCACCTAGTGTATCCTTTATTCTGGCAGCACGAACTGATAAAAAAGTGTCCGTCCGCGCCGTTTGACTTCAAGGTAAAGGCGTTTGGAGGAATCGACAATCTTTTTGTAGGCGTCAACAGTCGACACCTCTTTGCGATTGACGCGTACCAAAATATCACCTTGTTCGAGTCCCACCTGATCTGCCATCGATCCTGGCTGGATCGCTTCCACGACCAATCCATCCTTGGTCTTGGAAAGGACGAGTCCAATTTTGTCGGGCGCGCCCTCTTCGGTCTTGCCGCCTTTCGCCTGAGGCTCGGCGTCGGGTACATCACCGATTTTAACGGATACGGTACGGGCCTTCTTGTCGGTATACGAAACCACCTTAAGCTTCACTGAATCGCCGGGTTTAAAAGAGCTGATGAATTTCTGGAGCTGGGTCGTCTCCTTAACACTCTTTCCATCGACCTCGACGATGACATCACCCGCGCGAATGCCCACCTTGGCTGCAGGGCTGTCCTCGATAACCTCGTGCACACCCACGCCCTCTTTGAGATCGAGCTCCTTGGCGAGCTCCTTGTCGAGCGGCTGAATGTAAACACCCAACCACCCCCGAATTATTTTTCCGTCGGTAATAAGTTTGGCGGAGATTTCCTTTGCCGTATTACTGGGAATGGCAAATCCGATTCCCATGTACCCGCCTGAACGCGTGTAGATGGCCGTGTTGACCCCCATGACCTTGCCTTCCATCGTGACCAGGGGGCCTCCCGAATTTCCGGGGTTAATGGCCGCGTCGGTCTGGATGAGATCTCCTCCATATTCAGCTCCAGTGAGGCTTTGCGAGCTTCTGCCTTTGGCGGACACGATACCGACCGTAACACTCTGGCCGAGCGCAAAGGGGCTTCCGATCGCAATAGCCCAATCACCCACCTCGACCGCATCCGAATCGGCCCATTCAACACTGGGTAACTCCTTTTCTGATTGCACCTTTAGGACCGCGAGATCGGTTTTCGGGTCGGTTCCCACAACCTTAGCTTTCAGCTCGGTTTTTTCATCGGAGAGCATGACGTATATTTCGGTCGCGCCATCGACGACGTGATTATTGGTTACCACGTGTCCTTTTTTATCGATAACGATGCCCGAACCCAAGGATGTCTGGGGGGTCTGCTCCTGTGGAAACGGCATTGGGGCGCCGAATCGCTCGAAAAAATCGAAGAACGGATCACCCCCATGAAACGGGCTCTCGTCTTCGTTCGGTTGGGGCTTCTGGCGTTGATTTCTGCGGCCCCTCGGCGCCACCTTGGGTTTCGCGCTCCCTTTGGTGGCTTTGATGTTCACCACCGCCGGTCCGACTAATTTTGCAATGGCGCGAAAACTTTCCGAACTTTTTTTAAGAGTTGAAAGGCCGCCATCTCCATTTAAGGCGGGTTTCACTTCGGCCTCGGCCGGATTTAGGGCCTGGTTTTTGGTGAAAACCTGAAGGCCGCCGTAAACTCCCACCGATAAAAGTACTGCACAAACGGATACCAGGCCGTATGCCAGGGTCTTCTTAAATCGCTTTTTTAAAATACTTTCGAGTTGAGAGGGAGGAGTGTCATTCATGGGTGTTTCCTGCTTGGAATTATTTATTTGTTGGCGGCGCGTTTCTTCTCGGTCACAGCCTTGGAAAAGGTGACCCCAGAGGTATCGGCGGTGAAATGTACGCAGTCGCCATCTTTGAACTCCCCCTCGAGAATTTTTTGGGCCAGTGGGTTCAAGATACTTTCCGTAATCAATCGCTTGAGCGGGCGGGCCCCAAATACCGGGTCATAACCGCGTTTCGCGAGCCACCCCTTCGCCTTTAGGTCCACAACCATACTGAGGTTTTTAGCCTCTAGCAACTGTTTTACCCCCTCGAGCTGGATGTCTACGATCGTCGTGAGATCGGCCTCAGTCAGTGGGCTGAAGATGATAATGTCGTCGAGACGGTTGAGAAGTTCCGGCCTGAAATGGGCGCGAACCTCACTCATCACGCGCTCTCGCACGCTATCGCCCCCCCCCGTCTCTCCCCGTTCTTCTCCTCCCTCCTGAATGTGCTGGGTTCCGAGATTGGAGGTGAGGATGATGATCGTATTTTTAAAATCGACTTGCTGTCCCTGCCCCGAGGTCAATCGGCCGTCGTCTAGAACCTGCAATAGGATATTAAATACATCATGATGGGCTTTTTCCACCTCGTCGAATAAAATGACCGAATAGGGACGCCGCCTCACGGCCTCGGTGAGTACGCCGCCTTCTTCATAGCCCACATATCCGGGCGGGGCGCCGATGAGTCTGGAAACGGAGTGCTTCTCCATGAATTCGCTCATATCGATACGGACCATGTTCGACTCATCGTCGAACAGAAAATCGGCTAGTGCCTTTGCCGTTTCGGTCTTTCCGACGCCGGTGGGGCCCAAAAACAAAAAACTGCCGATGGGTTTTTTGGGGTCGTTCAGTCCGGCCGAGCTTCTGCGAACGGCATTTCCAATAGCTTTGATAGCAAGATTTTGACCCACGACCCGGCTGTGAAGCACCTCCTCGATGCGCAGCAGTTTTTGTTTTTCCGATTCAAGCATCTTGGTTATCGGAATTCCAGTCCATTTGGCGACAACTTCTGCGATATCCTCGGCATCCACCTCCTGCTTCAGCCACCGGGTGGCGCGCGAGCCCTTGTCACCGTCGGTCTGGGCGGTGTCTAGCCGCTTTTGCAGTTGCGCGAGCATGCCATACTTGAGCTCGGCCGCCTTTTCCAGATTTCCATCGCGTTCGGCCCGCTCCGCTGACAGGCGCGTCGTTTCAATCTGTTCCTTGAGCGTGGAAATTTTGCCGATGACCGCCTTTTCCGCCTTCCACTCATCTTTCATGCACCCTGCCTTTTGGCGAAGGTCTGCGATCTCGCGATCAATCACTTCGCGGCGAGCCGCCGAGTCGGCGTCGGTCTCCTTCTTGAGTGCGGCCAGCTCGATGCTAAGCTGAATCACTTTGCGCTCGATTTCATCAATGGGCGTGGGTAGAGAGTCTATTTCGATGCGTAATTTGCTGGCCGCCTCGTCGATGAGATCGATAGCCTTATCGGGAAGTTGCCGATTGGTGATGTAACGATTCGACAGCTTCGCCGCCGCAATGATGGCGCTGTCTTGAATGCGTACTCCGTGGTGCACCTCGTATTTTTCCTTGAGGCCTCGCAAGATTGACACCGTAGACTCGACGCTCGGTTCGCCGACGTAGATCTGTTGAAACCGACGTTCGAGGGCCGAGTCTTTTTCAATATGCATCCGGTATTCGTCGAGTGTAGTGGCTCCGATGCAACGCAGCTCTCCGCGCGCCAGAGCCGGTTTGAGCATGTTTGAGGCATCGAGGCTGCCTTCGGCTTTTCCCGCGCCTACCATTGTGTGCAATTCATCAATGAATAGGACGATGTTGCCCTGGGCGGATGTGACTTCTTTGAGCACGGCCTTTAGGCGATCCTCGAACTCGCCGCGGTACTTGGCACCGGCAACGAGCGCACCGAGGTCGAGCGATAGGAGTCGCTTATTCTTAAGGCTTTCCGGGACATCGCCCGACACCATGCGGCTGGCCAACCCCTCGACGATGGCCGTTTTGCCGACGCCGGGATCGCCAATCAATACGGGATTATTCTTGGTTCGGCGCGAAAGCACCTGAATCACTCGCCGAATTTCGGTATCTCTGCCAATGACCGGATCGAGTCGTCCATTGGAAGCGGCCTGGGTGAGATCGCGGGTATACCTTTCGAGCGCCTGGTACTTTTCCTCGGGGTTCTGGTCGGTGACCCGCTGGTTTCCGCGGATTTTGGCCAGAGCCTCGAGAAACGAATTCTTGGTCAATTTGTGGTTGCGAAATGTGTCAGTGACCTTGCCGTCTTTTAGGTCGTAGTAGGAAAGCCAAAGGTGTTCGGTGCTGACGAAATCATCTTTGAGATTCTTGCTCTCGACCTCCGCCTGAATCAGCAATTTTTTCAGCACGTTCGACAGATAACATTGAAAATCACCTTCAACCCTTGGGCGCGAAGATACGAGCTGGTCGAGATCCTTTATTATTAACTGAGTTGGCGCACCGGATTTATCCAGGCACTGGTGAATCAGACCCTGAGGATCGCCCAGCAGAGAGGCGGCAAGGTGCTCGGGCTCCACGCTCTGATGGTTCTTCTTTACCGCCGCGGCCTGCGCATCGACGACGGCCTCTTGGGCCTTCACTGTGAATTGATTCAGGTTCATAAAACCTCGTTTATTTACCCTTACGATCTCTAAATAAGTATGTGTATCAGTTGCTGAAAGTCAAAGCCCGGGTCGGGTGTCTGGAGTCGCTCAGCATAGCGGACTGCTGGGGAGACTTTTGAGGTGTTTGTTGAATTCAGATAACGTCTTAAGACTCTTGTCGGCAGATCTGGGGAAAAGGTACGTAACGCACTACGTAATAGAACCGCGTGACGATTAGCAGGTGGGTCCCTAAAATAGTGTGGTGAGTGGGCCCAAAAAACTCGTCAGTTTCCTATTTTCCCACCCGTTTCTGCCGCTTTTGCGCCGCTACCGGCGTGAATATGCATTCGGTCTGTTTACGCTGGTGTGGGTCGATCTGATTAACGTTCTTTTGCCGCTCCTGATCCGATCAGTGCTGGACGCGGTTCCGCTAAAGCGCGTCGATACTGTCATCTATGCAGCGCTTGGCATTCTGGGGTTGATGTCCTTGCAATCAGTTGGGCGTTATCTCTGGAGGGTCTATCTGATGGGGGCCTCCACCCGGATTGCAGCCGATCTGCGGCGCGAATTTTACGCGCATCTGCAGTCGTTACCGTTGCCGTTTTATCAAAGCGTCAAAACCGGAGATCTGATGTCGCGTGCGACAAGTGACGTGGAGTCGGTGCGCATGGCGGTGGGGCCCGGGATATTAGTTGCTGCCGATGCTGTCATCATGTTTGTCCTTATCGTTCCGGTGATGTTGTTTATGTCGCCGAAGTTGACACTTCTTGCATTTGCTTTTTTTCCACTAGTCCCATGGTTGACCCGCTGGATCGGCAGAAAGATTGAGAAAATATTCGAAGCGCTCCAATGGAAAATGTCGTCTCTCTCTTCCTTTGCGCAGGAGTCCTTCGGCGCGGTGAGGCTCATCAAGTCCCTGGTGCTGGAGACCACTGCATCCCGGCGCTTTCGGGATCTCTCGGGAGATTATGCCTTAACGGGAGTCAGTCTGGCGCGGTACGAGGCAATCTTTTCTCCTGCTCTCGGACTCATTACGTCGCTCGGCACCGCTTTGATTCTCGTTTTGGGCGGAATGGATGTAATTGAGGGCGCTATCACGCTCGGCACCTTCGTCGCATTTCAGCGATTCGTGGTTCAGCTCTCCTGGCCGATGGAGGCGATCGGGTGGAGCGTGACACTCCACCAGGAGGGGCTCGCGGCATTTGGGCGATTAAGGAACATTATGAACGTCACCCCAGCTGTTGATGTATTGGATAGGGCGAAAATGGCTCGGTCCCTACGGATTGAAATCAAACAGGTTGATTTCACCTATGGCGATAACTTTTCATTGAAACTTTCCGATCTGGTGGTGGAGCCTGGCCAAAAGATTGGCATTGTGGGTGGCGTGGGATCGGGCAAGACGACGCTTTTCAATCTGATGATGCGATTGCACGAGCCGGGGCCGGGCGCGATTATGGTAGGTGGTGAAGATGTCATGTCTCTGGCTCGCGCCGATATCAGGCGGCGTATCGCCTGTGTCGAGCAGCAGATATTTTTGTTCAGCGAGACCATCCGCTCGAACATTGCTCTGGGTTCCACGATCAATTCCGACCCGGAAGGCCTGAGCCATGTCCTGAGGGTGGCCGGAATCTTAACTGAGATTCAGGCACTTCGAGATGGCTTTGACAGTGTTCTGGGTGAGCGGGGAGTGAATCTTTCGGGGGGTCAAAAGAGTCGTCTATCTCTGGCTCGCGCCCTTTTCAGGCGGCCGGACATCCTGATTCTGGATGATTGTTTCGCGGCCGTCGATGTGGAGGTGGAGGATCGGATTATTCATAGCCTGTTTCGAGATTTTGCAGGCACCACCGTCATGATTGCCTCTCACCGTATGTCAGTAATGCCCCTGTTGTCGCAGGTCTGGGTGCTCAAAGAAGGCAGGCTCGTTGGAAGAGGTGACCACGGCTCGCTACTGAACGAGAATAAACATTACCAGGCATTGTGGCATCGATCGCGCGCGCACTCAAAGTGGGACGCATTATGATTGATGCCGAGATTCATTCGCCAATCAGGCTGACCCGCCTCATCCGCCGTCTGATGCCGTCGCTGAAACATCACCGGGTTGCGCTCGGTGCGAGTGTGGTCCTAATTACCATTACGACCCTGCTCGATGTGATTTCACCTCTATGGATCGGTAAAGCGGTCGATAGCGCGGTGAATCGAGATTCAGCGGCGTTGATGGGTAATTGCAAAGTGTTTTTAGCCCTCATTTGTCTCAAGGCCGTGCTCGATTCTTGGCTTGCGTATTTAATTCAAACGACGGGCCAGCGTTTGATGCATCGATTACGAGGCGAACTCTTCGAACACATTCTGCGTCTCCCGGTGGGGTATTTTGACAAAAACCCGACGGGACGACTCCTGACGCGCGTGATGAATGATATCAAGTCGCTGGGGGAGCTATTCACGGCTTCGCTTTCGGTGCTCGTTCTGGACGTCTTAGTGATTGGAAGTACGGTGGTTGCGATGCTGATACTGGATTGGCGGCTCGGTTCGGCGATACTCCTCACCTTTCCAGGGGTGGTGTGGGTAATCGTTCATTTCGGGGAGTTGCTCAATCAAGGTTACCAGAGAGTTCGGCTCGAACTTTCGAAGATGAATGCCTTTCTGGGGGAGAACATCGCCGCCATCGCCACGATTCAGCGACTGGGGGCCGAGAGCGCGCGCGGTAAAAAATTTAATTCTATCGTTGATGCTCACGAGGCGGCGCAGATCGAATCACTGACCGTGTATGCGAAAGTTCAGCCCTTTGCTAACGTGCTCAATGGCGTGGCGATGGCGACCCTTCTGGGAGCGGGAGGAATCGCTGTCATTCGAGGCGAGATGACGCTCGGAACCGTAGTGGTCTTTTTGGGTTACGTTCGAAACCTCTTTCAGCCGATTAGAGATCTAGTGGAAAAATACAACAACTACCTTTCGGCTCGTATCGCGGCTGAGCGCATCGGACAAATTCTGGACGAGTCGGCCGAGGACAGTACATTGGGATCTCGTTGGGATTCCGGGCCGGGTATGAGAGATGGCGCAAGCGGTGAGGTGGTCTTTGATGGGGTGTCGTTCACCTATCCCGGAAGAAATGAGTTCGCCCTATCCGAAATTTCATTTCAAATCGCTCCTAAAACCAGTGTGGCGGTGGTCGGACCTACGGGAAGTGGGAAATCGACGCTGGTGCGACTTCTCCTCAGATTTTATGAACCACAAATGGGTGGAATCTTTCTTTACGGACACCCGGTGCGGGATTGGAACTTGGGCGATCTCAGGCGTGAGATTGGCGTTGTTCACCAAGATGTCTATCTCGTCGAAGGAACGCTCAGGGAGAATCTATTACTGGGCACGGAGTGTTCCGACGAACACCTGACCGAGCGTGTTCATCAATCCCAACTATGGGAATTTATCCGCGATCGGGGTGGTCTCGATATGAGAGTGTTTGAAGGGGGAACGAACTTGAGCGTCGGTGAGAGGCAGCTGGTAGCCTTTACGCGAATCCTCGTGTTTAATCCGCCTATCGTAATTTTCGACGAAGCGACGGCGAGTCTGGATAGAGACCTGGAGGCCAGGCTCATGCTGTCGGTGGAGGAGATCCTGGCGGGGCGCACCTCTATCGTAATAGCCCACAGACTGAGTACCATCAGGCAATGCGATCGGGTGATAGTCCTGGAACAGGGTAGGGTTATTCAGGACGGAACTTATGAGGGATTAAGCCGTGCACGTGGCCTTTTTCGGGAGTTTTTGAGTTTCCACGAACAAAAAGGGACCGTTTGAGTAATGATTGAGGTTGTGGCCATTGAGGGGAGTGGAGCGAACGGGGTGAACGGATGAGTACTCAGGTCTGGGGAAACGAGGCCACCCGGTTTTTCTTTGCGCTCTCGCCCGAAAAAATTCTGGATGCGGTCGAGAGCGCTGGCTTTGAGTGCACGGGGCGCGTGCTGACCTTGAACAGTATGGAAAATCGGGTTTACGAAGTGGAGATAGAGATAGACAATCCCAAAACGCCTGCCGATCGTTTTCTAATCGTAAAATTTTACCGGCCCGGACGATGGTCTCAGGCGCAAATTCTCGAGGAACACGGTTTTCTCCAGGAGCTCGAAGCGGCAGAAATCAGCGTGATCGCACCCAAACCGTTTTTAGATGGATCGACCCTCTCGCAAATCGAAGATATTTACTTTTGCGTCTTTCCCAAGCGAGGCGGTCGGTCTCCCGATGAGCTGAGTGATGAGGACCTAATGCAGGTCGGCAGGCTCCTGGGTCGAATTCACGGGGTGGGAAGGGCAAAAGAGGCATCTCACCGGATTCGGCTTTCGCCGCTCACCTACGGAATTGATAACCTGAAGTATCTTTGCGATGCGGGTCATATTCCAACAGAGCTACGCGCCCATTGGGTGCAGACGGTGGAGTCCATTTGCCAGTTGTGCGACCCGTGGTTTGCCCAGGCCAAGGTGCAGCGGATTCATGGTGACTGCCATCTGGGAAATCTCCTTAAGACCGATACGTTCTTTGCCATCGACTTTGACGATTTTGTCACCGGTCCGACGGTGCAGGATTTTTGGCTTCTCATGCCGGGTCTCTTAAGGGACAATCGGGTGGCCTGGGAGATATTTCTCGAGGGCTATGAACAGATGTCGGCGTTCGATCGCGCCGAGCTGCGGCTCATAGAGCCGTTAAGGGCCTTGCGTTATGTTCACTTCTGCGCCTGGATTGCCAAGCGCTGGGAGGACCCCGTCTTCCCGAAATACTTTCCCGCGTTTGGAACGCCAGGTTTTTGGAATGAAAAACTGGCGGATCTCAGGGAGCAACTCGAGCATATCCGTGGATCCGGTGATTAAAACCCTTTGTTCTCACCGTTCGATTCGTCGGTACCGCAGGCGAGTGATCCCGTCCAAAAAACTGCGAGAGATCCTAATCTGCGGACTTAGGGCATCTTCATCGGGTAACCTCAATACCTGGTCGGTAATAGTGACTACCCAGCGAGCCCTTCTTAAGAGGCTGTTTCTGTTACACAGCAAACAGGAGATGATTCTTCAGGCGGGGTGCGTACTAACCTTTTGCGCCGATTTTCACCGCACGCGTCGGTGGGTAAAACTGCGTGGAGCAAAGGATGCCTTTGACGATTTTACGAGCTTCATGGTGGCTGCGGTCGATGCGGTGATTGCCGCGCAAAATGTTGCTGTGGCCGCGGAAAGTAGTGGTCTTGGGATTTGCTACATGGGAACGACCCTGTGGAGCGCGCCGGGAATTACGAAGATTCTGAATTTACCCATTAACGTGGTGCCTGTAACTTCACTGGTGATAGGCTATCCGGCCGAGAACCCGGCGCCGCGCGATCGATTGCCGCTCGAGATGCTAGTCCACAGGAACCGCTACCGCGACCCTTCGGATAATAGACTTCTGGCCTATTACGCAAAACGGGAAAAGGCTGGATGGGAGCGGTACCGTTCGATGAAGGGCGTGCTCGAGGACATTGACCGCCTGGGAATTAAAAATCTTGCGCAATATTATACTTCAGACGCGAAATACCCTAAGGCGTTGCACCGCCGGACATCCAAAGACTACCTGAAGTTACTCAGGCGACAAAAATTTTGGAATCATTAAATTGATTCTCACTCGATGGTGAGGTTCTTCAGTAGATCGAGCTGATCCAGCACCTTTCCCGACCCGATCACCACGCATTTGAGAGGGTCATCCGCGTACATGACGGGCAGGCCCGTTCGCTCGCGGATGAGGATATCCAGGTTCGCCAGGAGTGAGCCGCCACCCGCCAGCACGATGCCCTTGTCGACGATGTCGGCGGCGAGCTCCGGAGGCGTCTGCTCCAGAGTCTGCTTGATGGCGTCCACGACTACGTTCACCTGGTCAACCAGTGCCTCGCGGATCTCGTCGCTCGAGATGGTGACCGACTTGGGGCTTCCGACGACTAGGTCGCGGCCCTTCACCTCGTGGTACTTCACCTCGTCGAAGGGAAAAGCATTGCCGATCGCGATCTTGATGCCCTCCGCGGTGCGCTCACCGATAAGAAGATTATACTGCCGCTTTATATAGCTAATGATCGCTTCGTCGAATTTATCGCCAGCCACCCGGACCGATTGGCTGTGCACGATTCCGCCCAGGGAGATCACGGCGACCTCGGTCGTGCCGCCGCCGATGTCCACGATCATGTTCCCGCCGGGCTCCTGGATCGGCAGACCCGCGCCGATCGCCGCGGCCATCGGCTCCTCGATGAGGTACACCTCGCGCGCGCCCGCCTGCATGGCGGAATCGCGGACCGCGCGCTTCTCGACCTGGGTGATGCCGGAGGGGACGCCGATCACGATGCGGGGCCGAACGAGCGTGCGCCGCCTGTGCACCTTCGAGATGAAGTAGTGCAGCATCTTCTCCGTCACGTCGAAGTCGGCGATGACGCCGTCCTTCAGCGGACGGATGGCGACGATATTCCCCGGCGTCCGCCCGAGCATCGCCTTGGCTTCGTGACCGACGGCGAGCACGGAGTTGTCCGCCTGGTGGATGGCGACGATCGAGGGCTCGTTGAGGACGATACCTTCCCCGCGGACGTACACGAGCGTGTTGGCGGTGCCGAGATCGATCGCGAGGTCGTTGGAGAACATCCCCGCCAGCACGTTGTACAGCATCAAGACTCCCCGACTCGTTGGTCTGGTTCGACGTCATCATACAGCAGCCCGAGGTGTGCCACCTACAATAAAGAACCAGCACGGTTATGGGTTTATGAATGTCACCCGGCTGCCCGCGGCAAGCCCGGCCTGCCGAGAC
>CAZRVZ010000074.1:0-6057 GCA_964603655.1 uncultured Pseudobdellovibrionaceae bacterium | reverse complement strand
CGCCCGTTGAGGCGGCAGGGTCCAGCCTTTTGTATTCAAGGGAATTCTACGGAGTCGCCAAAAGGAGGCTTAAGTCCGGGGGGATACTCCAGCAATGGCTTCCCGAAGCGGATTCCGAGACATTGCGCGCGGTGACCGCATCCCTGCTCGATAGTTTTCCGTACGTCGAGGTTTTTCGGCAGGTGGATGGCATCGGTCACCATTTTTTAGCAAGCATGGGCCCATTTGAGGTACCCAGTGCCTCGGAGTTCGTTAAAAAAATGCCCGCTGCTGCCCGAAAAGATTTAGCGGAGTGGCTTGGGACGGGCGCTGATCTCGAGGCATTTATGGAATTAGTCCTCTCTCGACGATTGCCGGAACCTCGTAGGGATAACTGGAAAGACGCCCCTCGGATTACCGACGATCGTCCTTTTAACGAATATTATCTTCTGAGGCGCCACGGCCAGGGAATTCAAACTGTTTTTTCAGGCACCGGTTACGGCGCTTAGAAATCGGGCCGCTTCATGCGAAATCAACAAAATGCGAGTTGCTAACCGCGCGTGAGCGCGTCCTTGAACAACCGCTTACCCTCTTCGACCCCGGGCTGGTCGTAGGGGTTGACCTGATAGAGTTGACCCGCGAGAGCGCAGACGGTTTCGAAAAAGAAAAAGAGCGAGCCCATCGTTTCAGCACTCAGACCCTCAACGATAAGACGGTAGCAGGGGACTTGGTTTGCCCTGAGGGTGGTTTGGGTAGCGCTACACGCCTGGTGTGCCAACTCCTCGAACGACCACCTAGTTAAAAACCCGCCGGTGCCGGCCTCAAATCGCGGTTTACCGACCGCGGTCGTCGCCTTTTCCTTTACGTCCATCAGCCCCACCATTTTATTCTTAGGGCCTTCGTTAAAGAGTTGAACCAGTGAATGCTGATCGGTGGGCCCGACTGCAGCTACCGGCGTGAACCCGACCCGCGCTCCGGTTCGACTGCGTTTTCCCAAACTCTCTCCGAATAACTGCACGTACCACTCGGCAAATGGCCTAAGACTCATCCGGTACGGCATGAAGTAGTGGATCCCGCGCCCGGCAGCCGTGTCCCACCAATAATGGGACCCTGCCATCGCAAAGGCCGGGCACTCGCCGGCGCTCGCGCTCGTACGTATCAGCGCATCCCGCATGTGGCCGGCGCCTTTTAGAACATCAACTACCGATACCCCCGCGAGCATTGCCGGAAACAGCCCGACCACCGACAAAACCGAAAAACGGCCGCCGATATTGGCCGGGACCTCGAGTGCCGTCCAATTCTCACGCATGGCCAATTGGCGAAGCTCACCTTTTATAGAATCTGTGATCGCAACATACCCCTCGGGACTTAGCCAGCGACTGAGATGGTAAAATGCAGAGAGCGTCTCCGTGGAGTTACCCGATTTAGAGATCACGACGGTCGCGAGGCGTTTCGATTTCGCGCGTTCGGCTATTTCCCGGATCACTTCCGGGTCGGGTTGCGTAACCCAGTAGAGCGGGAATGAGTTCGAATAGGCACCGAGTGCGCTGATAAGGGCATGGGCGCCGAGATGCGATCCACCAATGCCGATCACCACGGCCCCCTCAAACTCCGCGCGCAAACGACTGGCTAAACCGGCCCAATGGCCGAGCGTCGTTTCGTCAATTCGGTCCGGGAGATCGAAAAAGCCGACGGTTCCATCCGCAAATTGCCGTTTCAAATCCCGCCACGCGACTAAAGAACGCTGAGCCTCGTCTCCGCGGTCTGGCGCCTCTGGGTGCTTCCAAAGTTCGCTCAGGTCCAAAACAAATTTAGGTAGAACCCACTGCTTCATGCTAATCCGTCCATAAGTAAGACTCCATAAGTAATAACTTTTTAGTACATCCTGTCGAGTTCCCGCGAAAGTACTAGCCGCTGAATTTGGTTCGTTCCCTCTACGATTTGCAAGGCCTTAGCATCCCGTAGAAGTCGTTCGATGCTGCCTCCCACTACATATCCGTCCCAACCAAGTCCTGAAATCACATCGCCTGAAACCCGAACCGCCAGGTCACTTCCCAAAAGTTTTACCTGCGCGGCGATGATTGAAAGTCTGGCACCGGACTCGCGAAGCAGCGCTGCCTGGTCTACCATGAGTTTTAGCGCCTGAATCTCGGCGAAATGGCCGGCGAAAATATCGCGGTCGCCCTGTTCAAACTGCGACGGCCCCTGGAGTCGTCGCGCCCAATAAATCGAAAGTGCCTCGATAGCGGTACCGAGCCCACCCGTCCCGATGGTGATTCGTCCCACGTCCAGCTGGGAGAGCGCAACCTTGAAGCCCTCGCCCTCTAAGCCCAGTCGGGCGCTATCCTTTACCCAGCAATCCTCGAGGAGCAACTCAGCAAGCGTCGAGCCCCGGAGGCCCATTTTGTTTTCTAATTTTCCAAAGCGTAGTCCGGGCGTCCCTTTTTCAAGGAGAAATGCACTGATTCCCTTGGGGCCACTTTCCCCGGTTCGCGCCATAACGAGATAGAGATCGGCATGGCCGGCATTGCTACACCACATCTTAGAACCGGTAATCCGGTACCCGCCGTCTACCCGCCGCGCGCTCGTCGATAGAGCGGCGGCATCGGAACCGCTACCGCTCTCCGAAAGTGAAAAGGCGCCGAGCCACTCCCCGCGAACCAAAAGAGGCAGGTAGTGCTTCTTTTGGCTGTCCGTACCGAAGGCTAGGATTGCGCCCTGCACCAGGTTGTTCACGCCGACGACGACGGTCATGGACAACGACGCGCGCGAAATCTCCTCGAGCACGGTGTAGTGAACCGAAAATGGAAGCTGACTACCGCCGAATTCTTTCGGGGCGTAACTGGCAAGAAGCCCCGCTTGACCTAGACCTTTAAACACGTCCGAACGGTACCGGGACGAGGCATCGTCGTTTACGGCGGTGGATCGCAGGCCGTTGCATAAGTCTTTCGTTTTGAGACGATAATCCCGTTGTAGCTCAGTATCGGGGGGTAGGAGACTTAGCACTTAAGTGTCGCCCATCAGCTGTTTGGCGATGATGAGCCTCATCACCTCGTTGGTGCCGGCCCCAATTTCCATCAGCTTTGCATCGCGCATGTAACGTTCGACCGGGTACTCCTTCATGTAGCCGTAGCCACCCAGGATCTGAATTCCATCGAGTGTCGCGCGTGTCGCCATCTGGGCTGTAAAAAGTTTGGCCTTCGCCCCCAAGTCCATGGCTCGCGAGCCTCTATCGTATGCCCGCGCCGCCGCATAGACCAGCGCCCTGCCAGCGTCCAATTGAGTCGCCATCTCAGCCAGTCGCTCCTGAATCATCTGAAACTCGATGATGGGTTTATCAAACTGATGGCGCTCTTTCGCATACCGAGTCGCGTAGTCCAGCGTTGCTTTGGCCAGACCTGTCGAGATTCCCGAAATGGTAATGCGCTCGATGTTGAGGTTTTTCATCATGTGCGACACGCTGTCGTTTTCGAGGCCCACGCGATTTTCAAGCGGCACGATACACTGATCAAAAATGAGCTCCGAAGTTGGAGAGCCGCGCATCCCCATTTTATGGAGCCGCTTTCCCACTTTAAAACCGGGAAACCCCTTTTCGACGATAAATGTCGAAATGTCCTTTTTTTCGGATCCCGTCCTTGCGTAGATGATAAAGACATCGGCCACCGGCCCGTTGGTGATAAACGTCTTGGTGCCGTCTAGAACATACGCCGCGCCCCGTACTACCGCCTTCGTCTTTAGCCCGAGAGCGTCGCTACCGGCTCCGGGCTCGGTCATCCCCATGCCGCCCAGGCGTTTGCCATTAATCAAATCGGGCAGGAATTTTTTCTTTTGGGCGTCCGAACCGTTTTCGTGAAGATTATTCACGCAAAGAATCGAGTGGGCCAGATAGGATAGCGTTGTCGAGGCGCAGACCTCGGCCATCTGTTCCATGACGATCAAAGCCGCCACCGAGCCCAGGCCTGATCCACCGTAGGCCTCCGAGGCCGTTACACCCAATAGGCCCAGTGAGGCCATCGATCGAAATGCGTCGGCGTTAAAGCCTTCATTGGCATCCACTTCTTCGGCCTTCGGAGCCAGCTCCCTCTGAGCAAAGGCGGCCACCGACTTGGCCAGAAGTTCCTCGTCGGAGTCCCAATGAATCATGATGGCCCCCCTTTTTCCACGGCGGCAGGTCGCCTGACCCGACGCTCTCCAAAGCGCAGGCTTCGCACCAGGATCTCCTCGATTTCAATTTTCTTATTCACCTTTTCCAGATCGCGAACCATCGGCTCTAGGTCGGAGTTGGTCATTTCTCCCTTCACCATCTTGTAAAAGACCCCCTCACCTAACCGTTGAAAAAGGCGACGGCGTTCGTTGGTGTGATAGGCCCCCTTCACCATGAGCGAACCGATGCGCCACGAATGGACGGACCAATAACGCATCTCGTCAACCGCGTTACCGAATCGCTCTAGAAAGCCGAGTGGAATGAGTCTGCGTTTCATCGATCTAATTTATCGGCAAGCATCAAAGCCGTAAAGCCTCTCATAACCAATGTTATCACCAAGCGCGCCGTTGCCTTTTCAAGGGTGCCTCGAGTTGGTAAAAAACATCATGGGTTGGGGGACTCGTATTTCTGGAATCGGTGCGGTCAGTCTTTGGGTAACTACCGTCTCACTGGCTACCCTCCTAGTCAGTACTGTCTCGGCAAGACCTCACGCGGCCCGCTCGCCGGTGATTTACGATGTGAGTTCGCTCGTCAGGAGCGACTCCCACACTATTACGCTCATGGGCGGCAAGACCGTGGTTTTGCCTAGTCTGGCATTTTCGAGCGTACATTTCTCAGATGATCACCCGGGGGCTAACTGGGAACACCCGGCAAGAATTCTTTTTTATCAGTCGGGAAAATTGGTTGCCGAGATTCCCGTCTCAAGGCCGATACAGGGACTTTCCAAACGCTTTAAGTTGAGCCCGCCGCTAACGGATGATTGGCCCGTTTTTAAGATTTCCAGCTTCGACGGTAAATACCGAATTAAAAGCCCGTCGTCGTTCCACGCGCTTTTAATCAATGGTTTCGGCGATGACCGTCACTGGAACGATTTTTCATACCTCTACCGCGTATTGACCCAGGTGTACGGTTATCTACCCGGGAATATTCACGTCGCCGACAGTAACTATCAGGAAAGTCGAAGCGATCTCGATAATGACGGTATCCCGGATATTCGGTATGGGTCGTTGATGAAAGATATTCAAACCCTTTTTGCCCAACTCAAAGAAAAACTCACCCGGGGGGATCAGTTGCTCCTCGTGGTAAACGACCACGGAAGCATCAAGGACGGAGAATCGACGATAATTCTCTTCGACGGCGAAATGAAGGCCTCCGAATTCGCAATGCTCCTGGGCGCCTTACCCTCGGAGCGAATTCTTTCGGTATTTGAGCAGTGCTTCAGCGGCGGATTCGTCAGGCCCACGGTGGCCAAGGGCCGCGTCTCGGTGGCCGCATCGACCAACACCGAAATCAGTTGGGCGAGCGAAGACGGCGTGTTCAACGAGTTCTTATACCAATTCACCAGCGCATTCGGATATCAAAAGCACGATGGCACTCCGGTAAACGCCGATATCGACGGAGGCGGCCGCGTCACCGCCCGCGAGGCCTACTCTTACGCCGTGGCTAACGACAAATCCTGGGAAAGCCCCTTCCTAGAAGCGTCGAAAAACTCGAACACCGCCTTTACCCTTGGCTTTGACTAGCCCTCTAAACACACCCATGATGGGTGGCGGAGGGATAGGCAAATTGGTATGCCACCGCATTCGAAATGCGGCGGGAGCAATCCCTTGAGAGTTCAAGTCTCTCTCCCTCCGCCATTCGTTTCGCTTTGGCGAAACGAATCGGTGACTTACCTTTTTTTATTTTTCCAATGTGAGCATTTGCAATCAGTCTCGAGTGGTTGTCGACGTCATGCAATCACTTGCAATCAGTTTAAGTCCGCCTGAGAAGGCTTTTTTCTCCCAGTGCTTTTGAGCCACCTGAGTTAAAGCCGAGGCCTGTCGCTTTGCGTACACCAGAGTCGTCTTGAGATCGGAATTGCCCAACATTTGCTG
>CAZRVZ010000073.1:0-2829 GCA_964603655.1 uncultured Pseudobdellovibrionaceae bacterium | reverse complement strand
CTCTTCATCGAGCCCTGCCGGCGTCATCTCGTCTTTGATAAATTTCCCATTCTTGATTGAACCCCGCTTATCGATGACTGTCTGCAACAGGAAGACGGAGCTTCGCGCGCGTATAATGGCATTTAAAATAGTGCCATCGAGGACATCGGCAGGATTTGGCTCATTGCTCGGTTCCTGAACAACGGCTACGTCTCTTGCAATATTTTTCATGGTATAGAGGACGTAGAAGTTTTTCTTGTGCGCATGGGCGGTTTGAGCCGAAAGAAAAAAGCAGAGTGCGAGAACTAAGGCCTGGTTTATCATTTTTGCCCCCCCGTTGGTTTGCTGCGGTGCCCACGCATGATTTCGGGCCACCGTGTTTTATAAATAACACCCTGACTGCCTCGGAACAATGGGAAATGAGAAGCTTAACCCAATCTTAAGTATGGTATTTTGAAATGGTGGACTAATCTGGGTGAAGGATTAGCGATTCCTAGGAGGAAAAATTATGAGAATTTCTACACGTGTCGGTGGTTTGGTGCTTGTCTTGAGCTTGCTTGTGCCAATGGGAGTAGCTCAAGCCTGTGAAGAATGCGAGGAGGACGCGAGTGCTTCCGCAGTTCAGGTTGTCGACCTGCTGGGGGCCTATCGACAGATTCAGGTTAAGTTAGTAGGTGATAATCTGGATGGTGCGCAAGTAGCGGGTCGGTTCCTACAACCCCTGGCTTCACTATGGCTGCAGGAGAACCAAAACCACGCCCAGGCCGCCACGGTGAAAAGCATCGGTGATGGGGCCGGAAAATTGAGTATGGCCGAAGATCTCGATGAAGCGAGGATCGCATTTATCCAAGTGAGTCAAGGTGTCATTGAATTGATTCGTGCCGATGAAGATCTGAAAGCGAAATGGCAGCTATTCTTTTGCCCCATGGTTGCCAAAAAACAAGGTTACTGGGTCCAGAAAACAGGCGAGCAACTTGCCAATCCGTACATGGGGCAGGTCATGCCTGGCTGTGGAACAAAGAAACCCTGGTAAGTTCTAAGAAACGAGGAGCTATGAGAATACCTATTAAAGCAACCATTCTACTCTCTGTGTTCCTGGGGTTGAGCCATGGAGCGCATGCCGCGAGGTATCGCGTTGAACGCAGCTATCCTCAGGGTGGGCCGTTTCTTGGGAAAGAGACGACTATCGAGTTCAAGCTCTTTCGCGGTTCAGAAACTACACCGCTCACAGCAAAGGATCTTCTCATAGAACACGAAAAATCGATCCATATGATGGCGGTCGATTCCGGCTTCCAAGAATACCTCCATGTGCACCCGGCGGAGGTCTCAATGGGAGTGTGGCAGGTACCGGTGTCGATAAACACCGCCGGTGCTTTTCGATTCTATCTGCAGTTTCTTCCCGATGGCGAGATCACCACGAAGACGGTTGTTTTTGATGATCGCTATGTGGCGAAACCCGATCAGATTGTTCCGACATCACCGGTAAATCCCGATCCCCAACTCGTGTTTAACGATGGAGAATTTGGGGTCACCCTGAAGTTTATCGAGGAAGAACCGGCGATGAAAAAAATAATCCCTCTGATATTCACTGTGGAGAAAAATGGCGTTCCAATACCGATAGGGGATCTAGACGACTATCTTGGAGCCAAGATGCACATCGCGGCCATCTCAAGCGACAAGGGCGATTTTGTCCATGCCCATCCCGAAGAGGACGGGGTCGTAAAGACGTACTTTCAACAGGCCGGCTATTACGGGGTCTTCATGCAATATAGTTATAAGGGAATCGTCCATACGAACCAATTTGCTATCCAGGTGAAGCCCTAGGAAAGAATTTTTTCCGCTATTCTTCTCTTAAAAAAACGGACATTTGCACTGGCAACTCGGGCCGGACCGCAGATGTCCAAGAACACAAGGCTCCGACAATCCTGTCGCCGAACTTATTGGCATAATGCTGTAACAGCGCCCTTCGATCGGCCTGACACTCATCGTGGGAAGCATATCGGTTCAGCAATGGCTCCCCGTCATCACCGGGAACCCTTCGGGAATAACGCACAAAGCCTGGCTTGATCCGAAGGACGTAGAGCTGAGAGCGGAATAGCAAGTGGTCCCACATGCAAAACCACACCCCGGGAGCCGAAAGAACAAACTTCTCGGCGTCCTTTTTCTGAGCTTCGCACTCTTTAAGGGAATCGGCTCGCATGGGATCCGATTCATGCTCCGATGGAACCGAAGCGATAAGATCTAGTTGGTCAAACAACAAGTAATCATCGGCAAAATTGTGCTTGGCCTTTTCAGGAGAAACCACAAACCGTAACCACAAATTCGAATCGTAAGTTATGGCCGTTGGCAGAGCATCGATATACGCACTGACGATGGGGATGCCCGCCAGCCGCGATTTATCCACAATCTCCCTCTCTGTTGATGCGCCCCCGGTGTATCCCCCTTGATTCATTTTCAACGAGATACTTCGGATGATAGAAGTTGGATTACCAACGGCATGAAACACGGGAGTAAAGAGAGGAATAAAACTTTTTTCCCATGAGGTCTTATACGAATGGTATCCGCAATAGCCCAGAAACACGGGAAGGCCCGTTGTCTGTGTAAAGTACGCCTCCTCCGCCGCGAGCCGATTCAGGCAAGCCTCATACGATCGATATATTGGCCAGGCTGCATTTGATAATACCTTTACGGGCTTGTCGGATACGTAGCGAACCTCCAGCTTCAGTCCGCGACCAAAATTATCCCGGGTACAATTGACAACGAGAACGTTTTTAAGAGTCGCCTCGGCAAAGCGCCTTGAGATTTCCCCACTGACAACCTTGCAACCATCCGGTTGGTTTGGATAGAAGT
>CAZRVZ010000072.1:0-19382 GCA_964603655.1 uncultured Pseudobdellovibrionaceae bacterium | reverse complement strand
TGAGCTCTTCAAGGCACCAAACGATTTTTCGATGAAACGCGCCGCGATTCTAGCGGGCTACCAGGAGGGCGAGCGCATCGCACGGGAATTTCGGGCGCTGCGCGATTGACTTCGTGCGCGGTGCCATTTGTCCCCAAAATTGAGTGTCCGATTGATACCGACGCTGAAAAGGCCAAGCACAAAACCATGATGGGAATCAATTCTTTAATAGGTTTAATGGGCTGTAATC
Source organism: uncultured Pseudobdellovibrionaceae bacterium (assembly GCA_964603655.1). Taxonomy (GTDB): domain Bacteria; phylum Bdellovibrionota; class FAC87; order UBA2466; family UBA2466; genus JACPWY01. The sequence goes on along the minus strand of CAZRVZ010000072.1, from coordinate 19,153 downwards.
TGACTCACACTACCCTCAACGGCATTTTCCTCAACCGTTTGCCGGTGAGAGCGCAAATCGCGTTGGCCACCGCCGCCGCCAGTGGCGGCACTCCCGGTTCGCCGAGTCCGGTGGGCGGGTGGGCGTTTTTGGCGAAATGAATTTCGATCGTTTTGGGTGCCTCGTTAAATCGCAGGATCTCGTAAGTATCAAAGCTCGATTGCTCGACGGCGCCCGCCTTGAAGGTAATCTCTCCCTTCATGATGGCCGACAGGCCAAAGTTCACCGCGCTCTCCATTTGCGCGCGAGCACCATCGGGATTGACTACCAGGCCGCAATCGACGGCCGTAACCACACGTTCGATTATAATTTCATTATCGCCGCTCAAACTGACGTCTACCACGTAGGCTACATAGCTCCCAAATGATGCGTGTTGCGCGATCCCTCGTCCGATTCCCTTTTTCGGTTTGCCGGGCCACTGGGATTTTAGAGCCACCAGATCGAGCACTTCGCGATTCCTCAATGTTTCGGGAGCAGCCAAGTATTGACGACGAAACTCGTAGGGATCCTTGCCGGCCACAACTGCCAGTTCATCGATAAAACTCTCAACGACAAACCCGGTATAGGAATGGCCTACCGAACGCCAAAAACCGATTGGAATCCCCGGATCAGCGAGGCAGAAATCGACGGAGACATTGGGCGCAGCATACGCCAAATCACTGGCCCCCTCCATTGCGGTCGTATCATTTGATAAAAGCCCGAAAGATCGCTCCCCGGCCCAGCCGCCCATTTTTTTCGCCCAGCCCGGTAGCCATTTAGGAAAACTGGTGCGCGCATAGTCGGACGCAACCTGGGCCAGAATCGATGGGCCAGCCATTTTGTGTGACCAGGCTATGAGTGCTCCTTGGGAATCGACGCCACCCTTTAACCGATGAAGATTGCCCGGTCGGTACATGCTGTTTTGCATGTCGTCCTCGCGCGACCAAATTACCTTCACCGGTTTTCCGAGCGCTTTCGAAACGTGTACCGCTTCAGCGACATAATCCTGCGAAAGGCGCCTGCCGAATCCCCCACCCAAAAAACTCGTCTCCACAAAAACCTTTTCATACGGCAAACCGGTAATCTCCACGGCGAGCTGCTGAGCAATTCCGGCACTCTGCGTAGGCCCGTAGAGATAGCAGGCATCCGAGCGAACATCGGCGGTAAAGTTACACGGCTCCATCGTTGCGTGTGCCAGATAGGGCAGTTCGTATTCCGCCTCGATAACACGGGCACATCCCTGCATTGACTTCACGACGTCCCCTCTTGAAAGAACGTTTTTGCCAGAATCCGACAATCGCTTTCGAAATAAGTCGGTAATCGCCTGGCTGTCCAGATTCGACAAAGTGGCATCCGGAGCCCACTCTACTGTCACAGACTCTCGCGCCTTCTTGACCTGCCAATATTTTTCAGCCACTACGGCCACACCCGTGGGAACCTCGATCACCGCCTTTACCCCAACCATCTTTTTTGCCTCATCGGCATTAAACGATTTAACCCGACTCCCGAACTGAGGCGCCCGAATGATCGCAGCGCAAAGCAATCCGGGAATTTGGACATCGATTCCAAATACGGCTTTGCCGGTGACCTTGATTGGGTTGTCGAGTCTTTTTTGAAATTCCATTCCAATAATATTAAATTCAGACTCCGGTTTAAGCAGAACCGATGGCGGCGGCGCTATCAAGGCCGCGGCGACTGCCAATTCTCCGTAAACGAATCGCTCGCTCGAGCCTTTTCGATAAACCGCGCCGCTTTGCACCTCACAGCGCTCCGTGGGAATCTTCCACCGCTCGGCGGCCGCGGCAATGAGAAGATGGCGGGCCATCGCACCCGCCTTTCTCAGATTATCGAAGGATTGAGAGACGCTGGTACTCCCACCCGTTATCTGAATGCTATTTAACGGATTGATGTAAACGCGTGAGGCTGGAGCAACGACTATCTTGAGTGTCGCCGGATCGATCTCCAATTCCTCGGCCACAATCATGGCAAGCGTGGTATAAACCCCCTGCCCCATTTCGGCTTTATCGAGGGTGAAAACAACTTCGCCAGTCGGGTGAATCTGTAACCACGCATTCGGGGACCATGGCTCCCTTTTTGAATTAACGGATTCACCAGAAGAAAACCGACACTGCAGCGCAACAACTAACCCAACAGATGATACTACTGAAGTTTTCAGAAACTCTCGCCGATTGAGCTCGTTCACGTTTTTCCCCCGGACCGCGATCGCGCCGCGAGCTTAATTGCCTTTCGAATACGTTGGTAAGTTCCACACCGACAAATATTGCCCGACATTGCAAGATCGATATCGGAATCGGAGGGATTTCGATTTCGAGCTAAAAGCGCGGCAGCCGACATAATCTGTCCGCACTGACAATAGCCGCACTGGGGGACATTTACGGCCTGCCACGCCACCTGCACGGGATGCGATCCATCCTGGCTCAGCCCCTCTATCGTCGTAATTCTAAGGCCTTTGACGCCCTGCACATCCAGAACACATGAGCGGGATGCGGTGCCGTCCACATGGACCGTACACGCGCCACAAAGCCCACGCCCACAACCGAATTTAGTTCCTGTTAACCCCAACTCCTCGCGCAATACCCACAAAAGAGGCGTATCGTCGGGAACATTCACCTCGATGAATTTTCCATTAACCTGTAATTGTGCCATCGCAATATTATAGCCGAGACAGGAATTAATTCACCGACTTCGACACTTCAATTAACGCGCCAGCCTGATCGACGGAAAACACCGGAAGCCTGCGAGCGGCGATTCGTTTCGCATCGAATCCAAACATTCCCAGAGCGCCTTCCACTCCCTGCAATTCCGCGATGGCCGCCGCCAGACTCGTACTGCTCGAACCGCCGGCCTTTTGAAGCCCGCGACTCACGATGTCCATCGCCTCGAATGCCTGTGCCGCAAGCAAATCAGGAGTCGATCCCATGCTGTCGCGATAGTGATTGAGAAATGCAAATTGTGTGGGAAGCCGCGACTCGGGATGCAGGGCTACGGGAAAAAATGCGCCGACAGCAGGCTTTCCGATTCGACGATAAATCTGCCCGACGCCCCAGTCTGCCGTTCCCAAAAGCGCCGGGCCTTGAACATCGAAATAGGCCAAGGTCGAAACGATTTGCGAAACCACTTTGGGTACGTCTGGGATGAAAATGGCATCAAAATCGATGATGGGCTGGAGTCTGAATTTACGTTCCTTGGCTCGCGGGCTTTTCAATTTCAACTCCTTTTGGAATTCCGCCACCTTGTCGAGCTCCGTTTTTCGAAATTTTGCTCCATCAAAGAGCCCTACCATTTTTTGGATAGGCGCCTGAAAATCGGTGTCCTCAGGTGCGTAATGCTCCAAAGAAACCACCTCACCACCGTGGCGCTCCACGGCGTCCCAAAACTGATAGGCCATCTCCGTGCCAAATGCATCTGACGATGCCAAAATGGCAAACCGTTTAAATCCGCGCTGCTCGACACAATATTCGGCTAGACTCTCGGATTGGACACGCGGTGTGACGGCATTTTGAAAAATTAAAGCGCCGTGTTCGGAAATCCCTTCTCGAGTGGCCAAGGAGAGATTGACCACATCCAACTCCTGGCTTTTCTTAGCGACCGACACAGCCTCTTTCCAGCCCAAGGGACCGATGATTACGCTGACATTCTGACGATCCACTAATCGTATGACGGCCGCTTCGGCTTCGATATCGCTCGACAGGGTATCTTCGATAAATAACCTCAGGCTGGATCCCCCGTTGGATTCAAATAACCCGCTCGAAAGTAACAAGGTGTCGAGCAGTCGCTTTCCCAAGCCGCCGATTTTTCCGGACAACGGCAATAAAATCCCCACGCTTCCGGAGCCCGCACGAACCACTCGAGGTAACTCCGCCGATGGAGACTCGATTGGCATCGAATCCTGAGTCAATGCCGGATCGACATCGGTGACACTCTGACCGGTTAGAGCAAGTAAACGATTTTGAATCTTTATTCGCGACAAGGGGTTCTGAACAATCGCGATGGGACGAGCCCGTCCAAATGGCTTTCCATTTAACATCGAAATGAGAATGTCGGCGTCCGTAATTGCCGTTAATTCGCGATCGAGTTCTTGATTCAACGTCTCTTGGGCCGCAGCCGGCAAGGGAAGATCGGCGTGCCCCGATAATGCTAACACCAATCCGGGCCTATCTCCCAGGGCGCGCGCCGTGCGTTCGATCAAGGCATATACCATTTCCGCTCGGCGCGTGTCCTTCAAGCCAATCGGCGCAGGATCGACGCCGACCAATACCTGATAAACCTTTTCAAAATGCCGTTGTTGATATTCACAGGCCGCGAGGTTGTAGGTCGCGTCCAACTTAAATTCGTCAATTCCTTCATCGGCTCCGTTACCGGGCGTTCCGCCGGCCGCCGGCTTCAACATCTCTTCGAAGAGTACCGCGGCGCCAGAATAATCCTTTCTCGCATAGGCCGCCGATCCTAAACGATAGGCCGAGAGTCGGGCGTAACGAGTTCCGGGAAAGCGCGACCGAATTTTCCTGTATTGGGAAAGCCCACGATCGCCACCCCCTCCTTTTTGCGCTGATTCCGCTTTTTGGAACAGCAGGCGCGCCTCATTAGTTTCCTTTCCGGAAAGGTCGGCGATCGGAGGTTTGTGTGCACAGGCTAGTGGAAAAAGGGCAAAACAAAATAGGGGGATTATTCCTAGTAGTACGCACCGACCCATGACGCTCGTATCCTACAGCAGATCGCGCAGTTTGTTGAGAAACGATGTGATGCCCGGGTGTGAGTCCTGTGTTGCCAAGCGCTCAAATTCCCGCAGGCAGTCCTTTTGCTTCGAGTTGAGACTGGTTGGAGTTTCCACGACAACCCGCACAAATTGGTCTCCATGCCCCGCTCCATTCAACCGCTTTATACCCTTCCCTTTTAACCGAAATACCTCACCCGACTGGGTTCCGGAAGGAACCTTCATGCCAGTGGCACCGCCCAAGGTCGGAACCTCAAGTTCCGCGCCTAGCGTCGCCTGAACAAAACTGACGGGAAATTCAACGATGACGTTTTCCTGCTCACGCTTGAAAACCGCATGTTCCTTAACCTGCATCACCACGAAAAGATCGCCCGCACGATCGCTCGATTCCCCCAGCTCCCCCTCACCCCGCAGGCGCAGGCGCTGGCCGGAATCCACCCCCGCGGGCACCTTTACCGAAACATTGTGAGTTTTGTGTACCCTTCCCTTGCCTCGACACTCGGAACATTTTTCCTCGACGACTGTTCCTCTTCCGAAGCAGCTCGAACAGGTTCTGGCCAGAGTAAAAAACCCCTGATTCAATCGAATTTGGCCGGTCCCTTTGCAGTTTCGACAGGTCTTAGGGCGTGTTCCCGGTTTAGCGCCAGAGCCCTGGCAGGGTCCGCAGGGCCCTGACCTTTCAAACTGGATGTTTTTTTCCGTTCCGAAGGAGGCCTCTTCGAAAGTTATCTCCAGGTTGTAACGCAAATCAACGCCGCCACTCCCGCCGCCCGCACCACCAAAAATGTCTCCAAAAATATTGTCAAAAATGTCGGTGAATGAATTGGGAGAAAATCCCTGTTCAAATCCTCCGCCACTTTGAAAGGCGGCGTGTCCAAGCTGGTCGTATGCCGAGCGGCGCTTGGGGTCACTCAAAATCTGATAAGCCTCGTTCGCCTCTTTAAATTTTTCCTCGGCAAGCTTGTCCCCCGGATTCCGATCGGGGTGATGCTGAACCGCGGCCTTTCGGTAGGCTTTTTTGAGGTCGTCGTCGTTTACGCCGCGCGCGACACTCAAAACCGCATAGTAGTCCCGCTTGGCCATGGGTGATTATTGCACGACATTCTTCTTTGAAACAACAACCTTGGCGGGCTGAATGAGCCGGCCCTGAAAAAAACAACCGCGAGCCAAAACCGCTATAATTGTCCCCGATTCCACGTCATTAGATTCCTGCTCCGAAATCGCCTCATGTTTAGACGGATCGAATACTTCACCGACAGCTCCAGTGAACTCGATTCCGAATCGAACAAGCGTTTGAGAAAGTTCCCGGCTGGTTAATTCAATGCCTTCGACAAACGTTTTGACCGCAGGTGAGGACTCCCCCTTCAGGGCAGCGGAATGGGCCAGCGCCCGATCAAACAGATCGAGCGTGGAAAGCAAGTCCTTCACCAGTCTTTCATTGGCGAAACGCACAGCCGCTTCCTGGTCGCGCGCCATTCGCTTGCGGTAATTGTCAAATTCCGCCCGAAGGTAGAGGAGTTCCTTTTTGGCCTCTTCTGCGGCATCGGGAATGAACGCAACAGGGTCTCCGTGATTCGGGAAAGTGGACGCGTCGTTGTCTTCAACTGCAACAGCCGTTTCGGGTAACTGTTTTTCAGAGTCTTCAGGGAGATCCGACTTAGTATCCTTCACGGGTATCTTCTCGGGTATCTTCACGGGTATCTTCACGCTTGGCCTCACGCTTCAACCTTGTACGAAACCTGCCTTTAAAGTCAGGGCCGCCGCGTTCAATCGAACGAGCGACCTGATCTAAAAGTCCATGTAAAGTCTTAATATCTTTCAAATGATTGGGCAACCCCGATAGGATCTCATCTAATCGTGGCCGCATCTTAAACGGATCTCCGGGGAGTATGAACCCAGCAGACTCGGCCACCTTTAAGATGTGAACCACCAGTTTGGCTTTCTGGCCAGGATTTCTAGAAACCGAACTCGGACTTGTTGTAAGCGTTGTCCGGCGAAATTCGTAGCAGCAAACCATAACCGCCTGCGCCAGATTCAAGGATTGGTAGGCTGCGTCTGACGGAATGCTCACCACCCAATCACACAAAGCCACATCCGCGTTGCTCAACCCGTCGCTCTCCGGGCCAAATACTAGTGCAATATCTTTGCGCTCGCGAGAATCCAGACTTGCTATAGCGCGGGGGACCGCCTCGTGGATCCACAGGGGATGGGGCCTATCGGCGGAACCTATACGCGCAGTGATTGCAATATTTAGAGTGGTGGGGGAAATCGAGAGAGCTTGAGAGGTGGAATCAAAAAACTCGGCCCGATCCAAAATTGACTCGGCATGTCGCGCCAGGCGACGAGAATCATCGGTCAAAATTTGAGGTGAGGAAACTAGCCTTAAAGGAGACAAAATCCCCATGTTTGCCATGGCTCGGGCAACCGCCCCGACATTTTGGGACTGCTCCGGTCGAACCAGTATGATGTGAAGGCGGTTGAAGAGGTCTGGATGGCCACTGTGGAAAACTTTGAAGCGCTTAGTCACGATTGACTCATAGCATCATTAGATGACGAGCCAAAGAAGATACCTGTAAGTCTAATGGTTTGCTGGTTCTTATCGAAACATCAGGACTTGCGAGGACGAAAACGGTTGGTAACTATGCACCTAAGTTATCCACAGACTGTGGATAACTCTTCACCACTCACCCCAAAATCCACTTCCGCTAAAAACCTAATTAAAAATCTGCTTAAGATACTGATTTTAAACAGCAACTGGTATGAATAATTACGTGTAAAAAATCTGTCAACGTTGTTTTGCAAAAAAAATGAGATCCAGTATTGGCGCGGCTTTCCACAGGTCAAATCAGCTCTAATAACCCCATCTGTTTGTCGGACACTTCTAATGCACGGCTTCTCATTCGATTGCCGCGCGCCGACTGCGTTTCCAGAACCCCCGCTATCTCTTTCGCTCGCAGCAACACTTTCGGAGGCAGTCCTGCCAACCGAGCAACGTCAATACCGTAGCTTTGAGAACAGGCTCCCCGATCCAGTCGATGCAAAAATACGATCTCATCCCCCACTTTTTTCACCAGAACATTTGTATTTACCAAACCCGCAAGGCTCCGCTCCAAAGCAGTAAGTTCGTGAAAATGAGTGGCGAACAGAGTTTTTGCGCGGACTTCACAATGCAAGAATTCCAAAAGACTCCAGGCCAACGATAATCCGTCATAAGTACTGGTCCCGCGCCCAATTTCGTCAATAATGATCAAACTCCGCTCGGTAGCACGATTCAGGAGTCGAGACATTTCCGTCATCTCGACCATGAAGGTTGAACGCCCGCTCGCCAAGTCATCCGAGGCTCCGACACGAGTGAAGATACCGTCGACTACGGGCAAAATGGCCTCGCGACACGGAACGAAGCTTCCACACTGCGCCAGAACCGAAGTCAGCGCTACTTGTCGCATAATGGTCGATTTTCCCGCCATATTCGGTCCCGTAACCAAAAAGGTACGGCTATTTTCGCCATCGAAACAGATCGAGTTCGGGACGAAAGTACCCCGGGGCATCAAGGCCTCTCCAACCGGGTGTCGCCCATCGATGATTGAAAGCGCCCACCCTTTGTGGATTTTCGGTTTCACATATCCCCGCTCACGCGCCACCTGTGAAAATCCCAACAAAACGTCAATTTCGGCAACTATCCGGGCATTGGCCTTTAGAATGCTGTGAACCGCAGCGACCTTCGATCGCAACCCCAGGAATAATTCCTCTTCCAAGCGCTTGAGTCGCTCCTCAGCCGAGAGAATCTTCGCCTCCAACTCGGTGAGCTCTTCGGTAATAAACCGCTCAGCATTGGCCAATGTCTGGCGGCGGATGAAATGGGCGGGGATTTTTGTCAGGTGGGTCCTGGTAATCTCGATACTGTAGCCGAATACGCGATTGAACCGAACTTTGAGAGATGAAATTCCCGTGTTCCGACGCTCGCGCTCCTCGAGCGCCAATAACAATGCCTTCGCGTTGCGATTGAGCGAGCGCAGTTCCTGAAGTTCGGCTCGGTAATCATCGCGAAAAATGGCTCCATCCCGAAACCCGACCGGAACCTCGTCTTTCAAAGCGAGACCCAATTCCCGGGTCAATTCGGCAAGTGGATCGAGCGCACCGCCGCGCTCTACAAGCAGCTTTACGTGCGATCGAGTGAGCAAATCCCGAAGCCCAGGAACGATGACCTGAATATTTCGAATGGCCAATAGGTCGGGGGGCTGAGCAAGCCCTAAGGCGGTCTTTGTTGCCAGGCGTTCCAGATCGCGCACGCCGCGTAATAGCTTGCAAACCCCCTCAGCCGACAACGGACTGCCCACCCAATACTCAACAGCGTCCAGCCGATTCTGAATCGCAGCCTCATCGCACAGCGGGCCAGATAACCATTCTCGCAAAAGGCGACGTCCCACCGCCGTTTCACAACGATCCAGACTCTCAAACAAACTGGCACCTTTAACATCGGGCGAGTGGCTTTCGAGAATCTCGAGCGCTTTTAAGGCAACCGAGTCCAACCGCATCAACCCAGGCAAAAAAAGCGCAGTGACCGGGCCAAGACCTGCGACCGCATCGCCGCCTTGCGTTTCTCGGACGTACTGCCCAATGGCGCCATCGATGCCTCCCGAAACAAAATAGGCGGGCCGGTGTGTTCGCGCGACATGGGCCAGGGAATTGATAAAGACAGCGCGCGGATCATCGACTATCGCAGCACCCAATAAGATCTCCTTGGGTGAAAACTGGGCTACCAGATCTCGTAACTGATTCAGATCCAAAACCTCACCCACCGCCAATCGACCGCTCATGAGGTCCAGCAGACCCACGCGAGAAAATGAGGAGACAAAATCAACCGCCATCAGGTAATGGGTGCTTGTTTCCTGAATCAGATCGGGATTGGCGACCAACCCTGGCGTGATGATTCGGGTCACCTCTCTTTTAAGAAGTCCCTTTTGGGGTGGTGGGTCCCCTACCTGTTCACACAGCGCCACCTTGAACCCACGATCGATTAATTTCTGTACATATCCCAACACGGCGTGGTGAGGCACACCACACATAGGAATCGGATCGCTAGCGCCCTTGTCCCGTGATGTGAGTTGCACACCCAAAATCGGTGCCGCCCGAACCGCATCCTCGAAAAACATTTCGTAAAAGTCCCCCATTCGATAAAAGAGGACCGCGTCTTCAACACCTTTTTTAATCTCCAAATATTGAGCCAGCATCGGCGTGACTTTAGCGGCTGGCAGAGTTCCGATTTCGAAGCCTTCCATAGAACCAGGGAGTATCGGGCGACAAACCAACATTGTAAATATTGTTGCACTCCCGCACGCTGCGCCGTCACATTTTTGTACACATTAACCAATCGATATTGCTCACTTTTATTGCATGACGATGGCTTTATAGCCAGGACTCGGGAGAACCCTGTCGTTTCCACGACCGTACTACGCACGAGTCACCGGTATACGAATTGCTAGATAAAGGTCTTGGGGGGACTTCTTTGGGGACTTTAAAGTATTTCCGATTGGGTGTTATTTTCACGGGCGTTATTTTGACGTGGCCGTCGCTAGCCAAGGTCAATATGGGCGCCGCCAACAATGAATTCAAAGCCAAGGTGCGGCTCGCGGAAAAACTTCAACAGCTGGGAAGCTCACTTGCCATGAAAGAGGCCAGCAACCGAGAGTCCGGTGGTGGTGGCGGGCAAAGTTTCAACCGAAACGACGGTAACAGTTTTTCCTCGGACACCACCTACCATAGCTACGTTTGGAACTATTGCATGAACTGGATTGGCAATCGGGTGTGCGAGCGGTGGCTGGACCCTTATGTAGCGATTCACGGTTTGGGGGGAGAACGCTCCCAACTGGAAAAGGCCATTGCTGAAGCGTGGCTCGCCAACGAAAAGAGAGTCAGTAAAGACCAGTACAAAATTTGGAATGTCCAATCGACTGGGCCACTGACCGACGTAGACGGCAAGCTCGACAAACGATCTCTAAAACGGTGGGAGCTGACCCCGGAGGTTAAAAATCTGGCGGCGCAGGAAGGGATCAAGGTGGCCAATAAACAGATGGCGTCCACCTATGGCACTGATGAGGAAGAGCGAAAGGGAAACACGATGCCCAACATGGAATCGCTCAGAACCATGGCGAGCCGTTGGACTAAAATGTATCGTAATCGTCTGGTCGCAATGCTCGGCGAAATTAGATCGTCCGATCAACCTGTCGAGTTCATGCTCGGAGAGGATCGGGCCGACTGCTCGCAATATCTGGATGAGTTAAAGCGCGACCCCGACCCTATGGGAATCGAGGAGCGTGTCAGAACGCAACCACTGCTCGATCCCATCACCCGCGCCCAACAAATAGAGAAGCGCTACAATCTCTGTCGGCAGATGAAGCGGCAAAATGTTTACGCCGTCAACCCGACTGCAGACGGCGATCAGGTTAAACCCGGGAGCAAAGAGGGGGAAGGAATCGATGCCTGGCGGGCTCGAGTGAATATCGCCACCATTGATTATGCCGGAATCGATCCCAATTCACTTCCCAAACCTTCTAACGCAGTTCTCACCCGGCAAGATGTGACGGGCGATGTCTATGAATACGATGCCGGTGGGCAGGAATTTCAGATACAAAGACAAACCAATGCCCGCCAGATAGCTGGCTATAATCGGGCGATCGATGAATCGGCTGCCCGCCTGAAAGCGATGTCGGTACTGCTACCGGGCCTTGATGCCGTCGGCCAAAGCGTATCGAAATGGAAAATCAAAACGGCCAGCATGAACCTCGTCGAACTGAACGGCCTTACTCCAGAAATGAAAAACGAATTAAAAGACACCCAGTTCGCCGCAGCTCAACCGAAGGGAGACTCAAGCCCCGAGCGAAGTCTAGAACTGACCCCCGAGCAACTAACCGTCAAAGCAATTCGCTAGGTCGCTAGGTGCCCATCTACTTTTCAGCTGAAAAGGTAGCGGGTATTGAGATTCTGTCGGAAATTACCCGCTCCCTTTTCAGCTGAAAAGTAGATGGGCACCTCCTCCGCCTCCTCCGCCAAAAAATTCCTCCGCCACACCATCGAACGCCACTCCAGTCGTTGAAAGCGCAATCACCCGGTCGCAATGCTCGCGCACGAGCCCCAAATCGTGCGTTACAATCAGGGCACTGGCTCGACGTTCTTTTTGCTCACTCCTCAAGACTTCCCAAAACATCCGCTTGGCCTTGGGATCGAGGTGATTCGTCGGCTCGTCAAACAGTAGCAGCGGTACCTCCTGGAGAAACACTCTTGCAAGGTGAATACGTTGGCGCTCCCCGCTACTCATCGAGCCCAATGATCTCTTTAAAAAAGGCGCAAGCTCAAATCGCTCGGAGATGCGAGCTAACTTCAATTCGCGATCGGCAACCATTTCCCGCCCGAGCCACGCCATCTGCAAATATTCACAGACGCGAAGGTCTCCCGGAAATACGGGCTCCTGAGGCATATAGGCTACCCAATGCGAAAGTTCGCGAGCTGATAACCCATTTATCGAATCCAGATTCGTCCCCAATTGAATTTCACCCGAGATCCCGGTGCACTCTCCTAAAATCGCCCGCAAAAGCGTAGTTTTACCGACACCATTCGGTCCGACTACCGCGACGAGGCCTTCACCCGCCACTGAGAAAGTGAAAGCTGCATTTGGGTTACCTGATAGAATCAACCGATCGACGTTAAGAATTTTGCTCGACATTGAGAATCTTTCTGCTATTCAGCGCGCCTCCATAAGAGAGCCAAAAATATTGGCCCCCCCAGGAGTGTCGTTACGATGCCAATGGGAATTTCAAGGGGCGGGTGAATCGATCTGGAAATCGCATCGGCCAAAACCAGAAACACGCCCCCGGCTAAAAATTGGATCACCAAAGCGCCACGCCCCACCGAGACCGCCATCACTCTGCGCGCAAGGTGAGGTACGACGAGCCCAACGAAACCAATGGAGCCGGTGTTTGCAACCGCAATCGCCACCAACACGGAGCTAGCCGCAAGCGCCAGTCCGCGAGTCAAGATAGGATTAAATCCTAACGATCTGCAAACACCATCACCCAGGCTGATGGCATTAATTGCCCGCGCGAGCACAAGAAATGGCGCGGAGAATGCTAGTAGCGTGAAGCCGTACCAGATCACCTCGTTCCAACTCACCCAGGGAATTCGCCCGAACAACCACCGCATACTCCCAGCACCGAGCACATTTGACCGCGCGGATAGAATAATAAAGAGAACCGACGACAACACTAGATTGGCGGCAAATCCGAAAAGCAATAACTTTTCCGGCGATCTGCCACGATGGCGGTGGCTGAGATAAAGCAGGGTGGCTGTCAAAAGCGCGGTTGCAGCGAGAGCGGCCACCCCCGCAAGAACACTGTCACCCGCCACTCCGAAAACCCCCACAATCACCACCGCGAGTGCCGATGCCGAAGAGGTTCCTAAAATATACGGATCTGCAAGCGGGTTTCCGAGAATCGCCTGGTAGACAGCGCCCACTAGAGAAAGAACGGCGCCCGTAAAAAAAACGAATACAACTCGAGGCATCCGAAAGGAGAATAAGATCTGCCGGGCCTCGTCATTGCCAGTACCGAATGGATTGATCCACTCGGTTCCCGATAGAGAAGCGGCAAACAGCACCGCCAGGCCCAGAAGACTCGGCCCTAGAAAATACGTGACCGGACGGTTAATCACGACACACCTCAGGTACCGGAATGCCCACACCCGGCAAGCGCTGAATCATCTGAAAACTAACCCGGGAAAACACATCGGGCTCCAAATAAGTGACTTCGCCAAATCGTCCCTCCAAACCAGGCTCAAGCGAAAACGCTCTGTCGGGCCGGTAGCGCACGAGATACTCCGGACTCAACTGTGGAAATAACCCTGTTGAAGGTGCAAGATTTCTACCTCCGAAACTCTCTAGAATCGAAGATAAAAAAGTCCGGGGACCAAAGACGATGAGGGGGTCGGATACGACAATGATGACAAAGGTGAACGGCGTGAACGCCACTCTGTCCGCCAGTTCCTTGAGGCAATTCAGTTTTACCGTCACCCGCTCTCCGAATGCGGCGTCACCCGAAACTTTTTTGATTATTCCAGAAAGGGAGCGGAGCAAAACCCGAGGTCCCCCGAATTCCAATCGGGATGTCTGGATTCCGAACGATTCGGAGTAGCGTTCCAGTTCGCCAAAATCAACCTGGTCATCGACCACAATCAACTCTGGTTTGGTTCTCAGAATCACTTCGAAGTTGAGCGTTAGCAAATCACCAATACTTCGCCACGCCGGAATCCCTGGCGGTGTCCAACCCCGAGGCGCCCCTACTAGAACGTTTTCAAGCCCCATTTCGCAAAGCAACTGTGTCGTCTGTGGGCTTGTCGAAACAACCCTGGAAAGCCGCGTGGCATGGGCCTGAGCGTGAATTAGCGTCCACGCAATCGCAAAGAAATACAGCTGTTTACGCCTGCTAATTGTGAAGCCTAATGCCATTGTTCAATCATTCCGAAAGGTTGTCTGTAACAGACTTTTGCCCATGGTAAAATGGGAATATAGGTGGGAGGGCTTGTGAATCGCCTCAAACCAGAAACGTTCTCATCAGTAAGCGGGTATTTTTCGCGGGAGCTTTCTGTTGCCCTCACCAAGCACAGAATCTCGGCTGAAAATGGTTCTTTTCAATATCTGGTGGACTTGCTCACCCGATATTTGGAGTCTGAAAAGTTTTTTGAACGAACTCCGGATGGAAAACTGGGGGACAACTACCTTGTTGATCTTTACGTACGCCACCTAAACGCGCCGCCCGAAGAAAAAAAGACCGTGCTCAGGCGCCTGGGTGATATCTGCCTTCTCGTTAGCGGCTATTTTTCCGCCAGCCTTCAACGCAAAGTTAACGGACTGAATTACTATTTCGGTATGGGCGGAACCGCCTATCACACCCTTTCCCAAATGCATTGCCAACGCAACCTATTCGGCGAACTGTCGATAAAGTTCCAACCCTTCTCAAACGTACTTGGCGAACTGAGCGATCGCGCAGGTGTCAATTCCAACACCGATCTGTTGAGATTATACGAGAGGTGGCTGGAGACGGGGAGCGAAACCCTCCGCGAGCAACTGACCCAACATGGAATAGCATCACCGACGTGCGTAAACTCGAAAATTCCCCAATAAGGCCACAGGAGAATTGTGCTCAAAAATCTCAGAACTATTGAAGGGGCGATTCGCAATCTCTACTCCATCGACACTCCCCATCGTGCCGAGGATTTTCTCATGGAAAAACCCCATCGCCTGACTCCAGCGGTAGATGGTGTACTTTGTGTAAGGCCAGGCAGCGCTTTAGAGGTTGGTATTTATTTCAGTCCCGAGATTCGAGAATCCCTTTCGACGCTTTCGATACAACAGGGCGCGGTCGCCTGGTCGTCCGCCGCGCTGAATTCCTTTTCGGTGGCAGTCGAGGAGGTCAGCCACTTTCACTGTCTGCTCTTCCACGCAACGCGCGGCCGCCCCGTGAGTCAGCTGGAACTCGAAATCCAGGGCGAGATCGACCGCTTCCTGCTCTGTCTTTTTTCCAACGAGAAACCGGAACTTGCATTCGACGTCATCATCGAGAGGCTGTTCGAGGGGTTCTCACTCAGAACTCACCTTACCCCCGAGGAGGTCACCCGCTACCGGGACGCGAACAATCTCGCAAGAAACTTCGTACTCAAACACATGCGCCGCCTGACAGCCCTCGACAAACGGGAACGCCTCTTTCGATTTCTGCGCAGATACTATCGTCTCGCCGCTGACGACAAACTCACGTTGGCGGATACGAAGTAGGGATGGATGGGATTGGTAAAAATTGTTGCGGTGCGCGGGAGAAGTGATGGTTTCTCGGTCCACTGTTGTCTTAACCTTGACACTGTTTCTTACTGCAAGTGCGCCTGCCTATGACATCTGGGATAAATGCAGGCGCCTAGTCGATAAATTTGTCGATGTCCTGACGGACCCCATGGGCTACCGTTTACTTGTTAAGAAATACGTAGGTCTGAAAGGGGAAATAGAACGAAACAAGAAGGATGCTAGGGCCAGATCGGAAACGGGAGAGTTTTCTCTAAAAGACTACGAAACTGCGGCTCAATACTCGGATCACGAGAACGCGATGGGGGCTGCGAGACTTGCAAAATCAGGTGTCATTGATGTGAACTTTTATTCTCAAGCCGCCAACTATTCCTCGCATCTCGAATCACTGGAAGCAGCAAAAAGTCTCAAGAACAGCGATACCCAAAAGTTCTATATTGAGGCTCTGAACTATGAATCGCACCGCGAAGCATTGCAAGCCGCGTTAGCTGTGAATGAGGGGCGTGCCGATTCCAAAATATATATTTTGTCACTGAATTACCACGGACACGAACCCTCCTTGGAAGCCGCCATCGGCGCAAAATCGGGGACAATCGATGGACAAAGGTACATCGACAACCTGAATGAATACTCACATGAAGACGCAATGGAACGGTCCCGCCCATCGTGCTAAAAATGGTGCCTCCTTTTTTAGCTAGTGGCAGATAGAACTGTTCTCAAAACCAGTTACCACCCCAAAATCAAATACCCCATATTAACTTTCATTTTATCCAGAATAAACTGTAACTATGATTTCTCGCTGGCTGCGCGTTTTGCCTAGTAAAAGCTGCCTGTTGCTCGGATCGCGGCGCGCCGGCAAGACAACGTTGCTTAAACAGCAATTCCCGGATGCAGCCTGCCTCACGCTCGATGACTATGACGTACTGGAGGCATCCGAGCGAGAATCCAAAGCACTGTTGGCGGCGGGTCAAAAGCGGCTTGTAATCGATGAAATTCAGCGAAACCCTCGCCTTCTTATCGCAATACAATTTGCTCGACGTCATTGACCCCAGTGATATCTGGGGATCGTAAGCTCGGACAGCCCTATCCCAAGCTCTCCCACGGATAAACTTCGATACCGCTCCCTTTCTCTGAAAACCGCGTGGCTCCCAGAACCACGTCCTGTCCTTCTCGTTTTACCTTGGCCCGAAATGATGAAATTACCCGCATGTCGATTTCAGAAATTTTCTCCTCGGCATGAATCTTAAGCGAGTGAACTCCTATCGAGTTCTCCACAACAAGGTCAATGAGAGACCCTTTTGCCGTACGATAAAAGTAGACTTTCGAATCGCGATTATTGCGACAGCTTCGTTGCGATAGTTGTTCCTGAATGAGCCAGGTTTGAATTAGGCGCTCGTGACTGGCGCCGAGACTTTTTGCAAGCCCAACGTCCAATATAAAGAATACCGGTTTACCCGTTCCACTCGGGTGGGGCTCTACTTTATTCACCACAAACAGAATGGACAGGCCCTTCATGTGGCTCTTAATGCGACGAAGATCTCGTTTCAAAACCTTCGCAATATGCCCCTCTGTGGCCTCGTCTGAGGTAGCAACAAGCTCCAAAATGCGAAGACAGAGATCGGGATCGAGCTTGAGCTGGGGAATAAGTGGAATGTCTCGCTGGGTGGTCAGGTCCAACCAGTCTTTAAATAGGTTCGATCGTTCGGAATCGGATCTCACCGCAAAAATGCCAGGCATGCCACCGCGACGGAGAAACTGAATCCACTGAGCTCGACTTACGCGAACCTTCTCTCGTATCAGTAGTGGGTGGGAACTGTCATTTGGAGGAAGTTCAAGTGTCTCGGCAAGATTCATTGGGTGGATGCGAACCCTTGAAAGCCGCCCCGTGAGCGACTCTCGAATCAGAGTTTCCTTGGAGAATTCCGTGGACCCAAGGAGCAAATAGGATCCCGGTACACGCCTCCTATCCACACGGAGTTTGATTTCGTCGAAGAGCGGGGGCGCCTTCTGTGCCTCGTCGATCACCATCGGCTTTTTGCCTTCAAACTCACTTAGAAATGTTTCAGGCCGTGTTGCTGCCGCGTCCTTTTTTGCCAGGCTATCGACGGACTCGTATCCCACGTTTTTGAGCACTGACGGAAGTAGTTCGCGTGCCAGGTAGCTCTTGCCAGTCTGCCGGGCCCCCTGAAGAGAAACCACCGGACTGAATCTTAGACGTTTGAGTAAAACCGGAAGAATATGGCGTTGTCTTGAGTGTGCCACTTAATATATTAAAACCTACCAATAATAGACATACAATGTATATAAATGGCACCATATGGGACGGGCGTTTGGCAGCCAAAACTAGTAATCCGATTCCAAGCTCCACGTTGGCCTATCGACGAATTTAGTGCGTCAGTGTATGAATTGCCTATGGGAATTGGAAAACTATTCAACTCTGACGTGACCGACAAAGACCATCGTTTGGAAGTCACTCGAGTAGTGAATGAAATTGTTCGGCGCCACGCGCCCCTCTCTGTTTATCTATTTGGGTCCTCCATAGCAGGCGGGACTCGCCATGAATCGTCCGATATCGATTTGGCTATTATCTTATCGAATTTTGCCGATGTGAAGCCTTGTCAGGCTGCAGTTTATCCGGCGCCCCCCTTAACTTCGGAAAAACTCGATTTACTTTTTTATGCCCAGGACTCCTTTTCAAAGAAAGCCGGTCACGGCGGAGTTTGCCAAGTCATCTGGGAGGAAGGGCAGCTGATATATGGCGAGGAGTTGCGCACGCGACTCCTAGAAAACAAGAAAAAATGTTTCGAAAATCTTATTCTCCGGAACTTTTGAAAATTGCTAAGAGCGACAGGCTTCTTTGAACGCTCCCAGAAAAGTAATTCATTTTCAGTGCGCGGGATCTGTAGAATCCTTTTTGCAAAGTCTCTGGCATATCCCCTCTTCCTGCAATTTTTGTTGGTAAATATTGAGAATCAGGAAACGATCATCGCTCTTATTCACCCACCAAAGATTTTCTTCATCAACTAGGAGGTTATTGATCTCTCGTGGCCTGAGAGCAAACCAAACGCTGAGGTAAAGTCAATTGTAATGCTGCTCATCGAGGTTTGTCTTAGCACCGCGAAGCATTTCCGGCGAAAGTGGCTTTGCATCCCGGCCGCCAGGCATTTTTTTAAGATAGGCTCTCTTAATGAGCTGCAATTCAAATCCGCGCGGCCGTGGAACATCTTTCCAAGCGCGGTTTGTACTATCGCAGAAGAACCATCTCCAGGCATTCATTAGTCTCAGAAGCCGGTTTGAGTAATCAGGACTAAAGCCGTGCTTGGAATATTGGGTATAGAGCACCGCGGGGCGCGCGTACCATTTTGAAGGATGGAGATTAACAGCAGCAATGAGCTTCTTAGTTGTCTCCCAATGCGGCCGGCGGAAGCGTTTGTCCACCATGATTGTTTGCTCGAATTCCAAGACTAATTCCTGTGGCAAAAATGCCGACTTGATGAGGCCGTTGAGTTTCAACTTCTTTTCAAATCGAGCGATTCTTTCGGCATGTAGGCTCAATTGTC
>CAZRVZ010000071.1:0-19098 GCA_964603655.1 uncultured Pseudobdellovibrionaceae bacterium | reverse complement strand
TTTGGACCCGCTATGTAACCCCCAAACATAATCCAAGATCACCCTTACTGGCATTGATTCTTCGGAAACGATCGAACCAAAAGCTAGGCTGGAGGCGTCTGTCCAGCGCTTCCAATTTCAAATGCAAAATTCAGGTTTAACCTATTTTTCTGATTCGCAAAATAACCGCAGTCTCCGTTCGCGGAGGAATGCATGAGGCCGCCGGCGGGAACTCTCCGTATGAGTTGTAAGGACGGAGCGATGCGGCTGGTGGTCGCCACATTGAGGGGCGTTCCGGGCGCAACGGGCAATTGTTCCGGCGTAAGTCCCGAGTAATCCAAGCGTGGCAGGGATGCGACCGATTTTCCGGGAGTCTGCCATCCAGCGGATTTTCGTAAAGTTCCATGCCAGGCTAACAGCTCACCGACATAGAAGCCCTCCACGCGATCGAGATGGGCGATACGCTTTCGATTTTGTAGATTGGTGGCCATCTGGGACGTCACGGACATCCCCGCAAGCACGGTGCATATTCCAATGGCTATGAGTATGGGCATAGGGTAACGAAGCGTTACATACCTCCCCTCACTTTTCGGAATGATTTCAACAAAAAATGAGTACAATACGGATTGCGCTGCGTCTCGGAGAGGGTTTGCGTTAGACGCATGGTAATGACGCGATGATCAGATCGACCAAAATGCGGGGACCAACCCCATTATTTCGGCATTAATCGCGACCAGAAACGCTGACGCCAATCAACTCAGCAAAATCGCGGCCTGAATATCCTAATGTCTTCCTCAAAAGCTAATGGCTTATTGCTAATGGCTTCGTTGGTGGTCTGAGAAAATTATCAAACTAAAAATCTTCTTACGGAGACAAGACTTTTGACATTAGTAATACAGGGTTAAGGAAGTTTCAGGCTCCAAAAAAAACACCTTGAGCCTAGTACAACTGCCATTGTACGATTGATGACGTTGGCCGAGTGGGATGGCCCTTCATCAAATGGACAGACCTGAATGTTCCGTCTTCTAGACAATCTACGCAAGGCCGCAACAGCCGGGGCAATCGAGTGGAACCGTCATGCCCTGGTAAGAATGGCTGAACGCAATATTATGAGGGCCGATATTATCGCCACTTTACTAAAGGGAGACGTCATAGAAAGTTATCCGAACGCACGCCCTTTTCCGAGCTGTTTGATGCTCGGACTCGCCGCTGGAAAACCGTTACACGTTGTCTCAGCATTCGATGAAAAGCAGAACAAGACATTTGTAATTACGAGTTATGAACCCGACCTCAAATATTTTGAGCCAGACTTTAGAACGAGGAGAAAACCATGAGAACACAGGATCTCTGCCCTCTCTGCGGAGGAGACAAAGCACCAGGGGTAACAACGTTCGCGGCCGATCTATCCTTCGGGGTCGTAGTTGTGCGAAACGTGCCAGCCACCGTTTGTTCGCAGTGTGGTGCAGATTGGATTTCTGACTCGGTTGCCTCAAAGCTTGAGACAATCGTTGAAGAGGCTAGAAAGAAGCGGAACCTGGTGGAAATTGGCCCTTATGAGAAGCTGGCCAGCTAATGGTGATCGAGGGAAACACTTGGAGATATGGAAAGTTACGGACGACAATCGGGATCGATGGGGATCCAGTCAGCGATTCCCGCTACGCGGGAATTGCCCCCTAATCAAGCCTGAGATCATAGTGTCAAAAAAATACCTTTCGTAATGTAGCGCCGTATAAACGGTTCGCGGCCGGCGGTTCGCGGCCGGCGGTTTGCGGCCGGCGGTTTGCGGCCGGCGGCATGCGGTTTAGCGGAAACGCGGCTCGGGGTCAGCGGCGCGAGTTTCTGATTAGCTTGTAGGTCGACGCGGGTGGAAACCAGTTTTTTAAGGAGGAAAAAGTGCTTCATCAATTTCGAAGTTACCAATTAGCCGTTGAGTTTTATCGAGAGGCCCGGGCCCAAAGCGCCCCCAAACATCTGAGGAACCAGCTGATGCGAGCGGCTTCAAGTCGTCGCTCTTAATCTGAGTGAGGGCTCGGCCAAAAGAGTAGCCAAGCCGATAGACGACGATTCTATGAGATAGCCCTCGGCAGCGTTAGGGAGTGTGAGACCATAATTGAGTTGCTTGAGCCAAATTCTTTAGGCTCTGAAAGAGCCCATTGATAAACTCGCCCGTCACGTCTATAAACTGGTCCGGGCTCGCTTTTGAAGCATCTCCATCAATTGCTTTCTGTCGATACTTCCAAAGAAGTCACGGATATCGGCTTCCAAAACGTAATTCACTTTGCCGCAGGTGATTTTGCGTTGTATCGCTTCCACCGCGTCATGTGCGTTTCGTCCGGGCCGGTATCCATAAGAGCACGGTAGAAAGTCATTCTCATAAATCCGATTCAGTAATTCGACGACTGCCTTTTGGACAATCTTGTCTTCTACCGCTGAAATCGAGAGAGGCATTTGCTTCCCGTTCTCTTTTTCGATATAGACCCTGCGCAATGGCTGGGCGCGGTAGCGCCCCGCCACTAACTGTTGATGAAGTTTGGTGAGGTTGACTCGCAGATTACTTTCATAATCCCACGCCCCCACCCCGTCGACACCGACAGCCGCATCCTTGCGAAGTTGCTGAAAAGACCAAAACAACATCTCCACCGTGATTAGGTGAGCTATGTTTTGAAACTGAAAACTCGGATCTCTCCTCGCTGTCTCAGATAGACGATTGAGTTTCGTTGACAGAGATTCCGGTGTCTGAGCACCGCCCCTGTTTCCCTCATCCGTTTCGTTCACTTGTTCTTCCCTTCTCTCCACTGGGTCCTGGTCATTTCAGATTCAGTGTCCCAGCTTCATCGATGCTATGGATTCATAAGAGGCCCAGTCGGTTATCAGAGGGGCTACGGTCTCCCTTGCCGGCTCCTACTGCATCAAAAAGGCTTTTCTTCGCTCTGCCGCAGGCGCCTTCTCATGGCTGCGGCCGATCGGGTTTCTTTGGTCGGGTTCCCGCCAACCCCAATTTGTATGCAGAATCGACTGGGATTCCCAGGTTCCTGGTCGTCCCCTTTGGGCACTTGCCGTTGGCTAAAACTCCGGTGGTCCTCAACCACCTCGCTTAATACGGTGATCTCGACTGCTGCTTTCCGTTATTTCAAATACGTTGGCATCCACGATGACATAGATTTCGGAGCTGAACCCTAACAACCCGCACCCTCGCTATCTACGCTTCAGAGTGACGATTACTCGTCACCCAGCAAGACTCGCTACTGACCCGCCAGCTACGGCTTTGATCAGGCCGGACTTTCACCCAGCGCGCCGAGGAACCACAGAGGCCAAAAACCACCTTTTTCTCTTCAATCAGATAGTGAACCTCGTCCAAGAGTTCGGGAACTTTTTGAATTTCATCAATGAGGACGAACCGAGTCTCCAATTTTTTGATGCGCTCCCGTAATAATCCCGGATTACTTTGTAGAGTTAACCTCAGATTAACGTTGCGCGGAGAGCTCGTTCTTTGATAAGATTCCTTTCTGGTTATGAAGAAGTACCCGTGCACATATTTGAAGGGCGAGGTCGAAATCACCGATGAGCGTTTCGATCACATGGCCAAGAGACACCCTGACTTTCTGCCGGCGCACGAGGGTAAGATCGCAGAGGTCATTGCCGAACCGGACCAGATACGGCGAAGCAAACGATTTCCAAATGCTAGGCTTTTTGCTCGTACATACACCGATGTGGCAGGTGGTAATTTCGTTGTAATCGTGGTGGTGACCGACAGCGCACCCAAGGAAAGGCATTGGATCGTCACAGGCTATATCGCCAGAAAGCTTTCAGAAGGAGAGATCGAATGGAAGAAAAACTAAAATTTTCCTATGACCGGGAGGGGGACATTCTCAATATTGATAAGGTCGCTCCGTATAAAGAGCAGGTAACAGAGGAACTGGGTGATGACATCATCGCCAGGCTCAACCCAAAGACCGGAGAAGTAGAGAATTTTGAAATTTTATTTTTTTCTACCCGCCTCTTGCGGGGAGAGTTATTCGAACTGCCAGTCATGGGGCATCTTAAATTAGCAAGCTAGCTGTGGTACCCCTACCCCCAAAAATCGGTCTTATAAGTGCGAAGAAACCAGGGGCAATTCTTCACTTCATTTATAAAGAGCTGCGTGAGCGGGCAAACCCTAAGTTGCCATCACCGAACAAAATGTGACCAGGAGGGATAGGAAGTACATCGCGCATCTGCTGACACACACCGGCGCCATTATGACCGCAGGCATCGCCGCCAGCGCTGTCGTCACCATTGGCGTCACCATCGCAATGTACAGTGGCACTATCATATGCTTTGGCATATGCTTTGGCCTCTGCTTTGGCATCGCGTCCTGCACCGGCTCGAGTCCTCGTGGGCTCGATACCTCTTTCGGAAATTCCGGAAAGGTCACGCTCGCACTGGGTTTGGCAGACGACGAAGCCTTCGCCGTCGCCGTTCAGGCGGACGGAAAAATCGTCCTGGCCGGCCGGTCGTTTTCTGCAGGCCAATCCGATTTCGCCCTGGCTCGGTTCGACACAGCCGGTGCTATCGATACCACGTTCGGGTCGGGCGGCAAGGTATCCACCGATTTCTCCGGCGCATCGGATGTCGCATATGCACTGGCCATTCTGTCCGATGGCACACTCGTTGCGGGCGGTACTGCAACGAGCGGAGCCTCATCGCTATTCGCGTTAGCCAAATATTTAGCCAATGGATCTTTGGATACATCATTCGGAACGGCCGGAAAGGTCACTCTTCCCATCGGGTCGACTCAGGATGAGATTCGAGCGCTGGGTGTGCAACCAAACGGTTATCTCCTCGCCGCCGGATTCTCAAAGGCGAGTAATTTCGACTTGGCGGTCGTCCGTCTCACTCTGGCAGGAGCGCTCGATACCACTTTCGATTCCGATGGTAAAAAGACGTTAAGCATTGGTACCGGGGACGATAAGGCCCACGCCTTGGCGATTCAGAATGACGGCCGCATCGTTCTTGCCGGCTCGAGTGTCGTCAGCAATATCACCCAACTGGCGGTGACAAGGTTGTCTTCGGATGGATCGCTCGATACCACATTTGGTTCGAGTGGCAGTAAAACGATCTCTAGCACCAGTTCCTCTCAGATACAGGATTCGGCTTTTGGTGCCAGCATTCTGTCCGACGGGTCTATCGTCGTTTCGGGTAAGAGCGATAATGGCTCTGCACCGCAGATCTTTATCGCAGCGTTGACCTCTGCGGGCGTATTGAACACCGACTTTAGCGATGATGGGAAACTCTTGACGAACTTCAGCACGGCGGCAACCGCACTTTCCGGGTACGGCAATGCCCAGGCCCTTCAGTCCGATGGGAATATTCTGGTCGTTGGCAATTATACGTCCTCGAAGGGCGTCGATTTCGGCGCGCTCAGCATCGATAGGCAGGGATCCGCCGATGCCGGGTTCGGCTCCCTGGGCGGTGAAACGCTCGACTTCGGCTCTAACGATGAGGCGACCGCCGTCGCGCTTTCGGGCTCGAGCGCCATCTTTATCGCCGGAAAAACGCACAACGGATCGAATTACGACTTCGCGCTGGCCAAATATCTTCAGTAGCAGGCGGTAAGAGTTTAGCGGTAAGAATTTATTGGAAATGGACCGGGTTTTAGTCCCGACTGGCGACCGAGGTGACTAGCGTCCCGCGACGCCATTTTGAGAAGCTGCGGTATTCGTTGCGGGCGACCTGAAAAATGGTTCGGCCTTTGGGAGGCGATAAGATTCCAATTCCGATGAGGTCCTGCTTACCGGGAACCGCGCCCGGTTCCAGAATTCCCGGAGGGAATAGCCCGGCCAAATAATCCTTCGATTCGCCTTTTTCTATTGGCTTTGCCTGCGCACCTCCCGCCACGTGGGGCCCCGTCGCACTGCCGCCCACTAACGCCGCCGCGTGCCCAGCTTCTGTTTGACCTTCAGTGCCACCCGATTCGGATTCTTTGCCAGATGCCAATCCATTGGATTTATCGGTAAATTTATCGGCCGACTCACCTTCCAGTCCGCTGGCGAACGATTCAGTACCCAGCCCCATCGACTTAATCTTGTTGAGCTCGCTCGTGACCAGCGCATCACTTCCCTGTCCCCGCGCCTCGTTCAGACTCTCGATGGGCACCCCCAACGCACGCGCTACATTCTCGCCGGTAGCCCCGGCGCCGTTATTAGAGAGCATTTGATTTGCGAACTGCTCCGGATCGGTGCCCGTCTTTTCGAGCGCATTCTTAATCTCGGGCGTAAGGAGAGCCTCTTTTGCCCTCGCCGTCGCAGCGGCCTCTGACGAATTGCTGGGTAACGCATTCTGAGAGGGATCCCCTGCTTTGCGGAGCGTGTCCTCCAGATAACGGTTGCCATCGGCTGCCCGAGCGGACGCAATTCCCTGTGCTAGCTCCAGCGAGCCCTTTACAATGAGTTCTATCCCGGCAACCATTGTGATGATTTCAGGCACGAGCGACATCGGAATTCCCACACCCAGCAGCGCCGCGCCAGTTCCGATGGCGACACCCGAACCATTGGACGCGGTATTTTTGGATTCCCGAGCTTTTCCCTCACGCCCGTCACCGTTACTCCCCACAGGCCCTATGGAATTTTCGTTTGCGCGTTTACTTTGAAATATCGACCCTGCCAGACCGGAACCAAAATTGGGCTGACTCTCTCGATTGCCGTCGCTGGGCTGAACCACCGTCTGGTTTTCAAACGGGTTAGAGGGTTCCCCAAAACCGGTGATGGCGACCACCCCGATACAGATAACCAACCAAAGTAGCCCGCCTGTCATTTTAATCATGTAAGAGCTCCTGATCACTCGTAGAGTGCAAGACTAGGGCCTAGCCGGGCACCCCGAATAGGCTTGGTGCGAACTCACATTTTGGCTAAGATTCACGCACTCTTTCACGCACTCTTAATGTGCAGTCAAAACGCGCGCGGTGCGCACAAGACCCCTGCGTGCCCAGTACGTGCCTGGACGACTCCCCCGTTCGACCAATATTTAGACAGTTGGGATGGTTGTAGGTAGTCGCCTGGACTGTGATCGCACCGAACGGCCTTGAACCCGCTTTAAACGCCGCCTGAACCGGATGGGCGGCGCAACGCCACATCTCCACTTACGCGAAAGTGGAGATGTAGAGAGAGCCGTAGATTTTTGCCTCAAGGCCAAAAGCCTTCTCAACAGTCTCTATTTTTTGGGTTCCTTCGGCTCGTTCACGACGCCCGCAAAAAGGGTCAGATCCGATTTCAGATCGCGGATATCGAAATAAAACGGGCGGTCCGCAATAAAGGAAAATGGCGGTTCCAACGGTGCCGAGGTCGTTCGAGATCCACCGATTACCGTGGCTGCGGCGGCCTCAGCCCCCTCTTCGTTAACATCGATAATCGCCTTGTGGATGATCGTGTTGATCTTGGCCTCTTCACCCTCTGCGATCCCCGAGAGGTCTGAATCATTAGAGAACACAATCTTGACACCGAGAGCCTTGAGCACATCGATGACCTTATTATTGCCATACTCGATGCTAAACCTAGGAATGGAGACCGACCCTTCGCGATTTCTCAGTTTTTCTCGCATGGCGGTCAAACGTGCTCCCATGTCCGTATAAAACCTTTTGCTCACCAGCGACGTTGGCAGGTACACCGTCATGACCATTTCACCTTTTTTTCCAAACGGAATCTCGACGAGCTGGCCCTCGAGGCGACTGTCGGTATAACGAAATCTCCCATTCTGGGACATCATCTTAACTTTCATACTGCCGCTCTGACGGCGAAAATCGGCGTCCTTCGTTATCTTCTTGTCGAACTCGTTCTTCCAGGCTCCCTTAAAGTAAATGGCATTGACTAGATAAAACAGTTGATCCTTGGGAATCGGCGGATTCAAAATAGTGGGAATTTTGCCCTGGGTCTTTTCCTTCACCCAGCCGTTGAGGGCGCTTAAAAATCCTTTTGACTGAAAGTCCATGGACCGCAGTACGGCTCCGTGCGCGCGCGTGTTTAATTCAACGAACGATTTCTTGAAGGTGACATCATTGGCCGCATTGGCCCACATCGAATTGGCAATGGCCAATTTTATTTTGGGATCGGCATTTTCGAGCGCTTTTCTCAAGGACTCCCAGGTATCCGCTAGCCGGGTATTCGAATCGGAGTGAGAAACGCCGAGGAGCGCTGCCAGCTCCTTGCGGGTTGCCCCCTCGGAACCCACATAAGCCATGCTGAGTGCTTCGTGGAGACTGAGCGGCGAGATGAATAGATTTTTTTCACTCTCCGTTTTATGAATTTGTTGAAATATTCGGTATCCCAGCTGGTTCACTCCCAGGCCTAAGGCACGCTGACTCGCATCATTGGGTGTGACTTCATCGGCACGCAGGAAAGGCGAATGAAAAACCGACCCGATAATCAGGAAACTCATTAAAGATAAAAAATTGCGTCGCACGGAACACCTCCAGACAAAAACAGCCCAAAAACGGCAATACAGCCGGCGGCACCGCGCCACCGAGGGGGTGTCTTTTACAGTATAGTAATGTATCGCGTCAATTCCGCGCGAAAAAAGAACTCAACAGCCCTCAAATCATTCCGAGGAGTAATTCGAGATACTTAGCCTGGTAGGCCTTGTAGCCACCTAGAAAATCCTCTTTTGTGATGGCGTAGGGCACATCGGGTGTCACTCCGTTGTTTTCAATTGCGGTACCATTCGGGTGATAAAACAGCGACTTCGTCAGTCTCAGCTTATTTCCGGAGTAGCTGAGCGCGTTGTCGAGTTCTATTACGTGCCCACCGGCCCCCATGGTTCGGGTGCCCATGAGCTTTGCCCGGCGCAGCCCCTGCATCATCGCGGGAAATGCATCGCCACCGGAGCCTGAAAGCTCATCAATGAGCATCACGATGGGTTTCGTGTAGCGAATGTAATTGGGTTCGATCCTCCGATCGAATTGGAAGGTCGTTTTCGGGGTAAGGCGCTCCCCCTTGGCGAAACTGACCTTCATCAGATCCAGGACCTTAAGGAAATCGCTGCCTATTACGGTAGCTTTTTCCTCGGCGTTCACCCAAGAACTGAATTGAAGATACTCGTGACGGCTCGCCAGAAACTGAAATTGAAGCCCGTCGAACGGCCGATCCAGAAAGAGGCTGACCATTTTTTCCAGGTACGAGACACTGCCGCCGCAGTTGTGATCCTGGTCGATAATCAATCCCATGGTCTTTTTTTCGAGTTGTTCGATGACCCATTCGTACTGTGCGAATCGAATCTCCGATTCGTCGGCGCCGGTTATGGGATTGAGCCAGTAGTAGTGGGGGATTCGCAAATAGCCGACGTTTCCCTTGGGCGTCGGGTGATAATAGGCGACAAACGGTGTCTTCATCAGGTGCGTAGCGCCTTCGGGGATGGCCGTTCGAGTGATGCCCGAGCAGCGAAAGCTTTTTTCGGTACGGGGCGCGTTCTCATAGATATCAAAAATGGAAAGCTGCCCGTATGCGGTCGATTCCAATAGACCGTCTTGAGGCGAGTTTCGTAGACTATCTTTCTCGCCGTTTAGTCCGGTATTTACTTCAACCGCATCGCCGGTCACTAACCATTCGAGCTCGACGGTCTGCTCCGCTCCATCGGCTTTTTTCAAGGTCACTGTGGTTTTACCGGTTGGTACCGGAACACCCGCACCGGGTCGGAACGTGAGAATCCAGGTCGCGCGACGCAGATTCGTTTCCGGGTAACCGCTGCCCAAATACTGCCCGAGCTCCGCAACTAGCGACTCTACAGTGCGCCCGCCGATGTCGACCAGCTCATCACCCTTTTGAAATGGAAACAAAGTTTCCGAAAGCCGGGAACGATCGATCTCGTCAACCAACACCTTTCCAGCCACTCGCTCGACGATAAATCCCAATTGCCCCAGACGGTCGGTCTGGACCTTTGATCCAAAATGGCTATCGTTAAATTCACCGACGAATCGATTGATCAGGTAATAAAACTCCTCGTTACTCGTGTTTTGAGCCAGCTGAACGTAACGGCTTAGAATCAACTCGGGAGAATCTTTGAGCACAGTTCTTTTGTAATCATACGGACCGTACTGGCTCTTCATGAGCGAGCTCAACTGCAACAGCTCCTCGATTTTCTGCTCATACGTTAGCGGCGCAGCCGACAGTGCGGCCAGGGAAAAACAGACGACTAAAAATAGTTTAAACATAGCGCGATCCTCCAGCTCCGCATCATTAAGACTTCCATTACCGATGTCATGACGCGGGAGGGCTTTTGTCGAGCGATTGCCACACATACCAGCTGCCGACAGAGTAAGCTCCCTCCCAGTGCGGAACTAAGCCGGGAACGTGTTGGGGGAGCGGTATCTCTTTTAACCCGAAGAGTAGTTGAAGGCCACGCCGGACTCCGTAATCACCGACGGGAAGCACATTGGGACGCCCCATCGAGAATATGAGAAACATGTGTGCCGTCCACTCGCCGATACCCTTTACTTCTGTCAGCCGATCGACGAGTTCGGCATCCGAACACCGCGCCCAGCCGCGCCGCCATGAAGTGTCATCCCACCTTTTCGAGAGCGCTCTGAGATACGATAGCTTTTGCGGG
Source organism: uncultured Pseudobdellovibrionaceae bacterium (assembly GCA_964603655.1). Classification (GTDB taxonomy): domain Bacteria; phylum Bdellovibrionota; class FAC87; order UBA2466; family UBA2466; genus JACPWY01. The sequence goes on along the minus strand of CAZRVZ010000071.1, from coordinate 8,547 downwards.
GAGACTCCCGAATTTCTTAATTGCCTGTCGGAGAGCAAAGCCAGTCGACCGGGTCCCGGAAACGGAGGGTGTAGCCGCCTCACTCTGTCAATAATCGAGCGAGCGGCCTTAGGTGCCAATTGCTGTGACAAGATGCTCTCAATGAGAGCCCGGAACGGGGCGGACTCCAGTTTTATCAGCGGCGGTCCGACAACCCGGATTACGCGGGCGAGCCGCGCGTCCTTGGCACTGAGTTCTCGCGCTAATCGCCCCCACAATTTCTGCGTTGGTGTCATCATTAGCAGTACCCTATAATACTTGAGCGATGGATTACATCTCTCTCGGAAAGTTGGCACTGTGGCACCACCCGGTACCGGGTTCGTCAAACGGGACACCCCGGGGTCGCGTGGTGCTGGTGCACGGCATTTGCGAACACAGCGGGCGCCACTTAAATACCATCAACGCGCTTGGTGAATTCGGTTACGAGGTCGTTAGATTCGACCTCAGGGGATCGGGACAAAGCGGAGGACGGCCGCAATACATCGAACGATTCAGCGACTATACCGACGATCTCCACGCTGTGTTCGGTTGGGCGCAATCCCAACTCCCGACACTCCCAACCTTTCTTATGGGGCACAGCCTCGGCGGGGCCATTGCGCTGCATGGTTCGCTACCGATTCAAAAGCTCCTTAAGGGGCTCATCCTGAGCGCCCCCGCGTTTCTCACCGGAAGCGCAATTTCGCCCGCAAAGATCAGGGTCGGGCGATTCATCAATCGAGTGTATCCGGCGTTTCGCATCCCCGGTAGTTCGGATCATGGCAGCATTTCACGCATTCCGGAAGTCGTAGAGTCATACTACCTAGATCCGCTTTCATTTCATTTCAATACCGTGAGACAAGGCGACGAGATCTTAAAGGCGCTTGATAAGATACCCGAAATCATTCCTCAACTGAAGCTTCCGGTTCTGCTCGCCCATGGTACTCACGATCGATTGATTCGCATCGAAGGAAGTTTTGAGATTTTGCGCGGCATCGGTTCGCGCGATCGCACTTTGGTTTTAATCCCGGGCGGCTATCATGAGCTTCACAATGATCTTTGCCAGAAAGAGTTTTTCCAACAGCTAAAATTCTGGGCCGATGCACACTGTGAATCGGTCAAGACTGAGGAAGTTGTGAACGCGAGACGGCCCTGGAACGATCTAATGACCAAACGGCCGCGGCCAAGGCCACAATGAGAACTTGAGGAATGAGCGTCTCCCAGCTGGGGTAGACCCCCAGGAGATCCGATCGCAGCTCGAGCGGAAATGTCGTAATCCCGACGTAACCCGCTTCCTGAAAGGCATGTATGGCCTTACCTATTAATGTCACCGCCAGTACCACGAGCATCGTAGAGGAGATCAAAAAGAGCTCGCGAATCGGAATCTTTGCGCTGGCCCGAAGCGTGACCGCAGCTAGCACGATGGAAAATACCAGCGCCGCCAGCACGCCTAAGCCGATCCAGTATTCACCGACTCCGGATGACTCGAGCGACAGCGCCCTCAAAAAAAGTACCGTCTCGAACGCCTCACGAAAAACTGCCATGAAGGCAACGCCAAAGAGCCCGAACAGCTTGCGGCCGTCGGCAAGCTGCGCGGCTACCTGACTTAAAAAACTCCGCCACCGGCTGACTTCCGTCTTGCGGTGCAACCAAAACCCGAAGTAAAGCAGCACCGCCACCGCAAAGACGGTTACAAATCCCTCGAGCAATTCTCGCTGCAACCCTGAGAGGCGAAACACCCAGCCGGAAAATACCCAGAGCGCTCCGCCCGCCGCCAAAGCCGACACCCACCCCAAATGAACCGACAGGGCGGCAATTTTAACATTGGCCGAGCGAACGACTCCCAGGAGCGCGATGAGAATGAGAATCGCCTCGAGCGCCTCGCGCATGACGATTCCGGCCGATAATACACCCATCACCAGCGGTGAAGAATCGGGGCCCTCGAGCAGCGTTCTCGCTGATTCCAGCGCCGAGCGGGCAGACTGAGTAGCCGCCAGAAACACGGGCCGGTCCGAACGTCGGGCTATGGCCATTCGCACAGCCGCCATTTTCTTCTCCAGATCCACGACAAAATCCGAGTCCCGCGAGCGCAATCGCGCCTCGAAAAGTTCCACTCCATCTAGATAGGCCGCGAGCGCAAACTTTTCAGAACGGTCCCAATTCTTTTCTTCATAGGCACGCTCGGCATCGACCAATCGCGCCAGAGCTATGTCGACAAACTGCGAGAGTTTGGTTCGGGCGGCTGGGCCGCCATTTTGATTGGGCTGATTCGACCCGTCTATCTGATGTATCCGTGCGTGGCGCAATGTCTCACGCCTCTCGTCCGACGATCCGGTGAGATCTTTTAAGAGATCGTCATCCGAACGTTCCGCCAGTTTTGCCAGGGAAAGCATGGGTCCGCCAGACGAGCCGGGATGATTCGGTTTGCCGAGGCCCGCGACAGCCTCGAGCGAATCGCCCCGATGGCGCAGGGACTGAACGAAAAAGGCCAGATTCCAAGTTTCGTCGTCGGAAAGCAAAAAGGCCGCCATGCCGGTGCCAGGAACTCCCAGCCGAATAGCGTTAAAAATATTAAACGGCGTCATCTTGGCCATGCGATCGTTATCGAGAAAATTGGCAGGGCGTGGATCGAGTGCCCGGCCTAGAAGGCCATCGCCCTGACCCGTTACGCCGTGGCATTGGGCGCAACTTTCCCCGAACATTTTTTCTCCGTGCGCGAGATCGGGCCACTGAAATGGTACGCGCCCCAATTTACAAACCGATGCCACGCGATCCTCGAGACGTTTCGCCAGTGACGCCACCGTTGCAGGCGCGGCCTTTTGGAGAATGAGCGACTTGAGATCCGAAAGCCCAGCGTTCACGAAAGCATCCTGGCGAACTTCAGGAATTAGGCCTGCCTCTTTGAAAGCCGAATCGATGAATTCGACCATCTCCGCATACTCACCGGCATTCACGACAACACCTGGCCGCTCGACCGCCGCGCTGTAGTCCAGTCCGATGTAGCCGAGAAGATGACTTAACAATCGCGGATCCTCGGCAAATGAGAGGTTCGAATACAAAATCGCGTAAACCAGCAGACGAACACTCGTTTGTTTCATACGGGTAGTAACTCCTCTACGTGCTCGATCCCCTCGCGCAGGAGACCGTTGATGTGAAGATCGTCTAACGAATAAAACAACGTGCGGTGGTTTCGGCGCACGCGAACGAGGTTTAAATTACGCAAAGTTCGCAAGTGGTGGCTGACCGCCGATGGGCTCATTCCAACCAATTTGGCAATATCCCCCACGCAAAGCTCGCCCTGGGATACGGCCCACACAATGCGCACCCGAGAGGTATCTCCCAGCGCTTTAAATGTATCGGCAAGCAGCGAGAACATCCGCTCACTATGTTTCTTGGAGGCAAGAAGAGAGGCCACCTGTTTGTAAGTTTGCGTCGTACTGGCCATACTTCAATACCTGCTTAAATGAGAAGATGATAATCCGTCAAGCTGGTGGCAAGAAGGAGTGTTAGCAACTGTAAACTCCTTGTACACACTGTTCGTGGCGCTTGGGCACGAGTCCAGCCTGATTTTGCGGCACTTCAATTGCAGTTCTTATCGTTAGTATTGGCCTTGAAAGCGCTTTTATCAAAATGAGAATCAAATCCATCAGTGACGCACTAGCCTCGCTTGCCGCCCCGGATGCACAGGGAAATTATTATTTTAGTCCCGAAACCTCTCACTACTCCGAAGCCCTCGGTTACTACAGCTTGACGCTCATTGAGGAGTACATCGAGGCGCTGGGGTTTGGATTGGGAAAGAGCCGGCCCCTATACGTGATGGTCGAAGCGACGTCCATCCCCGATAACGCAGGCGACGTCGTGTTTGACGGGGAGATTCCATGAGGCTCAGAACTCAACTCATTTCGGCCGTCTTCGCGGTGCTTGTCGTGGGGTGGTCCGTTTCAACATTTGATCAGCGGGAGCAGAACGCGGCCCCTAGACCTCAAATCGCGGTACCGGTGCGCACCAGTTTCCGGTCGCTACCTCGTCCTCGCCCAAGAATGCTTCGACTGGAGGCAGGGGTACCTGAGACCCAGTTGCCCGATCGTGTGTTTCTGATCGCGGCAGATACATTCATTCGATCACAGGCCTCCGACAGGCAATTGCGGGATATTCATCAGCTTCGGGGCTCTGTGGTCAGGACTCCATTTGGTGCAACGGTCAGCTACCAGGTTTTTCAGGGTGAATTGCCTATACTGGGCATGCGCATCGAAGTGAAATTCGATCGCCAGATGTCCGTTTCGGCTTCGCAGTGGAACTACCGGCCCATTGACTTTGTAAACGGCGATTCAGTGAACCGGGATTCTGCAAACGGCGACTCATTACGCGACGATTCAGTCGTGTCTCAGGCGCCGCGAACACGCGAGGAAATTGGCGAGATTTCGAATCGAATGCCGGCCGGCTTTACCGTTCGTTGGGATGGTTCAGTCTTTTCGGAAGTGATTTATGAAAATTTCAATGAAAACCGCGGAGAGTTTGCAATCGCAGTTCCGGCAACAAACTCGCTGGGAATGCCGGTCACCGTGCTGATCAGGGCGAGCGACGGGGCGCTTCTCGGGGTGGAAATGCCTCGGAGTGAACGCTAGCGGCTGCGAGCCAGGTCCGCTGGGATTTGGCGAGACGGAGAATTGAGATCGGTAAATACACGAATCTGAACACCCTCTTTATCAACAGTTAGCTCGGTAGCCTTTTCCTGGTTGATCTGGGCAGAAACATCGGTGTGGCAGACGTAGGCGCGATTGAATTGGGAGATCTGAACAACATCAAACACACAGGGCAGATATTCGGTGCCTCGCCGAACCATCTGTATTGTCATTTTGAAGCCATCATTGCGAATGCTGGACCAAGGAATTTCCAACGTTCGATTGATTTCCTGAGATTGAGCGTGGCCAATCGGCCAGTACTGGCCGTTTTCGGGGAGTCCCATCTTTCTTCCGTCGGGGAGCGTGACTTCCAAACGCACGTTTGAAATGACTTCCTGACCTTCACCTGTCTGTTCTAGATTGTAACGCTGAAAAGTAACGAAGGTCCGGTAGGGTTTGCCGGTGAAGGTATCCTTAGAAACAGCGGTTTCATCGACCGAATCTTTTTTACACCCGGTGTAAGTTGCCACCAGAATGGCCGCAATCATCACCAACCGAATCTTCTGAACCGCCTTCATGAGTGCTCCCCCGCTGTGTGAATTTCAAACCCAATGGTCGATTAAAACGGATATCCGGAACCAGGGTAACCGGTCGGCGCATAACCCCCGCCGTTAGGCATACCGCCGTAGGGATTCTGGCCGCCAAATCCAGGCTGACCGAAGCCGCCACCCATTGGCATGCCGCCGTAAGGGTTTTGGCCGTAGCCTGGCTGTCCGTAAGGATTCTGACTACCAAATCCAGGCTGACTATAAGGATTCTGGGCGTACCCGCCCGGCATTCCGGGTGGCTGGTTTCCATAATCCGTCGTCAGATTCCTTTGATGAACCTGCAAAAATGTTGCAGGTCCCTGGTACATCGATTGGCCGGGCTGTCCAGGTTGGCCAAACTGCTGTCCGTAGTGCATGCCGGGCTGACCGAAGCCACCGCCGAAACCTCCACCGCCGAAACCTCCACCCATCGGCGCGCTTTGCCCGATTTCAAAAATCTGCATCTGAGGGTTACGCATCCTCAAAGCGACCTTCATCAGCCTACGTACCCCGCTCGGCATTCCCTGACCCGAGCCTTGGCTAACAAATACGCCCTGCTGGTCAGTAGTAAAAGCTGAAACGCCTGCGGCAAGTGGGTAGTTAGGAACCAGAATGAAACGTTCGCTTATCGGTTGTCCGTACATTCCTACAGAGACTAAAGTCAAAACCACTGGAGGAATCTGTTGGCCGTACGCCTGTCCCATCACAGACACGTCCACGGTGTACCCCATCGGTGACTGGATGAATTGTTGAACATTCGGACTGCCTTGGGGCTGAAGAGCTGCCTGCTGCCCCCCGTTTCCACTTACCACCGAGTAAATTACGTTCGACTCAGTCGCAACCTTTGCAAGAATCCCGTGTCCTACAACATTGGTATAAATGTCGGCTATGTTAAACGCCTGAACATTACCCGGGTTGGCTTCGAGTCCACCACCAATTCCAGCAGGCCCGGAGGGCGGCGGAGTCGGAGGCGGTGGAGGCGGTGGGGGAGTTCCCTTACCGCAAGAGATTGTCGTCAATAGGACGGCGAGTGCTGTAAAGGCTTTGATCGTTTTATTCAAGTTTAGATTCACGGTGTTCACGGGTTCCCCCTCAAAAATCCGCGCGCACTACTACGCGCCGAAGGGGAGTTAAGCAAAGTGTGTTCCAATTGTTTTCGCGCCTAGCGCACGGACGAACAGGGTGAAAAGCGACGATTTCTGCGTCACCCGGAGCCGTGAAACGGCAACTTCTGCTCGCCACTACTCGAATAATGCCATTCGATCCTCCACGGTGCCGCACATTGTAGTGCAGGAGGTAACTGGCATGCAGCTTGTATACACCTTCCTTCGGAAACGGGGGGAACATGATTTCGCTGACAAATAACTTTAGGGTCGCATTCATTTTGCATTTAGTGTTTTCGATTTTTTTGAGCGCGAAGGCTTCGGCCGGCGTGAGAGTATTTCCTCAGATAGAGGAGACCCAGGACACTGAGGACATTCTGGATACCTATCCAGACTACCTGAGATTCGCTCTGGCAGTGGCCAAGCAGGTGGAACCCAAAGCTGCAGATCGACTTCATCGGAATTATCAGAAGCTCATTAAATACGATCCGACCGCTGCCGCCCGATTCCTGAAGTCTTTGAGGTTTGAGATGGATCATAAGGTAGGGCTTATGGGGAAAGCACCCAGTCAGGTCACGACCCAGTCTCCGGAAATCCGGCGATGGGTTCGACGATTCGCAGGCGAGTGGGCTCGCGAGGCCGACGAGCACCTATTCCGTGCAATCGCCATGCGGGCGCAGGAGCGCAATCGTTCGAGCGAGAATTAGCCCGATCCTTCGCCCTTTGGCTCGGGTAGCCAGCCGCCCGGGAATCCGCTAAAATTATCAGAAATCGTAAGAGGCTAACTCGCCGCATGAGAATTCTGATACTAAGGAGACCGATGGTAAAACCGCCTGGAACAACGCGTGTGGAGACGCGAACGAAGGCTCGGAATGTAGTTTTACTAACGAACTGCTTAGTAATTGGGTACGCACTTCTTGTCATATTTTCGGCCCGGGTTCGTGCCGAAGATGCTGACGTTATAGAAGACGATAATATTCAGGTTTTTCTTACCAACGAGCGTGGCGATCCGCAGACCACATTCTATTTCAACCCCGGCCAGAAGGTAGTCGATGAGGTGGCCTTTCGGCACAGGACAGGGACAAAGCCTACTAACTATACATCCTGGGTACTCGAGATTAGCGAACCGAAGGAAAAACTTTCTTACCGAATGGCCTTTAACTCGCAGTTGCCATTTTTGATTCACTGGGACGGTATGTTCGACTCGGATCGGGGAATTATACCGAATCAACGGTATTTTTTACGGCTCATGCTCATTACCAAGGACAAAAAGGTGTTTTCATCGCCGTACTCTTTTTTCTTGACGGCGGAGAGGGATCTGGAGATCGGAACCCAGGTGGAGCTGGTTCAGGTCGAAGCAGCCAAGCTTTTTCTTCAGCTTTCGGGTGGATTCAAGACGATATCGGCCAAGACTCCCGGTTATAACTCCACTCTGTTTCCAAATCTTGACGGTGATGTGGGCGTGTATTGGAAAGAGGACCATCGATTCGGCGTACGCTTTGACGTCACGTCAAATATTTTGAGCGGGTGGAATTTCGATACGACCGGTACCGTTCTTCGGTATTCGGATTTCTCAGTGGGGTATCGCTATCGTTTGATGGGCCAGCCTCCGCGCAGGCCCCAGCTCCCTTACGTGCCCCCTTATCTCAAGGGGGCTATTCAGCCATCCACTTACGACGCGAAATATTTCGGAGCGCCGATTAATTGCGAAATTGGGTTTAAAATTTTTAATAGTCTGTTATCCAGCGCAGAAGGTCAGCCGATTTCGAAACAACTTCCCGGCCAGATGAAAGGTGTTTCGGCTACCGCCAACGTTGATTTTGTTTGGGACAGGCTGCGCCTCTACGGGACTTTAGAGTTTGGCAGCTCGATATTCGGGGGCAAGGTCAATCGTATTGGAATAGAGGGAATCGCGGTTTACGATCGCTGGCAATCTATCGCGCCGGGACTCCTGGTGAGCCTGACAAGTTTTTCCGGAGCGCCCGACCCGGAGTTTAATCCCGGCGTCACGTCGGTTTCGGCCAAACTCATCTTCATCGGCGCCTACCTGATTTTTAAGGTCTAAACACTTTGAAAAATTCCCTGCTTATCGGGTAGTCACATAACGGGTCCGGTTCGGCCCGGCCATATTTAGAAGAATTCCAAACTCTCTGCCGAACCGAGGGGCTATACCTTTTCGAAGGCTTGGGAAGAGCCCTTCTCGAAGTCATTGCACGCGCT
>CAZRVZ010000070.1:0-3811 GCA_964603655.1 uncultured Pseudobdellovibrionaceae bacterium | reverse complement strand
CGTAAGTTCTGACTGGTCCGAAACCAATTACGCGGCTTTTTTCTTTTCAGCGGTGTGGGCAGCGTATTCTGAAAGCAGCATTGGTTTGCCGGTTCGAATGTAATGGAGGAATGAGGTCATGAGGAATTTCACGAAGGATATTTTGCGGAGGTGGCATGTTTGAGCAATGGAGTTAAGAGTGGCATAAGCTTGGGCACCCCTTTCCGACATGCTGCCTCCGGAGATTTTCCTTTTGAGTACTCCTTTTCTGATGATGTATTCGCCGTAGTTGTTGTGATTTGGTACTCCATCCAATAAGACGAAGGTCAGAATTTTCTCTTCTTGTCGCCTGATAGATGCGATGATTTTTTTCAAGGCTGAGTTTGGATTCGGCCAGCTGAGTAAGGCTTGGAGTCGCTTGTTCAACAGTTCGTATCTTCGCCGAAACGTCTTTTCTCCGATGGTTTTGCGTGAGTCCTGTAGTTTTTCTCCGTCCTTAAGGATTCGCTTAAGTCTCGAATAAAATCGAAGCAAAGATCTGAGTTCTGGGTATTTTTCGATGAGGTGGCGTATTTTTCGAAAAATGTGCGCCATACAAGTCTGCCGGAATAAACATGGCAAGAGATTATACGCACCCCACCCATCGGTAATGAGCACTCCGAAAAAGACTTCTCCGATGATTTGGAAGAGCACAGGAGAGCCACGACTGGGGGCGGCGAAGTAATAGGCGGAACGTTCGTTGGCGAACGCCCATAGCCACCAGGTTACTCCCCGTACTCTCCATCCGGTTTCGTCGGCCCAGAGTTTCCCTCCACTTCGAATATCTCTGAGAATTTCTTCTTGAACTGGAGCAAGAATATTGGCTATGCGGATGAGGAGTTTGGAAATTCCGGACGTTGATAGATTAAGACGCATGAAGCAAGAAAGGTAGGCAACGATGTTAGGTAACGACAGCGCGGGAACGACCCAGAGCCACGCCATGAGGACCGTTGCATTTAGGCCGATATCGGAGCCATCAAGCGCAAGCTCGGACCTGGCTGACACGATCTTTTTACAGGCTGGACACCATTTCCTGTCGCAGGTTTCTTCGGTAACCAGGGTTTTTTCAGCCGGCGGTTTGATGTCTTCTATGATTCGCTTGTTGGTGGCGACGGGATTTTGAGAGGTCAAGTCTGTACCGCAATCACCACACTGCGAAAGCTCGTTGTGTACCTGCTGGTCGGGTATCAGGTCCTTCTTCACGCGATTGCCGGAGCCCTTGCGTTTGCCGCCCAGTTCACCTTTTTTCCCTTTAGGCCGGTCGGGCTTTGGATCAGGGTTCTTCCCCTTTTCCCAATCTGGTTTTTTTCCGGATGGCTGATTGGCCGTCTTGTTGACCTCTTGTTCTTTCAACTTGGCGAGCTGTACTTTGAGATCATTAATTTTCTCTCCTTGTGAAAAAACGTCCGTGGCGAGTCGAAGTGCCAGCGACTTAGAGGCAGTCGTCAGATTCGAGGAGTGAACATCATTGCGGAAGCAGCTCAGGGAGTTGGAGGTATATTCGAACAACCGTCTTGCCCTCTGAGTCGACAGCGAAAAGCCCGCATGAGAGGCAGCAGCCAAATGCTCTTCACGGGCTGACCGAATTTCGCATACCTGTCGAGCTTGCCGCGACCCTGACTGTTGCCGACATTGATCCAGTTGCTGGCTTTGTAGCAGGTGCCGCGAAATCTAGTGATATCAACGAAGGTCTCCAAAAGTACGGGCTTGAATCCGTAGAGCTCCTCCCAGTCACTCGGTAGACGTTTCGTTACCATCGCCAAGCTCTTCGATGCCAGATTTTTACAGTGGACCCATGGCAGGATTAGGAACCGCGATTGACCGACGATTAAGCTGAGACCTCGTGCCCGCTCTTCGTGGGTCCAACCGATAAAATTGTCACGGGGGGCCACCTTCCACGCCGCCGCACCAAATCCCATGGCACCAAGTACCCGCTCACCATCCATGATGAAGTATCGGATCTGCGAGCCAGGAAGCATCTTGTAACCCAGGTAATGGTATCGTCCCACAAACTCGTTCCACAGACGAAGCTTCGGACCTCGGGTGACGATGTGTATTTTGAGCTCTCTGAACTCTCGAAGGTCACAAATCAGATCTGGCTCAGGGTTACCGTCACGGGTCTCGACTATTTTGTATTTGCCTGGCCTATGGCCTGTCGGGGCGGGTAGCTCGATCAGCCCATCACGCTGCATCCTCAGCATAGCAACACGGCAACTCATCTCCTTAACCTTGCCGTTCGGCCTATACCACTGCAATTGCTCACACACCAGGCGTGACAGATCTGCCCGATTCGCTTCCGGCCGCAATACGATTAGATCTCGTACTTGAATAATTTCTTCAGCCGACCAAACTTTCCCGCAGTACCTGTACACACTTTCGACTGTGACAGGTCTTCGTTCGTGTGTCCAGAATATTTTTTAGGTAACCGCTTCCTTTCGCAAACTATATTCGCGACCAAAAATACTTTCGCAGCAGTCAGAACTTACAAAACACCGTCCCCACTAACTCGTTGGAATTACTGCGCGGCACGATTCGTGCATTTTTATTATATATAGGGGGTCCAATGAATCCTTCCAAGCTCCACCCGATCACCGATCGGGATAGGGCGCTTCTGCGCTTTGTATTTGAAAATACGATGGCCACATCGCCCGAACTGAAAGATCGCTTTTTTGCGGGATCGGAGGGGGCTTATAGGAGAATTCGCTATCTCATCAATATGGGAGTACTGAAAGTCATCCTTATCGACGCAAACCGTAACCGTGTACTAGGCATTACACCCATGGGGATGTCCTATGTCCGGCAAGGGGCCGGTGCCTTTGAATATCCACTCACCCCCCGTTACTACACAAGCGTCGATCACGACCTAATGGTGCTGGATCTGAGGTCGACCTTTGAGAAGTGCAAGGCGATCACCAGTTTCCTCCCGGAAAACTTGGTGGCGGCCGATCTGCGTAAGAAATACGGTCGCAACGCTAGGGTGGATCGCGACTTCAAGCTTCCGGACGCCGTGGTGTGCTTTGAGACCACCAAGAAGCACTACGCCGCCGTAGAGCTCGAGCTCACTCGGAAATCTAAAAAGCGGCTGGAACGAACTTTTAGGCTCCTGATGTTTAGCGGCGATTTCACAATCTCGCTCTTTGTCGTTAAGGATATGCCCCTTCTCAAATTACTGAGCGGAATCTACGACAAGATCTGGGACCAGCCCTGGAGTCATTCCGGTTCCATTCACTGTTGTTACTTTGTGACACTCGACGAGTTTAGGACCAAAGGTCCCGATGCGGTTCTTACCGGTCGCGATCGCACCTTTACCTTTCGCGAGCTTGAACCTCAGACTGTACCACCACCTGTAGTCACTGGACAAAATGTACCCGACTCACTGGACACCACAAAACGTGTAACTGCTGGAAATGACGGCGTCGCCGCCAAGCCGCTTTTGGTCGACTCCGTTTTCTGCCGCTGACCCCTCCCACCCCACGATGTGTGTTGGAAGGGGTCAGCGCCAAAAATACTCATCTCCATAAAGAGCGCTGGGCGGCGACGCCGTATCTAACCCCCAAAAACAAAGGAGACCCCAATGGAAGAAAAGCCAAAAGTCAGAGTGAAACACCCGGACCGAGTAACTCTATGTGGTGAGGCGATCGTACGTCTCTCTGAATGGAGTGAAAGTTTAAGGGATCAAATCCGAGGAGGCCGAATTACAAAGGCCGATTTGGTGAACTACCTAATCCTCTCCCATTCCCCTGAACTCTCCGCCCCCGAAATTCAACAACTCCAAAGGGATCACTTCGACGAA
>CAZRVZ010000069.1:0-37534 GCA_964603655.1 uncultured Pseudobdellovibrionaceae bacterium | reverse complement strand
TCGCAAAAGCTCGGGACGTTATGTGACAACCCGATAAGCAGGGAACTTTCTCTATTCTCAAGCGGATGGACAGAAAAAAATCCGAACGAGTTGAAATTGATCGGGTGAAAGCGATCAACGAACTCTACAAAGGCGGCACCCTGGATTTCAAAACCTGCAAGAAGCAGATCCCGTTCTGCCCATCAGATTAAATCCATTGCGGGAAAATCAGAAAGCAGTTAATCCTGCGCTGCGTAGGTTACGCGCGGGCGACATCTATCCTGAAAATTTCCGCAAGGTTATATACGCGTGGAAATTCCAAGAGCCGTTTGAAATGCGTTAGCACCATTAAGGGTAAGGATAAACGACTCAGCCCAAATCTGTAAGCCAGATGAATTAGCCCAATGCATCAGGCACTGTGTTCAATAGGCAAAATCTCATCGGCCGCCCCCCAAACGGCGGGCAATTCGATTACACAGGCATCGCAACACCGTTTTTCACTCTTTAAATTCAATTACTTACGATATTGCCTAAACCCGTTCGCGCCCCGTGCCGAACAGTGAGGTTGAAGGACCCACATTTTTGCGTGGGACAAAGCGGAGGATTGTATGGATTACATCAGAGGCTTTTTTGAATTCATCCGGGCGGGCGGATTCGAGAGCGGGTTGGTCGTGTTAGTAGGGCTGTTCTGCGCGGCCATCACGGTGGAACGCTGGTGGAAAATCCAGTTCCTCTACTCGGTCGACGGGCGCGCGTTCATGGCGAAGCTAAAAAAATATATTCTGTCGGACAACATCGATAGAGCCATCAGCCTTTGCAACAGCAAAACCCAGGCGCTTTTGCCGCGCGTACTCAAAGCGGGGCTGACGCGAGCCAAGGATTCCGGAACCGACATTCAAAACGCCATCGATGAAACGACCCTCGAGGTCATGCCAAAACTTGAGGCCAGGGCTCTGTACCTGCCGACGCTCGCCAATCTTGCGACACTCATCGGACTTCTCGGTACCATTCACGGACTGATCTCCGCGTTTAGCGGTGGGGACGCTGTCGATGCCGTTCAACGTCAGGCCTATTTGCAGGCGGCCATTGCCGTAGCCATGCACACGACGTTTTTGGGTCTCGCGGTTGCCATTCCAGCACTCTTCATCCATTCGGTGCTGCAAAGTAAAATCAACGTCATCATTTCCGATATCGACCAATACTCGGTAAAGCTGATTAATCTTCTCAGTGCGTCCCAAAAGGTGGGCGGCGTAAAGCGATCGAGCTCAAATGATGAGACGGCCGCTAACGATTAGGGTGTAGTACATGGCGAAAAAGCCCAGTTCACGAACACACCGGATGCGACCGATTGAAGGTCTCAATCTGGCGCCGATGATCGACATGGTCACCTGCCTGATGTTCTTTCTGATGATGTTCGCCGGCATCATTCCGGTCGTTATGATCGATGCCCCTCTGCCCAAAGTCGCCAGCACAGCAGACGAGATAAAAAAAGCCAAAGAGGACGAAAACAAACAGGAACTCACGGTTTCGATTACCGCCACGAGCGTAACTGTCAAAGGCGTTGCTGGCGCTCGAACTTTCGCGTTCACGGCCGATGGCAAGGTGCCATTCGATGAATTGCATCGGTTTCTCGTCGAGCTGCACCAGAAACGCCCGAACGACACCGAATTAACTCTATTACCCTCGGACGATGTGCCTTACGAGGTCATGATCGGGGTCATGGATGCCTCTCGCGAACTCATAACCGGGGACCCTGGCTACCAAGCGGTTCCGCCGGACATCGCCCAGAAGCCGGAAAGCAGCCAGTTTAATCGGATGTTTCCGAATGTCAGTATTGGAGGGGTCTAGTGAATGCAAGCGGTTCAGGGGGCGCACCCGCATTTAACAGTGTTCGGGGAACTCGATTAACGAGTCGCGCGCGCTCCGTTGGACGGGGCACCGATATTCTCATGCTCGCGAGCATGCTCGACATCCTCATGGCGGTGCTCTTCTTTCTGCTCAAAAACTATTCGACCGTAGTCTCCGACTTCGCGGTGGGAAAGGATCTCAGCCTGCCGCAATCGTCGGCGCTCATTCCGCCCATGCCGGCGCTGCAACTCGTGGTCACCCAAACCGCGATCATGCTAGATGAGAAACCGGTCGCCACGATCGTAAACGGTGAAATCGAGGCCAAATACCTGCAAAACGGAATCCTCATCGTGCCCCTGGCACAGGAACTTTCCAGACAACGAGAGCGCTCGCTCTACTTCGAAAAGCAAAACGACCAACACTCCTTCACCGGCACCATCGTGCTCCAGGCCGACAAGGGGCTCAAATTCAGTCTCCTCAAGAAAGTCCTCTATACGGTCGGCATCAAGGACTTCGTCAACATGAAGCTCGCGGTGCTGAAAAAAGAATTGTAGCCGGGCTTACGCCTTCAATATTAGTCAATTTGTAAACAATACTAGGTATTTTGCTCCCCCAAAATCTTCCCTTGCCCTGACCACCCCATCTCGCTAGGCTTCTTTCCGGTAACAGGTAACGGGGTTGGAACTATGAAAAAACTGGTAATTGTTCTTTGGGTGTCGGCGACCGCCGTGTGTGCGCCGTCGACAGTCACGCGCCTTCTGCTTTTTGGCGGAGGCGCCATTCCCGAGGTCGGAGCCCAGCGGTTTGTTCAGCTGGCGGGTGGCCAAAACGCTCGCATACTCTTTATTCCGTGGGCATCGAGCGCCCCTGATGCGGCATTTGACTACTTCTCCACTCGGGTGGGGGAGTGCTTTCCGGCCGAAGTCGTGCGAGCGGAACCGTTCGAAAAGGTGAAGCTAAAACCGAAGGAGTTCACCGATTCACTCTCTAGATATACCGGTGTCTTTTTCAGCGGTGGCGATCAGAACCTGGTGATGGACAATCTAGAGGAAGCGACCACAATCCGCTCTGCGTTTGTCGCTCAATTTAAAAAGGGCATCGTGTTTTCAGGAACCAGCGCCGGGCTTGCGATGATGTCGAGCACCATGCTCACCGGCGACGCCGACGTGACGGAACTCGATCCGAAGGCCGTTAAGACACGAACTGGGTTAGGTCTTCTGGAAGGGGTCGTGCTCGATCAGCATTTCATCCGCCGCAATCGCATGCAACGCCTAGTGAGCGTCATGTTGGGCTCGACCGAGCGCTACGGCATTGGAGTGGACGAAAATACCGGCATCTATATCGAATCGGGCAAGGAGCCGGCATCTACCGAAATAGAGGTTGTGGGCGAACGCAAAGTAGTCCTGATAGACAAGGGCGAAATGGCCGGAAAAATGGTTCTTGAAATCCAGAAACCGGGCGACCGGTTCACGCTGGCCGATTTTAGAAAATCCGAGCCTATGGAATAGCTCAGGTGACCGGCGCGTTTCAATCCTTTCAAAAGTTTTTCTGGAGAGTTTTTTGTGCCAACTCTCGAATGCGTTCCGATTTAGACTGCTGAACAAGCAAATTCAGAGCCGCCTGGGCCGGGGAAGCCTTGACCTCATCGAGTGTTTGCAGAAGTCTGGCCTTAACGTCGTCGCCGAACCGATCGCTTTTCAAGACAACATCGGTCACGACTGTCGCCCATTCTTTTGAGTTTTTCAGCGTTTGATTGTCCTTTACGGCCCAACCGATGCGCCCCATCATGTCCGACCCGCAGGTCTTCGCCAGCTCGGCGATCGCGGGCGCCGCAGTTATATTTTCAACGCTCCCAAAGGCATATTGTATCCAGAATCGGTAGCGGTATCCTCGGGATGCATGGCGCTCCAAGGCCGTCTTCAGTAGCGGAATACTTTTATCGGAGCCCTGCGCCGCCGCCGCGTACGCCGCTTCACCCAAATCGTCCAACGGCAAATTCACATTGGCCAGCGCCTTAGCCACCAGCGCAAGCACGACATCTCCGTTCACCTTTCCCAGCGCCCCCAAGAGCTGAGCGCGAACGAGTCGCCAACCGTGTGGATCGGTCTGAAACAGGGCTGAATCTTCAAATCGTGATGCCGAGTATTCTTTCACTAAGTCCACGATGCCGTTGCCGAGTTTTTTCGGCAACCACCTCGTTTTGGCCCGTTTGAAAAAATTCATAATAGCCGTTCGCACATAAGGTGAAATGTCCCGCTGAAGCGATCTCAAGATCTGCGCCTCGGCCCGGGCGCTGACCGCGTTGCCCTCAAGCAGCGGCCGTCCCATTTCATACAGTGCCCAGACTCGAGAGAGAATGTCGGGATCGCTCTCCGCCTGAAGAACGAGCGCGTCTTCGTTTGATCGCCCTTGGGCCAGTCGAACCAATGCCAGCGCTTCGGTATTTACCGATACCCATTCCGGCTCCGACGGTAAATCCACCTCGAAAGTTTCCTCTGCCTTGGAGACACTGAACCACTCTTTTTTGGTATAGACCTCGCCACTCTTACGATGAAATGCCACGGGAATTCGAAATACAAATGGGCGCGCGCCCTTTTCGGAATGATTGGGTTGTTGTTTGAGCGTCAATACATAACGAGTGCTCGCCTTATCCCAACGGCCATCATACGTGAGCACCGGATAGCCCTTCTGGAGCAACCAGCTGTCTCGAAACGCCGCTACATCGACTCCGCTTGCCGACTGAACAATCTGAAAAAAATCCAGGTAGGTGGCATTTCCAAAGGAAAATTGCTTGAGATAGTTCGACACGGCCTTTTTGAATTTCGCCTCGCCCACGTAGGCGCTGAGCATCCGAAGCACCGCCTCACCCTTCGTGTAATTTGTCGCATCAAATGCGTCATCCACTGACGCCAGTGCTTTATCGACGATAGGGTGGCTGCGCGGGCCATCCTCCTCCCGGAAGTATTCATCCCAGGTGTCGGTCACCACCATCACCTGCTCTTCGTCGCTCTGCAAAACATGCGAAGTGGCAAGCGTCCCGAAATAACTCGCAAAGGCCTCGTTGAGCCAGAGGTCATCCCACCATTTCATGGTCACCAAATCCCCGAACCACTGGTGAGCGAGCTCATGAGCGGCGAGCGAGACAATCCGCCTCTTCTCATTAGAGGAATTGGGGTCGTTGAGTACCGTGCGCTCCTCGTTCATATGAGTGGCCGAGGTATTCTCCATGCCGCCCCAGAGATAAGTAGGGAGTCCAATCGTTGCATATTTCTCCCAGGGATATTTAACCCCGAGATAGTCTTCGAAAAAATCGATCGATTTGCGGGTGATATCGGCGACGTACCCGGCCCGATCCTTTCGTTTTTCCCCCACCCAGACACTCACCTCGGGCGCTTTTTTCAGGCCGTCGGTCACCTTCTCAAATTTTCCTACGGCAAGACTGATTAAATAGGTGGAATGGGGCCGTTTCATCGCCCAACTAAAACTTTGCCACGCCTCCTTGTTCTTTCGCACACTCTTTACGCCCTTCAAACTTCCATTAGAGAGTGCCTGATAACCCTTGGGCACCGTCACCTCGAATTGGGTGATGGCCTTGTCGTAGGGCTCGTCGTTGCAGGGCAAAAAAGAACGCGCGCCCAACGCCTCAAAATGGGTAAAAAACAGCTCGCCACGACCGGAATCGTCAGGGTCGGTAACCTTGAAAAAGCCGTTGTGGCTCGCGCGAATTTTACCTCTATAGGCGATTGAAACCTCACCCTTTGTCATCCCCGATGGCATCGAAAATGCCAAAGTGGTGCCTGTCGCAACGAATTCGAGAATCTGGCGTTTGGGCTTTATTAAAATGACACTCTCTATTTCCAGCTCCTCAATATCGAATTCGATTTCCCCGGGCCTTCCGGTCTTGCCGGCCTTTTCTAATAGTGTCAGACGCGTATTCACAACCGCGTCGAATGCATCGGGCTTCGCGCGGGGATCCAGACTCAAAGAGACCTGATACCTCTTAACATCATATCCACGATTTTTCGGTTCAAAGACGCCGGCCGTTACGGTTGTCATCATCGGTACTCCCAGAATTAGCCCAAGAATGAGCCCAAGATCGATATGGAACGGTTGCATCGCAAAGCCCCCAAACCATTGCACTTTGAATTGTGAGCCAGGACTAGTCAAATATCAGCGAATCGAGGTATTGAAAGCCATGCCTAAACGTAAAGCCCTCTGGCTGAAAGAGACCGCTCGCCTCGTTCTGATTGTCCACGAACTCAGAAAAAAGTGCCCGTGGGATCGCAAACAAACACACAAATCCCTGGCGCCGTATCTGATTGAAGAGGCATTTGAAACCATAGACGCCATCGAAAAGCGCAACCGCCGTAATCTCATGGAGGAGCTGGGGGATGTACTTTTACAGGTAGTGCTACATTCGGAAATAGCAGAAGAGTCCAACAAATTCACATTTGAAGACGTGGCCAAGACGATCAGCGACAAGATGATTCGGCGCCACCCGCACGTCTATGCCCGCGCCAAATATCGCGATTATAAAACACACGTGAAAAACTGGACTGAGTCCAAACGCAAGGAAAAGCCAAAACAAGGGCAGCTGGATGGGCTCCCTACTTCGATGCCCGCGCTTCAGCTCGCTAGTCGGTACGGTGACGTGGCGAGCAGCATAGGCGTTGATTGGCCAAATGTTCGGGATGTTGAAAAAAATGCGCTGGTGAAATGGAGGGAGCTGCGAGTCGTGATGGGTAAAGGACGTGGCGGCAGGCACGCGACAAATGTGGCACTGGGCGACCTCCTTTTCACACTCGCCAATCTTGCCAGGCACCTGAAACTCGACCCGGAATCGGCGCTTCGCGGCGCGAATGACAAGTTTCGAAAGCGATTTGAAAAACTGGAAAAGCGGAACGCTCAGTCCCGCAAGCTCCCGAAAGGTAGTTAGTTCCTTTCGGGATTGACAAAGTAGCGCCCATCAAGAAAATTTCGAGCGGAGATTATGACCCCTTTTGATTCAATTTCTTCTTGCCGATCTGGGTTTTTCGGCGGTCCCGTGGATGAGGCGGTAAACTCCAACTACTGGGCTTCGATGTCATCCAGTTACCTTCCCTCGACGAAGACGGGCCTCGTTCGTTTCACCCATACGCGCCAGCACGATGCCGCTGTAAGACTCGGCCGCTTGACCCAGGGACACTCTGTTCTCGATGTCGGCGCCGGTACCGGCCTATTGACCAAACGAATGATTGAAATGGGTTGCGATGTAGTGGCAACGGACGCGTCGGCAGCCATGCTTGAACCCCTAAAGAGAATTACGCCATCGGCGATTCTATCGCGTGCCGAGGAAATCGATCTGGGACGAACCTTCGATCGGGTTTTTGCTATCGGCGTCTTGAACTTTACTACCGCACCCGCCGACGTACTCGCCCGACTGGGTCGTCACGTTCGCCCCGGGGGGATTTTGGTAATCCAGGTTACCGAATTGAGTTTTTTCGGGCTGGCCTATTGGTTGGTTTACCGATTAAAGGGATTCACTCCGTTTCTTTTTTCGCGTGCATGGCTTGAAGACACCGTTCGAGTTTCGGGCTTTAGTCTTCTTGAAAGCGTTCACCCACTTCCCCACGACCTCACGGTTTCTTTCGTTCGCGACACTCAGCCGAAGTCTTCTCTGAACTCAGTAGATCCATGTCACCAATAGCACCCCTCAGGAATAATCTCCTCCTGCTTTTACTACTCCCCATTTTGCCAATCCTTTTGCTAGGCGAAGATAACTCGAACGCATCTGTCCTTTGGCGCGAGTCCTTTGCTGGTCAAATGCCATGGACAGCGCCCGCGGGGGACAACCTGACCGAAATTCAAAAAATCCACAGCGTGATTAAAGAGCCCGATGGCAGTTACTTAAAAGCTCGTTACGACGTTCGAAAAAGCAATCCCAATCCTCCAAGAAGAACCATGCATTTCGGAAAGGTGTTTGCCGATTCTCCGATTCCGCTCCAAAAAATCAAGCTCCTCAAGTGGCGCTGGCGAGTTCATGCGCACCCGAGCGTTGCGGACGATCCCTGGCTCGATGTCGGCGCAGGCATCTATATACTCATGAAAAAGCCCAGCCTTTTTTGGAAAGGGAAAGGCTTTAAATTTGCGTGGCTTTCCAAACCCGGAGCGGTGGGCACCAAACAGCACGGCATTATTCAAATCGCTCTCAGAAGTACAGACGCTGTGGACCAGTGGTTTAACGAAGAGGTAGACCTTTGCGGTCTTTTCACGAAGCACTACGGATCTTGTAACGACGAGCACGTTCTCTATATCGGGGTCGAGACCGATGCCGACGGAACGAAAAGTTTCGCCGAGGGCCATTACACCGACTTTGAACTCATCTCAATCGATGATACTGGAAACCGGTGACACGAGCCCGACCCAATGGTTCTAAATCCTTGCAATTGTTTTGACAATTACGTTCGCCCGGCGACATACTTGGAAGTCAATATTCGGAGGACTTTAAATGGGCTTTGCTCGATCACTATCAGTATCTGCGAAAGTCGCTCTTGCGGGTCAGTATTTCCACAACCGTTTTACCGGATTGCCCTCTTCAATCACGATTGAGGTGACCAAGCGCTGCAATGCGACTTGTGATTTTTGCCCCTACTGGGAGGTCGAGGAGGTTGATGAGGTTAAGGATTTTAGCCCGGCAATTCGATATTTTAGACCCTTGCATGTTTCCGTAACGGGAGGAGAGCCCTTCCTGC
Source organism: uncultured Pseudobdellovibrionaceae bacterium (assembly GCA_964603655.1). GTDB lineage: Bacteria > Bdellovibrionota > FAC87 > UBA2466 > UBA2466 > JACPWY01. Next base: position 28,976 of record CAZRVZ010000069.1, on the reverse strand, counting down.
GTAAAGATCTTATAGACATAATCCGGCAGATAAAGAATGTTCCTGGCCATAGATATATTGCTCTTTTCACGAACGGCTGGCTTCTCAACGAAAAAAATCTTGCCGAATTAATCGAGGCCGGAGTCAACCAGGTCCAGATCTCCTGCAATTATCCAGACGTTCGCCAGGACAAAGAGCGTGGGCTACCTGGGCTGTATGACAAACTAAAAACCTTCGTTCCAGAGATGGTTCGAAAGGGGTATGACAATCTCATCATCGGAACATTTCTCTCCGCCGATAATCTCGATTCTGTCGTTGAATTAGCCCACGTTGTAAACGATTGGGGCTGCAAACATGCCTATAACACCTATGCGCGAGTCAAGAATGACAACACGACACATGTTCCAGATGTAGCGCTTATCCAGAACATGCGCAAAACCATAGAGGAGCTCATTACGTACAAGCACAAACACCGGCTTTCTTTGAATTCCGACCAGTATTTGAGAACGATCCCGGAGTTTTTCGAGAAAGGGCATATGCCCGGCTGTATTGCCGGCGACAAGTTCGTTTACGTCAATCAGGAAGGGTATATCAAGCTCTGCCCGGAACTTCCTCCTGTAGCCCACATTTCCAAACTTGAAGAGTTTAAGTCGCAACCGGTGAGTTGCGGCCTTTGTTGGTACTCCTGTCGTGGGGAGCATCACACAAAGGTAACACCACAAAGAGTTCACGAGTTATTGACGACATGACAAATACGTTTGTAACCCGATTTGACCGCGAACTTCTCGAACAGGTGCGTGTTTTTGTGGCCGGCATGGACGACGATGTAATCATTCGAACCACTTTGGAAAAGTTCGGGCTTGGCGAGGACGATCGCACTCGGGGACGGTACCTCGTGTCTGAAACCAAGAAAGCCCTGGAATGGGAAGATGCCGGAACAGCATGGAATTTCCTTTCGGTCGACAAAGAAGGTCGTTTGAGAGAGGCCAGACATTGGTATAAGGACGCAAGGCGCCGGTACGTCCGTTCATGCGTTAGGAGCGCCGAGGAAGAGGCCGGATGGGGTGGATGTGGACCGGCGTTACAGTGGAACCCACTAAAAAAGCTCACTGTTGGTTTTTGGATCGCCATTGGGCATTTTTTGCACATTTTCTCGCCCAAAGTATTCTTTGGCCACCGAGTGGAATTTCGCCGGAAATTACGGTTGGCGGCAGGTGAAAAGCCAGAGGGAGCACCGCTCCCGAAAGATACGGCCCTTGTGGAGTTGTCTTCATGGTACGAACGCTGGCGCCTGATCGCTCAGCGAGTTTTCAGGCAGGCGCCACACATGTTATTGAAAGTTGGCTTAAAGCCGGGGAAAGCTCCACCCCGTCTGCGCACGGCCGAGGGGAGATCTCAGTACGGAGAGGGTTTTTACAAGTCTCCTGAGCATCCTACAGGCTGCGACCAGATGTCCTCAAATCCCGCCTAGTTTTATCGAGATGCACCAGAGGAAACGTTGGATTGATCTGCAAGCTCTATCTTGGGTGATTTGCGCTCTCTCCAGTGTAAGTAGGCCGGAAGTGCGACCACGGCTGCTGTGGTGCATGTGAGTTCCCCGAGAACGGCAAGAGTACCAAAGCTGACGAAGGCCTGGTTCGAAGCAATCATGAGCGATGAATACCCAATGATCGTCGTAAGACTGGCGAGCATCAAGGCGCCGCCGGTGTTTCGGATAACATTAAGTATGCTGCCGCGACCTTCAATGCGATAGCGTTGAAAAATATTGACCCCGTAATCGACGCCGATACCAAACGTAATCGGGAGCGCAATGAAGTTGAGAAAATTGACCTTTAGGTCAAATCCGAAAATCAAGCCGCCAAGCCAAAAAACACCCAGTACCAGAGAAGTCAGGCAAAGTAGAATTGTCTTGGTGTTTCTAAAAAGAAATATGACCAACAGAATTACCGACGCAAACGCAATAGCCGTGGCCTTGGGACCATCGTTCGATATCGACAGGACCATGTCGGCGCTGATGGGCAACTGACCGGCAACTGGAGTCCCTTTTTCCACGCTATCGGCTACCGCGCGCAGCTCCTCGATGAAGCCAATGAGAAGTTTGCTCTGCCAGGCGAGCTCCCCCATGGGGGGCTCGACATAGACCATGCGGCCTACTTCACCGCCGCGTTCAATAAACTTTCGAATGACCAACTTAGGCAGATCCGGCTCGCTAAAAGGAGTAACAGCCTCGACCTTCAAAAAATCTTTGACCCATCCCTGCTCCCTAGGATCGAGATTGTTCACAATTTTGGGAGTAAGATCACGGCGGATTTTTGTGAGAATAGCGACTTTTTCGGCCTGTCTATCCGGCAGGAAATCTTGAAAGACCTGAACATTCGCAACAAAGCTCTTCTCACCCTCAATTTTCTTTTTTTCGCGCAATCGCGCGGCAATCTCATTCGCCTTTTCCCTTGAGCTAGCCAACATTACAATCGGGGACAAATTATGCTGGAAAATAACATCGGTGTAATTACCGTAAAACCCCGCGCCTTCGCTCATACTTTTGCGATCGCGGAGTTTGTTAAGATTCGTCTCGATAAACTCAGGGGTAAATCGCGTGTAAGCCAGAAGAGCGATTACCGTGACTCCAGCGAAGGTATAAACAAGACTCTGCGGTCTCAAGGAGACGAGGCGCGCGATTCTGTCAGACAGTAATCCCTTAATGCTTCCAAGGGCTTTATACTGGCGCGGAAAATATCGATCCCCCAGAGTGAGTAATGCGGGAAGTAGCGTATAAGACGAAATCCAACAGAGGATCATGCCAGTCAGCCCGATGACTCCAAATTGTTGGAAGCCGCGGAATTGCGTGACAATAAGTGACCCATAGGAAAAGCCGGCCGCGAGCGCGGCGGTAAAGGTTGCCGTGGCGGTATTCTGGATGGCGGTTTCTAGGGCCTCGGCATGTAAAAACTGACGCCGCCTCTCCTCAATATACCGCGCCACGAATATCAGCGAAAAATTGATCCCATTTCCAATGACTATACTTCCCAAAAACGCGGAGTTGGCATTGAGATACCCGACGAGAAAGTAGGCGATTCCAAAGGTCCAAAATGTACCGCTTGCGATTGCGGCGCAAAGCCAAACGGTGGCAGCGACATCTTTATAATAGATCAACATGGCGAGAATACAAAAAATGACGACCAAGGCGGTCGACAATTCTAAATCGGCAATGAGGGCGGCCCGCTCCTCGAGAAACTCGGCCACCGCGCCGACGTAATGGAGCTCGATGTCAGGCGCGAAACTTGCGGGGTTGGCCTGATTCATGATGCTCTTTACCTCTGAGGCCAATCGCTCGGCGTTTTGAGTGTCGCCGTGTTTGCCAGAAAGATAGACTAAAATAATCCGCTTACCGCCGTCGGGGGTGGCGTAATAACCACCATCGGGGAAGGATTCATAAGCTTTGCTCCGGGCGTATTTTCCCTTCAGGGAGTCAAAGTCCAATTGGGGTTTGGGAAAACGATCCTCCATAGGAAAAATATTGAGTGGATTAAAGAATTCCTTTTCGTAGCGAATACGATCGCTGACAAATTTATGGACCTTTTGAAGATCGTCGACATCCATGAAAAGTCCGAGCCGATCCTGGAAGAATTTCAATTCGTCCGTTATCCGGTACTCAACGCTATACACAAGGTCTTTTGGCAGGGCACTCAGTTTAGGGACAACGGCGTCGACCAGGCGCTTCGTCGCCGCGGCATCCTTTGAGAAAAGAAGAACAGCGATATAGTCGACCGATTCCAATCGATCGCTCAGCACGGTCAGGTCTTTGGCGCTCCTGGCGTTTGTCGGCAGAAGCTCTTCGATTTCAGTTTTGAGATTCCGATAGAGGAATACGGAGTAATAGGCCCCGACCATGGCTAACAAAACGCCACAGAGCGTTACCGACCATGCATTACGGATCAACCATCCGGCGAAATACTTAGACCAAGGTGTCTTTTTTCCCATGTTAGGCGCCAACTGTAACCTTATGCCCATGTCCCTGCAATATCGGCATGTTGGGCACGAAGTTTTAGCGTGCTTTACGGCTGTGTTGTGACCGCGAATTTGATTGTTTATCCAGCCATTGAATTAATGTCGTCCCGCCGGCCCAAATGGAAATACCGGTCCATTGAAGCAGGTGGTGAATACCGGCCACCGCAACAGACTCGCTGAGACCGAGTCCGAATTGAGTCAGTCCGATTATTAGCGACGCCTCGAAGGTCCCCACGTTTGCCACGCTAACGGGAATCGCGATCGCCGCATTAAGGAGAAACAGACAATAAACGGCTTGGCTGAACGACAATGCAAGGCCGAGCTTATTCGTCAATAAGATGACGGCAATCGCCTCAAGTGCCCACGATCCCACACTCCAACAAATCGAAGGAAGACTATGGCGTGGCCTGACAAGGCATCGCATTCCCGCCTCAAAGCGGCTCATCACGGGAAACCGGGCGACGATACCACGACGAAAAAGAATCCCTCCCCCAAGTACGGCAAAAAACACCGCGAGCGGCACGCCCATAGCCAGTCCCCGCTCCCGAAGGATGGCAAGTCCGATAAACTGCATCGACCCCGCGAAAACAACAAGAAGCACCAACGAAAGGAGATCGACCAATTTGTCGGCTACCATCACCCCTGCGTTGTGACCCACTGCAGGCCCTCCACCCTTGGCTAGCATCATCATTTTCACGACATCGCCAGCCCTGGCTGGAACAAAACTATTTAGAAATTGCCCCACCGAAAAAACGTACGACACACGCCCCAGAGTCAAAACACCGTTCTCCGGAAGTAACCACCAGAGTCGCAATATCTGACAACCTGTTTGCAGGCACACAAAGAAAAGCGCAATCAAAGCCGTCCCCCAACCAATACGATCGGCTGCAGTCGATACTTCAACCCACGATAGTTCGGAACCGCTTTTTTTGATAAAAAACACGATCAGGACAGCCGCTATGAGCGTGCCCGTCAATTTCATCCAGGATGCGGGGTTGATTCGTTTACTCACCGGCCCAAGATACCGCTGTGTTTGTTTGACGCCAAGAATTCTAGTGCGTTTACAACTGATCTGCCGAGTAATGAATCCCCTCACCTTTAACTCGACACCAACGCCCCGGCGTCTTACTTTCGAGCCATGCTGTCGGTCTATAAATTCGGCGGTACCAGTCTCGCGACGCCCAGTCATATTCGGAGCGCGGCCGACCGAATAGCGCGCGATCACCGCGCGGGGCGTTCACTCGTCGTCGTCGTCTCGGCCATGGGTCATACCACTGACCACCTCATCCGAATTGCCCACAAGACCGTGACCACCCCCGCCCGCCGCGAGCTCGACATGCTGCTTACCTCCGGCGAAAGAATCTCGATGTCGCTCCTGGCGATGGCGCTCGAAGAGCTGGGCATACCGGCAATCTCGTTCACCGGCTCTCAGAGTGGCATTGTAACGGATGACAATCACGGCGAAGCTCAGATTGTCGAAATCCGTCCCCTCAGAATTCAAGAGGCTCTGCTTCAAAATCGGGTTGTGATTATCGCGGGCTTTCAGGGCGTGAGCCCTGCAAAGGAAATCACCACCTTGGGACGCGGCGGTTCGGACACAACTGCCGTAGCCTTAGCCGCAGCACTCAAGGCCGATGATTGTGTCGTCTTTACGGACGTCGACGGGCTCATGACGGCGGACCCTCGCATCGTTACGGGTACCCGCCTCATCTCCGGCATTGGCTACGATGAGGCACTCGAGCTGGCCACTTTGGGTGCAAAAATGCACCCTAGAAGCCTTGATCTCGCCAGGCGCTACGGCGTCAGGCTAAACATTCGCTGCAGCTTTACTGACTCGCCAGGAACGATGATTACTGAGGAGACAACTATGGAAAAAATGGAAAAACCGGAAATTCGCGGCATCGCGACCGAGGACGGGTTCATTTTTTGGGAGGTCGATGCAACCCTCAAGGAAATTGTCACAATCTTGGAAGTCCTCGGAAGCGCACCTCGCATTTTTCAGGCCGCCCCTCGAAGCATTTCATTTCTTTGCCGGAAAGAATTGAATTTAAAGGTTCAAGCGGCGCTGAACGCGCAATCATTGCGCGCCCGATCCATCGACAATATCGCAGTAGTTTCAGCAGTCGGGCACGGGGTCGGTGCTGGCCCTGACCTCTTACCCCGGTTTCTCAAGGTTCTGGAGGGCGTTGAGACATTGCTCATGTCCAGTAATGCGTTGTCTATTTCCGCAGCTATTCGATCCTCTGAGCTCGCAGCCACCGCGGAAAGACTTCATCGCGCATTGGTCCGGTGACGCTAGCCAGGCGACCCCGATCGTAACGGCCCTAAGCGCAAAAATCGTCACCGTATTCAAGCCAGTTACAGTCACACTTTTTGCGAATCGCAAGCGACCTAAACGGTTCATGCGCAATTGAACGGATAGTCCCGGCCACATCGCTGGCACCACACTTGCTCTATTAATCACCAGAGCTGAGGCGCTTCAAGGCCACCCCACTGTAAAGCGGGCGAGGTGTGATGCGACTCCGGCTGAATACAGGTGCGAGTGATGCTGAGTCGAATGTGGAAGCTGCGGTTGGTAATGACGGTAGGGATCCTGCCGTCGATACTTTTTGCCAAGGGCCTTGGGGGAAAACCCAATTCACTTCTAGGGCAACTCTCGCCACTTAAACGCGCATCGCTTTTGAGCTACCCCGACTTTCCGAAGGAGACCCTGGCCCGAATTCAGGGAAAGAAAATGGTATCAAACGTCAGTCTCGATGCCCCATCCCTGACACGTGATTGGGGGCTGGGGCACATAGGGTTTTTTCAGGTATTTAATCCCATGCTGAGACCGATCAAGCAAACGGTCTCGGTTTGCTCGCCAGAGGTGGTGGTTGCCGTCGTGGATACCGGCATAGACTACACTCACCCCGAGCTCCGCGACGCCGTCTGGATTAACTCCGGAGAATCGGGAATGTGGAATCCGCCCTCGGGAATGGAGAATTATACCCACTGTCGCGACAAGAGTTGCAACGGGATAGACGACGACGCTAATGGATTCATGGATGACGTCGCCGGGTGGGATTTCGTCAACGAGGTTCCGCTGCCGTACGATGTTCACGGGCACGGTTCCCACATCAGCGGCATTATCGCCAGCGCCGGTTCTGCCGGCAAGGGAAGTCCGGGCGTCTGCCCCGGTGTTTCCATCATGGCGCTGAAGTATTACGATGCCTCCGGAGTCGGCTATAACAATTTACAAAACACGGTGCGCGCATTCCAATATGCCATCCGAATGGGTGCGCTGATTATTAACTATAGCGGCGGGGGAACCGATCCGGCCGAAGCCGAGCGCCTAGTCATTCAAAGTGCCCGTAATCATGGTGTGCTCGTCGTAGCGGCCGCCGGAAACGAAGGCCAGAATAACGATGTCGCTCCTTATTTTCCGGCCAGTTACGGAACCGAAAATATTATTTCCGTGGCCTCCATCAATCAGGAAAACCAACTTTTACCATCAAGCAACTGGGGCCCCAACCGAGTACACGTCGCGGCTCCAGGGCAATCGGTGATCAGCTGCATGCCCGGCGGACAGCTCGGCGCCATGACCGGTACATCCCAGGCGACCGCATTCGTCACCGGAACGGCCGCGCTACTCGCCAGCCAACTCCCAAACCTCAAGGCATTCGATTACCGCGAAATTAAAAAGTGGATTACCGAGGGCAGCAAACCCCTTCCCGGCAACGCCAAGCGAGCGCTTCTGGCAAGCGGCGTGCTCTCGGTCAATGGCGCGCTGGATTCTCAATACGGCGACCTTCACAAATCCAAAGTCAAAACCCCGTCGGTCTTGGCCTTAAATCCCAGGCCGAAACGGGCGTTACCCGTTTCGAAGACTCAGTAGCGGCACCGCTCGCGCACTCCAATATCTTAAGTGGTCGCTAGGGTACCGGCCCCCGACTTTTCGCATTTCTCAACTATGCAAAGTGCCCTTAACAGCGATCGCCGACTCATTTCCATCGGTGGCTAACCCCTTGGTTTGACAAATCTAAACGCCGGCCGCCAAGACAAATCATCACAATTGATGCTGTCGCAATTTAAGACAACAGAACGCCTCGTATTTTATTGCTAATCCCAATTGTGCAGCCGTGCCCCACCAGCGGCCATACGAAATCCGGCCTTCACAATCTGTAAACAATTTCGCCACTCTGATCGGATTAGTGAGTTAGCACCACCACTTGCGCCACCCGGCCACTCGTTGGCTCGTGACTTGAAATAGATCACAAGCATGAGTTCAATCAAATTCCGGTTACTGTTTAGTTTATCGACGATTTTCACAATTCAATCGGCGGGGTTTCAGGGTAATACTCCGGTCAACGTCGCCGAAATCATCAGCACGTTAGGCTACCCCTCGATTCCCAAGTCCGTTCTGAGCGGCCCCGATTCCGGATTACGCAATCCCAATTCCATCGCCCCCACCCAACTGGCACGGAGCCAGGACTGGGCACTGGCCTCTATCGGATTTTTTCGCGTGTTTAACCCCATTCATCAACCGATACAAACCGAGACCTTGCCGTGCTCCAAGTCAGTCGTGGTCGCGGTGATCGATACGGGGATCGACTACACGCACACCGATTTAATGGACTCTCTCTGGGTGAATTCCATGGAGACGGGACCCTGGACGCAGCCGACAGGCTACCCGACCTCATGCCGAGATCTCAGCTGCAATGGCATCGACGACGACCACAACGGGTATGTCGATGATGTGATCGGGTGGGATTATGTACATAAAATTCCAACACCTTTCGACAGTATTGGCCACGGCACCCACATCGCCGGGATTATCGCCTCGAACGGAAAAACTTCGGTCAAGGGAGTTTGCAGCGGGGTCTCGATCATGACTCTTAAATATTATGATCCTTCGAGTTCCGGCTCAAGCAACCTAAGCAATTTAGTGCAAGCCATTCGGTATGCGAATCTAAACGGGGCTGACATCATTAACTTTTCGGGTGGGGGGATCGAGCCGTCTGAAATCGAGCTCGCAATCCTGCGCTCATCGCGGGAATTGGGCGTACTGCTCGTGACCGCGGCAGGAAACCAAGGACGTAGCAATGACCTGTTCGGTTCGTACCCGGCGAATTATCCCCTGGATAACATCCTGTCAGTTGCCAGCGTCGATTCCAAAAACGAACTCCTACCATCGAGCAACTTCGGCGCCAAGGTCCAGCTCGCGGCACCGGGCGATGAGATCTTAAGCACCTTTCCGATGGGCGGTACGGGTCGCCTGACGGGAACATCACAGGCAACGGCGTTTGTAACCGGCGCCGCGGCATTTCTCATGAGCCAGCTCAAATCGCACACATCAAACGATTATATAAAAATTAAATCGTGGCTCACCCGAAGCGCAAAACCCGCGACCTTCGCCAAAAAGAATGCAACGATTTCGAGCGGCCTTCTCTCACTACCGGACGCTTACCGGCTACTTCGAAACGAAGAGGCTAAACGACCAAGGTAAATGGCGCCGTGGTCTGAGGCCCTTCATACATTCGCCCGCTTACGTCCCTAACGATTTCCACTCTCCAAAACGCTATTGATTCCACTACCAAAACGCTATTGATTCCACTAATTGACGCATGGTATCAATTATACTTCAGCAGGCGACAGGGGAAAACTCATGGATATCCGATGCTTGGCTCCAGGCCCTGACCGGGCCCAATTGGCCGGTATGGCCCAAATCGCAAGGTCAGCCCGCAAATCGGTCTGGCAACGACTTCTCGTTTGGGTCTTGTGCGCCCAGTTCGCCTTCCCGTTTCAATGTCTGGCCGAAGATGGCCAGTCCGACACATCCAATGCTTCCGATGTGGCCGCCCCTCAATCGGCAAACGAACTGCGGGCCGAACAAAGCCTCGCCGAACTCCAGAAGCAGATCCTGGAATCAGGGGAAGCGTCCTCGCGTCTGGCACTGACTGCGGTCCAGCGTAACGTCGGTTTCTTGTTGCACCAGGATCTCATCGACACACAGACCGGAAAGATCTGGGATTTGACCGACGTTAACCTCTCCCGTCCTCGGGTGAGCGTCGGCGCGGGGCTCGTTGCAAGAAGCCTTATCGTCGATCGCACCCCAAATGGAGTCGTGCTCGGAATCGAGGGAAATCGCTACCGCCACCGAATTAATTTTAACCCCGGCGTAAATCTCCAGGATTTCGACTGGGATTCGGAACTGGTCGAGCTCCTACTTACCGACGGCAGCCGTCATGCCATCGAGATCTCGTCACTGGGGCCCACTTCCGAAAATATGGCGCAGGGCCTTCTCTACAGTGCCCCCGTTCCGGTTTTTTACCTCGGCCATCCGCAATCGATTGGCGCACGTGACAGCAAGCCCATCACCGGAATTCGAATTATTCAAAGACGAGTGGATCCGGTCGACCGCTCGCGCAAGGCCCAAGAGGCCCGGCTCGATCGCAACCCGTCGACGCGTGAAAGGGGCCTCATCTCAGCCAATCCCAAACTCATCGACCGAGTCGTAGAAAATCTGGAGCTTGTTCGCCCCATCCCGCTCGCGCCGGAGCTCGAGGAACAGTTACAGCGAAGTTCCGCCGATGGCATCGCCCGCCTGAATGCCGGTGATACCGCACTCATTCACTTTGACGGTAAAAATGAAACACTCGTTGGTATCGACAGCCGGATAAGTGAAGCCGGGATGATCGGCCTTCAGCTGGGCGCACTTTCGGGGCTTTGGTATGTGGCCTCTCCTGAAAGTCAGCAGGCAACGAAAGAGGTTTTTGAACTTCGAAACAGCGCGAAGGGTGCGATCGCCAGCATTACTGATGATGATTCGGCGACCCAAGAGTTCTTTCAATCGGGATTGCAGAGTGCGATGGCGCAGATTCCAGCATCGGCCTTAAATGCCACCAATGCTTATGCCCAAAAAATCTCCGCGCGCATTGGCGAGTTAAAAAAGCTCGGAACTCCCGATGCGCTCCGCGATTCGTTCACGCTCTCCCAACAGCTGGATGACTACGAATACTACTCGGAGTATCTCGCTGACCTTCGAACGGCATCGCGTACGAATGAAGCCAAGTCGCGGTGGAACCCCACCCGTTACCCAGAAGGTCGGCGCTGGACGAAATGGCTAGGCGGAATCGGATCGAATATCGCGGACTTCGACCTGCCACAGAGAATGCGTCAGGCCGCGACCGTTCTAAAGAAGCCCCTTCTCGCCGGAGTGGCGGCTGCTGGAATCGCTGCCGGTGCGGCAGGCGTGGATTACATGGCCACGCACGGGCAAAATGTCGGTCTTGCCGTCGACACCCTGGCCGCCACCTGGAACCACACCATCGACTACACCGTTCCGGTGCTGCGAGACTTAAAATACGTCCAAAACATGGCCATGCACTCAATCACGAGCCGAACGGGCCTATTGCTTTCAGTGTTTTTGATCGCTGCGCTGGCGCGCCCGTTCGCGCAGCACTCCATCAACAAACTGATCGCCTCTACCGGCATCAAATATTTTTTCAGCTACTCGGTGGTCCCGCCGCAGCGACTGCTCGCCAAGCTCACCTTCCGGCCCGAGCTGATCGATGCCATGAAGCGTGGCCACCTCCCTTTAGAACTGCTGCACCCCCTCGGATCGCTTTCACCCCAATGGGGCTCGCGGTTGGAATCGGCCTCGCGCCGCATGTCTGAAAAAGACCGGTTGCGCAGTCTTGCCACCATTCTATCGCTCGGCGCTATCGCCGAACGCGAGGGATCCAGTGTGGCGACACTCCTTTCGAAGGGAGGAGCGGAAGGGGCTAATGCCGCCGGTATCGAAAACGGCACCCAAAACGGCACCCAAAACCTCACTTTGGCGCTCATGGACATTTTGGCCTACTCCGGCGAGGGAAAACTTTTCCGCGAGCTTCACGCCGATCCCGCAACGTTTTTTGAGTCCCTTGCGTTAGGGCGTAAGTACGCGCAATCGAAACGCTTGAGTACACCCAATCCCCAGTCTCTCAAGGCCTTAATGCGCGCCTCGGTCTCAAGAAGGCTACTTTCCCAGGTTGGTAATTTCCAAGAGGCGCGATTTCTCGCGCTCAATAATCCCCAACCGCCCCAAGATTTCGCCGATTACATTGCGCGCGGGTACCTCGTGGACGGAATTTTCACCCTTATGGTTTCGAGCTTTAGCGGTAGTTATGCCGACTTGGCCAAGCCCGAAAACTTAGCCTTTCAACCGGGTAGCTCGCTTCTGTGGACACACAAATATGTGTGGATTAACGACTGGGAGCAAATCTTTCTCCACCTAGGGGCCTCGGCCTCGGTCGACTTTTTGTCGGCCGGACTCGAATCACGCGAGGCCTTCTCGTTTCTCAAACCCGCAACCGCTTACGACACCGAACGCATCACGGGCAGTCGCGGATTTGAAAGAGACAGCGCCTCGGCATTGGGCCTACTGTTTAATTTGCGACGCAATAACTACGCGGTCGGTTTCGGTGAACGCAGCTGGAACCAGTGCGTTCGTCTGCTTCAAGGTTTTTTAATCATTGGTATGGGGCTCAGACTCTTCGAAGGGGTCTTGGATGGCCAGCCGGCAAGCAGCATCCTGTCAGCCCATGCGTTCGAACATGCACTTGTCGGCCAGCTCTATTTTGTATTCGTAGCACCTTTTGTTTATCGATGGTTCTGGGCTGTCGCCATTACCACTACCCGAACCTTGCAAAAACAGATTGCGGCACTCGGTGCCGGGTATGCCGAGCACTTCACCGAGCTGAGCGTGGCCCTGGAGCGCAAAGACTTCGCAACCGCCCAGCGCGAAGCAGAGATTCTCGCCGGACTATATAGTCGCGGTCAGACGGCGGTACCAGATAAAATACTGCAATCGCTGAAACCACTCGCAGGAGAAGACATCGGCGTGTGGGCCAACCGAGTGCTCGAGGCCTGCCGCAGTACTCCGCCTGTTCCCGAAACCACGAACGAACGCACCAACAAGAGCATCATCTTCGTCGGATCGATCATCACGACGATTCTGGCAGGCTATCTCATGGTGGACAGTTTCCAGGATCGGCCGTTTAGGGGTTTTGACGTTCCCGAGGGCAGCCTGGGATTTGATCTGACCGACTGGTGGGCCTGGAATGGAATGTCGCGAGCCGATTCAATACCGGCGCTCATGTTTAAATCACTCGCCAATATCTGGGCGGTATGGGGGGCAGGACACCTATTTAACTTGGTCGTCGATGCCGCCAAGATGGCTCGGGCATCCAATTCAGAGGCTGCCGTCGATCGATGGAAAGAATACAAGAAGTCCGAAGCCGCCGCCAGGTCGATGCCGATACTCAATCTCTCAAGTCCTCGGCCGCCGCTTTTAACGCCCTTCGATGATTCCTCGTGCGGCAAATTGCTCGAGACCAGGTAATCCAAAGTAATTGACAACGCTCCGAGCCCTTGCGAGCGTGGGTTATTCAATTTTAGTCAGGAGAAAAGAAACATGAGTATCACCGTAAAACCCGGCAAATTGTTCATCAATAACGAATGGGTCAACTCCATTAGTGGCAAAAGATTTGATGTCGTTAACCCAGCCACCGAAATGAAACTCACTGACGTCGCAGAGGGCGATAAGGCCGACATAGATGTTGCGGTGCGTGCAGCGCGACGTGCCTTTGAGACGGGCCCCTGGAAAACAATGTCAGCTCGCGATCGCGGCAGAATACTCATGAAGACGGCCCAGCTCCTGGACAAACACCGCGAGGAGATTGCCGAACTGGAAACGCTCAATAACGGCAAGCCAATCGGCGAAACGCGCAATGCCGATCTGCCCCTTTCAATCCAATGCTTGGAATACTATGCGGGGATGGCGGACAAGATTCACGGCGATACGATTCCGGTGGATGGAAACTTCTTCAACTACACAGTCCGCGAGCCGGTGGGTGTAGTTGGCCAGATTATCCCGTGGAACTTTCCACTCCTGATGGCTGCCTGGAAGTTGGGCCCCGCTCTGGCCACCGGTTGTACGGTTGTCATGAAGCCGGCTGAGCAGACTCCACTTTCAGCATTGCGCCTCGCCGAGTTATTCCAAGAGGCAGGCCTTCCTCCGGGCGTGTTAAATATCGTGCCTGGCTTTGGACCAACAGCCGGCGCCGCACTGGCTCGCCACATGGATGTCGACAAGGTGGCATTTACGGGGTCAACCGAGGTTGGAAAGCTGGTCATGGAAATGGCCGCTCAATCGAACATCAAGCGCGTTTCGCTCGAACTGGGTGGTAAAGCTCCAAACATAGTCTTCGCCGACAGCGATATGGATGCCGCCGTATCGGGCATTCTGCGCGGGATTTTCTTTAATCAGGGCGAAGTCTGCTGCGCTGGATCGCGCCTTTTCGTCGAGGAGAAAATCCACGACGAACTTTTATCGAAATTAAAAACCGCGACCGAGAAACTGATTGTCGGTGACCCACTGGATCCCAAAACCCAGATGGGCGCCCAGGTGTCGGAAGAGCAATACAAAAAGATTCTCGGTTTTATCGAGAGTGGGAAAACCCAGGGTGCCACGGTCGTAACCGGAGGTGCGCCAGCGTCCCAGAAGGGTTACTTCATAAAACCGACCGTCTTTTCGGGAGTAAAGGACGACATGAAGATCGCCCAAGAAGAGATTTTTGGACCGGTCGTGTGCGCGCTGCCGTTTAAAGATGTGAACGACCTCGTTAAACGTGCCAATAATACCGTGTACGGCCTTTCAGCGGGTATCTGGACCCGGGATATCGGCAAAGCGCACCGCCTTGCCAAGGACATCAAGGCCGGTACCGTCTGGGTCAACTGCTATAACTGCTTCGACGCCGCGTCTCCTTTCGGCGGTTTCAAGCAGAGCGGCTTCGGCCGGGAACTCGGAAAGTATGCGCTGGAACTCTACACACAGGTAAAGTCGGTGTGGGTGGCGCTAGACTAACGCCGGCTGAAAAACGCCAAACAAATTCCACAAATATCCTGAGTTTTTGGATGGCTCCCTTGCCATCTGGAAGTGACGGACAGACCGAGGACTGCGGGCAGCAGATTCTCAAGTGGGAGAACCCCTATTTCTTGTATGGGACATCGAGCGCACTTCTATCGGATAGCGCATCCCAAAGTTTACGCAACTCTTCCGGCGACAATTGTCTTATGGGACCTGCGTTAGCAACGAAACCATCCATCACGTGGATAGGACCCTCGGGCAAGCCGGCTTCGGGAATGACGTCATAATGTATGGCAGGTAAGTCCGTTCGAGTTGAATCACCGGGAAAATTCGCAAATTCCCCAACCTCGAATTGAGATGGGTTGGCATTTGGCCTGGCATCGTAAACGTAAAAGACCTTCGAGACCCGGTCGCCCGATTCTTTCTCACCGAATTCTTGAATAGGCTGTTCTTGAAAACCCTCACTCTTTAAAAACACTTTGGCCACCGCGTTCGATTTAGCAATAACAACTCGAATGCGATTATGCTTCGAATACCTGGCTTTTATGAACTCTACCAGTCGCCGTCCGACTCCTTGCCTTCTAACATTAGGGTCAATCGCAAAATTGAGTATCTCAATCGATTTTTCACCATTTATTTTATCCGTAACAATTTCATAGACAATATAACCAAGGACTTGCCGTTTTTCTTTGACTCCTGCCGTCGCCACGAACCCTAAGGCCTTGCGCTCGCCGTCACGGAGAATGCCTACAAAATCATCGGCTCCCCAACCATTACGAAAAGACGCGTTTGAAATCCGTTCAACTTCTCTAATGTCTCTTTCCCGGTTTAGGTAATCAATCTTGGCAAACCTACCAATGGGACCGTCACACTCCCTTGAGAATGCGTTGGGTAGTGGCACAATTAAACTGAATACAAACGCCAGAATAAACGGTACATAAGGCACGGTCTCTACCGCCTTTTCAACCACTATTCGGAACGTTGCAGCGCAATTAACTACATTTCTATTCATCAAGTCGGCCCAGTTCTAGAAGTAGAATCCGAAAGAAAAGTTGATCGATGGAAACGGCCAGTTTCTGACAACGCTTTTTGGCCCGTCCGAAGCGATCGTTACCAGTTCGCCCATTGCGTTTTCCATAGAAGTCACCACATCGGGCGCAAGCTCTCCTAACTGCCCGAGCGCGCCGGTGAGTTCCACGCCCATGGTGGTCGCCCCTACGAACGAATAGCCCATGTTGAGATTAAAGAAAAAGAGGTTGCTTCCGAAAATACAGCCAATTCCAATGGTCGGTAAAAACTGCCTGAGCGTCAGCTTTCCCGAAATTCCACTCGTCGTAATAATCTGTGAGTTACCGTCCTCGACCGTCGAGGTGATATCGAATGAGACCGCGTAATAGAAATAGCTCACTTGAAAATAAAAATTATCGGTACCCGGGAAAAACCTGAGGTAGGGATTCACCCAGGAAAAGGCCGACTTGGCCGTGGGGTAGACAACGAGCGTAATACCATCCGGCCCTGGAACCGACATGGCCGGCAATGCCATTCCGGTCGACATCACGCCTACGGGTGGCAGAAAACCGTAGCCAAGACCCGCCTGCCACTTTTTCCAGATCATAAAATTCGCGTTGGCCGTCAGAAGATGTGGCACTCCGAAAGCCAAATCAAAACTGAGATTTTGTTTTGGAACGGCAAACGAGGAACTGCCCAATACACCCATCATAAGCCCAGCAATAAAGAGACTGCGGGTGGCTCCATTTCGGTTTTCTCTATTGATAATCATCGAGCTTTTTCATCACCTTGTCGTAATAGGGATCTCCCGGACGCACAAAATTTTTGGCGCGATTCCAATACTGTTTGGCCTCTTCGATGCGATTCATGCTTTCCAGCACATAACCCGTAGTATAATTTTCCTTAGCCAGCCGATTGAGCTGCTTTTTGGCCCGAATCAAACACTCTTTGGCTTCGTCATACGCTGGATCCCGCTTGAGCATCTCGTCACAAAGGTCTCGGCTGGCGTTGTAGTCGCCCTCCGCGAATTTTCCTTTCGCCTCGACCAGAAATGGCTCGAACTCCTCTTTCTGTAAGAGCCTTGCGCGATCGATGACAATTTTGGCCTCATTGAGATATTTAAGATCGCCCTTGAGTTCTATTGTGCGAATTTTATCACCGGCATCTATCGCCTCTTGATAACTTTTGTTTTGCAATGCGGTCAGCGCCGTCTGAAAAAGATCGGCAACCTGTTGTTTTTTGTCCTTTTCTGGGTCTCTCTCCAGCGGCAAATCCTTGATGTCCCTCACCTTGTACTCTGCGGCCCGCAGCCCCATTTTGGCCAACGAGTTTGTGGGATCGATCGTGATCGCCTGATTAAAGGCATCGGCAGCTAGATCGAAACTACCCTCCTTCAAATAATCGATTCCCTCCTGATTGTACCGAGCGAGGTCCGTCTGTTCATTCTGAGCTGCCTTTTTCTGGGTTTCCTCCAGTTGCCGCTCTTTCAGGCGTTTCGTGTAGGATTCTGTAAGTTCGGTGGATTGCTTGTAGTAGGAAATCAATTCACGAATCTTTTTGAGATTCCAAAGTGCATC
Organism: uncultured Pseudobdellovibrionaceae bacterium; assembly: GCA_964603655.1. Classification (GTDB taxonomy): domain Bacteria; phylum Bdellovibrionota; class FAC87; order UBA2466; family UBA2466; genus JACPWY01. The sequence goes on along the minus strand of CAZRVZ010000069.1, from coordinate 11,513 downwards.
CTCCCACTGAGCTTTTTCCGCTGCCACCAAGGTCGAGTTGTAATACCCCTCGACGGCCCGCTGGTTTTCCGGGGAAAGTTCGGTGAACTCACGGGGAATATTGGCCGGCAACTTGAGATCGATGGGCGAGATATCAGTAACCGGGGCTGGCACCGGTTTGACAGTGGCTGGTTCCGGTGAAGTTAAGAGCGACCACACTATCAAAGAACCTCCAACAACCACGACAATCGCCAGGAGCGGATTCGATCTTTGTTTTCGTTCGGGTTCACTGGCGGCGGATGGAGGATAGATGGGTCCGGCTGGGGGTGGGACCGACTCCGACACCCCAAAGTGGGCTGGGCGATATTCGGGATTTACGATAAGCTGAAGGGACTTTGTGTCAGCCATCGGTAGGGCCGAGCCCATGCCCACTTGCTTCAAATCCACTGAAGCCATGTCATGAATTAGAAACTGTATTTTCGAATGCCCGATTTCGATGCTGTCAAAGCTTGCGAGAGGGTGCTCGAGAATTCTCACCCCATTGACGAATGTCCCGTTGCGACTCGATAGATCGATTAGCCGATAGCCCGTTCCAATACGCGTGATCTTCGCGTGAAAACGGGAGAGTTTTTCATCATCCAAAAATACATCTGCCTTTTTGCTGCGTCCGAGCGTTACCTCATAAGCATCCAAAAAAAGCTCGACGCCACGCTTTGGCCCCTCCGTAAAGACGATCTTAGCCACTACCGGTTTGGACTCTACCATCGTCTCCGAGCGCAAGGCTGAAGTCCCTTCGGTGGGATAGGCGGTCGCCTCGCGAAGCGGATTGGGGTCGATAAACGAGGTTCCGCCGGGAGCGGCTGCACCCGACCCCGGCTCTGGAAGGTCTTTAGGTCCAGATTCACGTTCGTCATCCGGTCCGGCCGCCACTTCGGATCGGCCACCCAGGTTCCACCCCCGATCGATGACCGGTTCGGGATCATCGTCAGAGTCAGCGGCAGATTCGATGCCCGGTGGCGAAAGCGCATCCAGTGCAGGATCGCCCCATACGATGAGAAGCTGATGCGCGCCGATTCCGACCACGTCCCCATCGGCCAGCTCGGCGGTCTCAAGTGGTTGGGAGTTGACCCTCATGTTTCCGGCCGAACTCATATTGGTGACATAGCACCCGGAGTCGGTGACACGGACCTCCAGATGGCTTCGACTGATGTTGTCATCCTCGATCACCAGATCACAAAACTCCGAGCGGCCGACGCGATACACGCCGTTTTCCCAAGAGTGACTACGAACGACCTCACCGTTCGAGAGAATTTTAAACGTAATCTTCATGGAAAATAGTCAGCCGCCTCCAAAGCCCTCTTCGAGTACTGAATATATTTTTCCGCCTGCCCTACCATCGGATCCGCAGGTCTATGGCTCATGAGGGCAACAACCTCCTGAAAGTGATGAATCGCACGCTGGTACTGCAACGACTCGTAATATCGGATGGCGATATCGCGATTTTTTCGGGCCTCGAACTCCGCCTCTTGTACCGCCCATGTCAGGTATTTTCGGGATGCAATATGACGCTTATCGATTTGCAACGCCGCCTGGAACGCCTCAATGGCCCTGTGGTAGTTCTGATTTGAAAGCTCGCGCGCACCCTTTCGAAAATACTGCTCGGCCTCTCGTACCGACGAATCCGACCAATCCAACTTTGAGAGCTCCTCTTCGGCTCTTTTAATGCCTGGTTCTCCGACGACAGGGACCGAGCCCATCGGCACCGGCTCTTTATCGGTAGGCTGACCAGACGTAACAAGAGGTGCCGGCTTTGGTGTGTCGGATTTAGAAAGCCAGTAGGCTGCACCTAAAAACAGAATAAGACCGGTGTAAAGAAGCACTCGCTTATTGCCACCAGGCCCCCTTCTGCGCTTTGGAGAGTGTAAATCATTCGGGCGGTCATCGGTCGGTGTCATCGGGGACTGCTGTGGCAGGGACTGCTCCGACGGGGACCGCTCCAACGGCGCCTCCGCGACAAAGCTAAAAACAAAATCCCCCACGTGAACTCGGTCCCCATCCACAAGCAGAGTTTCTGCGCGCCTTACGCCGTTAACAATAACGCCGTTCTTGCTGTCATTATCACGCACCACGATGCCATCGGGAGTGCGGGTCAATGTGGCGTGGTTGCGAGAGATACTTTCGCTGCGAACGACAATGTCGTTGTCATCGCCGCGACCGATGTTAAAAACTCTTGAATTTAGAGGAATCCGCGAACCCTTTTGGGGTCCGGAGATCACCTCGATAGAGGGCCCATCGACAGCCTGTAAACGCACCCTAGCCATTCATTTTCACCGTCAGTAAAATAAAGCGAATATCGGCGCTCCGATTTCGAATCGGGACGCAACTCACACTGCGACTGACACCGTTAATTTCTAAATCGGCCGTCTGCTGCTCACCTAAGGATTGAATCACCCGTTCGGCCATATCGATTGCGGTTCCAGAAATCGCCTGATCCCGACAGGCATCACTGATGTTTTGCCCGATGGCGTATTGGCTCCGCATGCTGAGAAGCTCCTCGGTTACCCTGCCAACCAGGCGCACCTTTTTTTCGGTGTCCATGAGCAGCAGCGCATCCGCCGTGGTTGAATCGAATGCCTCCACCGCTCTTCTTAACACTTCATCTTCGTCCGAAGCCTCGTTAGTCTCTGGTGATAAAGCTCCGCCCTCTGAATTTTTAATACGGCTCAGAGCGAAATTAATGTTTTGTGCAAGTGAGATAAGTTCCGGGAACTCAATTTCCGCACTGACCACGCTGGACTCGCCTTTTAGGGCGCCATCAAGCTGATCCAACATGCGGGTCAGGGGGTAACTCATCATTTTTACAATCAGATAAAAGGCGATCAGACCTAGAAGTAAAGCGAGCATCACCATTTCCGCCAATGGAGTGAAGGTAGTGTAAAGATTGTTCGGAATTTCAAATTCAAGCAGGGCAACGCTGGTGAGCACGCGACTCCCATCCGCAGCATACTGAAAGATCGGTTGAGCCAAAATGAAAGTTCCATCATTGCGCTCGACCACCACATCGTCCTCAACCACGCCGCCAGCATCGTCACCAGCAAGTTTTTCAATTGCCCGAATTACGTAGAGGTCGTTGATGGGTTTGTTATAAAACTTCGCCGGAGCCAAGAGGGTTCGGGTTGAGGCATCCGCGATATAGGCTCCGAGCACGCCCTTTTCTTTTTCAGCCAGCTCCATCGTTAGCCGGGAAAAGTCGTTCGTTTTCTCCAATACTCGATAATTCTCCCGGACCGATTGTCGCAATATGGCCTGTCCCCTTGAAAGCGACTCGGCAACCAAAATTCCCCGCCCCCAATTGAGGAGCGGCCACGCACTTAGCACTACCGCCATTACGAGCGCGCCGCCGACAATTGTGGCCAAAACCCAACGCCAGTCGTAGCGCCCGATGATCGCATAAAAGGGCCTGAGTAGTTTTTCATCCACCAATGAGAGTAGCCGCTCCTGTGGCGCCGATACCTGTGGTACGTCTTCGGGATGTTTCGAAAAATCCAACTTCCTCGCCACATTTCCCTCGAAACTGATTTCGCCGCCTTTCTTCGGCGACTGAGATGACTGGAAAGATTCTGCCTGACCTTGCGGCCGATCCACCATGGAAACCAAGGTTAGGCGAAAGGGACCGATGGCGATCTCGTCTCCAATATCGATGCGGTTCTTCTTGATGAGTATGCCATTCACAAACACCCCATTAGCGGATCCCACATCCACGATTGCAGCCCTCCCCCCCTTTACGACTAGCAACGCATGAGCCTTGGATACCTGAGGGGATATCAACTGGACTTGGCTAGTCTTCTCCCGGCCGATGGAATACGAGCCGTCCTTGAAATCGCGAGTCTCGATGACGGCGCCATTTTGGAGTATCTCAATTCTCATGGAAAAACCCCTCCATGTGAACTCTCGAGCCCTGGCGGAGTCCAAAAACTTGAGATCGGCGGGCGCCAAGCTCAAGCACATGCCTGGCTCCCCGTTTCGGCAATACGAGCCTCCACGGCCGAAGAGCGGTAACAATTTCGATCACCTCACCCGTCACCGAAATAAAAACAACATCGATTGCAAAGCGCATGAAGAACGTGTGAATCGAGTTGCAGCGCGGAAAAAACATGGCCTCGTTGTCAGACAGGCCTGAACGGGTTACCAACCCCAGAAACCGGGAAAGGAAGGATTGGGCAATCCAACACCGACTCAGGATGGGATTGCCATCGAACTGTAGAACGCTCGATTTCACTTCACCCCCAAGACGCGCAAAACCAACGGGCCGAAAATCATGATAAACACCGCGGGCATGATGAAAAATATCAGTGGAAAAAGTAACTTTTGGGAGGCGGCCGCTCCGCGTTTCTCGGCGTTAGTGAACCGCTGCGAGCGGATGAGTTCCGATTGGACCCTGAGCACCCCGCCCAGCGAACTTCCCATCTGGTCCGCGGTGACCAGCACCGCAACCAGAGACGAGATCTCCTGCAGATCGATTCGCCATCCCATGTTCCTCAAGGAATCCCCTCGGGTAGTGCCCAACTGAATTTCCTGCAGCATGCGTTCGATTTCGTTCACCAGTGGGCCCGATCGGGTCTTCTCAACGACCTTCTGCAACGCACCAATGAAATCGAGCCCGGCCTCTGTGGAGAGTGTCAACAGATCGATCACAAAGGGCATTTGGAGCCGAATCTCCTCATGGCGTCGCTTGCGACTGCCACTCACCCAAACCGAGGGGTACATGAATCCACCAATAATCATTGTTCCCATGAACCACCAGGGCGCCGAGTTACCGTTGATTGTCATGAATAGAAAAAGCGCCGCTGGAACGATGGTGCCGAGAAAAATTTTAAATGCCATCAGCTCATCGGGATCGATTTCCTCGTCCAGTCCAGCTGACACGATGAGGCGTTTCTGCCGTTTTCGCCAATCGTCTATCTTCAACCGAGCCGAGTACGGAATTACCAATGAGTTAAAAAGAGGACGCGACAATTTCAAGATGGCGTTGGACGTATTTTTTTTCTGTTGTTCGAGCCGTCTTGCGGCTGAAGCCTCGAGTTCGCCCGAAAACAGATTCCAGCCCAAATAAAAGGCTCCGCCACCCATGACGAGACCTCCCAAAACGGCCAGTAGCATAGTTTCCTCCCGGACACAGTCCTGTACGAACTAGTCGGAAAAAAAGCTTAAAAACTTAAGTACTTAGAGAGCTATGCCGAACGGGTCAGGCACCTAGTGATGTTAGCATGATTCGGCGAGTCACTATTATCATTTTTTTAATTATAACCATTTGAAAATATTAAATTAAACCCACTCGCTCGGGGGCGACCAGGTTTTTCTGCTAAAATGACTATATGGAGTTGCGCCTACCAGCAATTCTAAGGACAGCGGTCCTCATGAAAGGGGGTGGTGCTATGGCAAGTTTTGTTCCTAGTACGGAGGTGAAGTCGCCGTAATTTTCGGTGACTCACCTCCGCTATTTGTTACGAAAGCCCCTCAGGGATTTCCCTGGGGGCTTTCTATTTTTGCAGCGCCGCTATCTATTTCAACGGCTTTTTCAATGGCCATTTCAACGGGTATTTCAATGGCCTTGGCATTCACTTTGTCATTGGCCATTTCGCTGACCGGTGCAAAACCGGGAATCGGCGGGAGGACCTGAGGAACGACTAGCGCCAAGTCCGCACGCCCGGTCCGAAGCGCCTTGTAATAGCAATAGTTGCGAATGACGTATTTGACGTAATTACGCGTCTCCTGAATCGGAATCAGTTCGATGAAGACGTCGAGCGGATACCCACCCAGTTTTTTCCACCAATTGGTCGCTCGCTGCACTCCCGCATTGTAACTGGCCGCAATGAGCGCGAGGTGCGGCACCAATTCCTGCAACTGATGCAGGTGAAAAATCGCGAGTTTTAGATTTTCCTCGGCGTTTAGCAGATTGCGGGGCTGATAATAGCTATCGTAGTTCCAGCGTTTCGCCAGAAACTTGGCCAGAAAGGGCATGAGTTGCATCAGGCCTCGAGCATCTGCCACCGATATGGCGGCCGGGTTAAAGGCACTCTCCTGACGCATTAATGCAAACACGAGATCGGGATCCACTTGCCATGTTTGCGCCAAAAACTCGACCTGGGCCAAAAATGGCGTGGGAAACATTTCACGAATCAATTGAGGGTGAGCCATCGCCTCACGCGCCGCTTTGGGAGCAAGCGTGGGCAACCAGTTGAACAACTTCATCGCCTCGAGGTGGTTTCCGGCCGCCTGAAACAGATGGATGGCGTAAAGCGTCGCCGCTAAGTCATCCTCATCGGAGTCATCCCGCAACAGTTGCCCGGCGCGCATCAAAAACACGGAGGCATCTCGCTTGAGATTCGAATCGAGCGTTTCCTCCGCCCGAGTGAGCAACTGATGTACGGACCGAGAAACCGAAAGGGGCTCGACGAGGTATTTTCTCGGAGTCTCCGGTAAGGGAGGCCGCTCCAGCGCCAGATTAAGCTGAAGCTGCGCCATGAGCGCATAGAATTCCGGAATCCCCAGATTCGCCAATCGCTCGAGCTTGGCTTTGCGATCGGCCTCAACTTCCGAAAAACGAGCCATCCAATATTCTCGCCTGTACTGGGAGGCGGTCGCCTCATTGTCACACTGCCTTGAAAAAATCTCCCGCGCCTGGCTGGCATTCCCAGCGGCGAAATACCTCAGGGAAAGCAGCAGGGCCGCCTGTCCAGATTCAAATCCACAATCTTGCAGTTCTCCGATGCGTGCATAACTTTGCTCGGCAACAGCCAGATCTCCTTTTTCCAAAATAATCCTAAAATAGAGATATTCTATTTTCAGAAGACCAGAATCATTCAGCTGCGCCTCTCGAAGCGGTTGCAAGATCTCGAGTGCCTCATCGTTAAAGTCCCGATTCCATAACGACTGAGCTTCCGATAGACGCGATCGAATCTCCGTATCCGTTATCGCCTCCTCCTCCCGTTTGGAGGCCGCATTCTTTGCGCGATTGGTACGGGCAACACTGCGTACCTCATCCTCGAATTCACCCACGGCGGGGCGCAGACCTTCCAATTTTTGCTTGAGAGTCGCCCGATTGGAATCGGATCGACCCGTGCTGTATTCGAGCGAATAGAGGTCAAAGAGACGCTTTAATTGAAGAAGCGTCAGTTCCGCCCGTGACTCCAAATCCCGGATTTCGTACACATGCCTGGGCGAAAACGCCGACTCCGGCAGGGATGCAAAATACGGAGGAAATGTTCTCGGCGTATGCAGTGTGGAGCACCGACAGATAGCAAGCAGAATCGAGAATGCAAGGGCCGCGCGCACGCACACCATTCTAGTGCAAGTTAACGGTTTGACCAATCCAATCGATGAGCGGTGACGCTAAAAGGGTGGGTGGCATTCCCAATTGCATCGCATTTGTCTTTGAAAGGTCAAGCTCGACAGATCGTAAAGCGATTGCACCCGGCACGGGGAACTTCTCCTTGGAGCCGTAGAGGACATCCCCCCAAACGGGAAAGCCGGCCCGTGAGAGCTGAAAACGCAATTGGTGGGGACGCCCGGTCGAAGGCATGAGCGCCCACAATCCCAGGCGAGTCGTGCCCACCACCCACTCCTTTTCAAATCGGGCGGTCGTCTCGGCCATTTTTCCGAATGGCTTTTCATAGGCGCGTTTTTTTCCTCTGAGCAATCGGTGGTGCCATTGGAACTCGGTCTTAACGGCCGGAAACTCGATGCCTTCGGTAAGTCCCTCATACCGCTTTCTCACCTCTCGCCCCTCAAACCAACGACTTGCCTCTCGATGAGACTCGGCGCTTAAGGCATACAAAATCAGACCGCTGACCGCCTGGTCCAATCGGTGTACAGGCCAGACCTGCTTACCCAATAATTTGCTGAGGTGATGTAAGAGGCAGACGGTGTCCTTTACGTCACCTCGACCGGCAACACTCAGCCAGCCGGCCGGCTTATCCACAGCCAAAAACGAAACATTCTGAAATATAATTTTCACCATTGGGAATCCTCGTATCAAACGCCTATCAGGAGCGGCGTGACTCAACAAGTAATACCTGGCCCCTTTGTGACGCCAAAAAAGTTGGCTATAATGCCTCTGCATGAGCCCAATTCCAGAATCGAGGTGGCGCCGCGCCCTATTTTCTTTTTTGGGTGCTGGTGCGGTCCTGGCCATTCTGATGGTTTGCTTTCGGCCGGTGTTTCCCACCGATGACGATTATTATCTCTCCATGATCCCTGCGGGGATAGGTATTGCATCAGCACCATCGTCCGATCTGATCCTTTCGAGTCGGCTCATCGGAGTTGTCCTTAAAACGCTCTGCGGCTGGTTTCCAGAGACAAGCATCTATAGCCTCTACTTGGTAATATCCCTAATGCTTGCTAATTGGGCATTACTTTTTATTTGGCTCGATAAGGATTTTAAAAAAGCAAAATTTCTCCTGGGTATTTTGTTTTTGCTGGGAGGACCAGCCAATTTTTTCCAGATGCTCCAATTCACTACCTGTTCGAACTGGGTTGGCTTTGCGGGCTTCATGGTTTGGATTCACAGGGCTCGGTTTCCTTCTCCAAGGACTTTTTACATCAATTGGGTTACGATCGCTTTATTGTCGCTTTGCTTCTTAATCAGGAGGCAATCATTTTACATGTTGAGCCTAATCTGGCTTCCCGTTTTAGCGGTTTCTGTAATGGATTTGAAGGCACGCATGCAAGCGGTACTTCCCACTGTGGCAGCGCTCACGGCCGTACTGTTGGCGCTGATCGTTGCTGAAAAGGCTGTTGAGATTTCGGACTCCAGAGTCATGGCGAATCGTGCGCTTCTTCCCGAGATTATCGCCATCGCCGATTTTAATGCCTACCCTGAAAACCAGGATCTCCTCAGATCCTCCCTCGCCGCAGGGGGGCTGTCCTTAAATGATTTTAATCTCATTAAAAATTATTTTTGGGCGGACGACAGCGTGTATAGTCCTTCTGCCTTCAAGGCATTGGCCGCGACCGGGCAATTCAAAGTTTTTCCCTTTCTCCATTCCACACTCGATCAAGCGCTCGGTTTTCCGCGCCTCTGGTTTCGGGGGTCGGAGATGCGCATGACCTTGATGTTCGCTCTGCTCTTCCCCTTTTTGCTTTCATTTACACGAATGGGGATTTATGGCGCTCTCATGGGGAGTTTATCTTCTCTGGGACTCCTGATTTTTTTAGCCAGTTGCAATCGCTTGCCACCAAGAATCTTCGAAACGATCCTCTGTGGAATCCCGGCTTTACTATTGACCCTGGGGGCATTTCGCTTTCGAAGTCTACGACTGTTGATGGGGGTCGTATTGGCATTGACCCTGATTATCGGAAAATACCTCTACGGCATGCATGGAAAATATCTTCCTATGATTGAACTGAGTACTCGCGTGGAACGTGTGATGGAGAAATTCTTCCCGAATCCTGATGATCTTTACGTCGTTTGGATGGCACCTCTCCCGCCGAACGGCGTGCAGGCCTTGAGTAATTTGAAACGTCTCCTCAAGGGGATGAACATCGTTGCGCTCAGCTGGCCGCAACGCACCAGCGTGTATTACGCTCAATTGGATCGCTTTGGCATTACGCAACTGATCCCAGCCCTTTATGAGCATGACCATGTCTATCTCGTAACCTTGCCTCATTTATTGCCGTTTCTCGGAGAGTTTATTCACGAACACTACGGTAAGACCGTGCATTTTAATAAACAATTTCAAAGCGATATGATGACCACGTACAGAGTTGAAACGATCACCCCCTGATGTGAATCCGTCCAAAAGATGCTACAATTAATGAAATACCCCCCTCAATTTTGACTCGGAGTCACAATAATGCAGCCCAAATTGCAACCAATGATTCAGTCCGAATTACAGCCTGAAGCAAAGCCCGTCATCCGAACTAAGAGCCCGGAGGTGGAGGCGGTTATGGCCACCGTTCCAAACAAAGATCTCATGACCGAATCCCCCGAATATGGTTTTGCGCGGGACTGGCATAAGAAATTTCCGCCCATGATCGTCGTGAGTATCACCAATGTTTGTAACCAAAAGTGCATTCATTGCTACTCGAATGCCTTCATGAACGCCGATGGCTACGAGCGCGGCTTCCTTCCCTTTGAAATCTGGGAGAAGATCGTCGAGGAAACTTCGCATTGGCCCGGTGTAATTATGAATTTTGGAACCGATGGGGAGCCCATGTTGCACCCCAAAATGCTGGACATGTTGCGGCTGGCCCGCAAGAACAGGATCGATCCGATCAATATCACCACCAATGGCACGCGAATGAACTCCCACTTCGTGGACGCGCTCATCGCCGAGAATCTCGCGGACGTGATCAATATCAGCCTCGATGCCATGAAGCCCGAGACCTACCGATATATTCGAAAGACCGAACTCGCACCGGTTTTAAAAAATGTGCATTATCTAATCGAGCGCCGAAATGCCTCGAAGAGTTCCGTTAAGATTCAGGTCAATTTTATCGACCAGCCTGAGGCACACCCCGAGTTAGAGGAGTTCAAAGCCTATTGGACGCCGCGGGTAGACAACGTCATGATCCGCACCTACTACGATGCCACGTCGGTTACGGGAGAGACCGGCGGAAACATCACGGGGCGCCAAAGCGAATTCCAGTCCGTGGATCGCTGGCCCTGCCAGATGTTTTGGAGGCGCTGCAATATCGGTGAGGACGGTACGATCAGGTATTGTACCGATGATTGGCACAACAGAACCAAACTGGGAGATCTGCGCGTGCAAACGATTCAGGAGGTATGGACTGGTGAGGACTATAATAAATTTCGTCACCTGCACCAAATGCGAATGACCTCAAAGAATCCATACTGCGCGAAGTGCACCGAGTGGCAGGGGATGTCGTGGAACTACGACTATTTTACGGCCATGGAAAAGCTGCTGAAAAAGGATTTCGTGCGCTAGACCATTAGATAAGCAAATTCATGCCGTCCATCAGCCTAATACTTCCCTTCTACAATGAATCGAGTTTGATTCGAGAGGCGATTGAACACTGCTATCTGAAGCTGTCCGAGACATTCGACGACTTCGAAATTATCCTCGTGGATGACGGGAGCACCGATGGTTCAGCGCAGATCGTTTCTGAGCTCACACTGAAATACCCGAGGCTAACTCTGCTCTTTAATTATGTGAATTTAAACGTCGGAGTTTGCGTTCAGAGAGCCATGGTGGCGGCCACAAAAGACTTTGTGATTCACAACGGGGTCGATCTTCCACTCGCGCCACAGGACATCTTTCCGCTCATTTCGCAAATGCAAAACTGCGACATCCTGGTACTTGAACGCGATGCCTACCCTGGCTACTCGGTCTGGCGGTTCATCTGCTCTAAGATCAATCGGATCCTGATTCGTCTGTTCTTTCATCAGTCTATTAGGGATCTCAATTTTACCCAAATGTATCGCAGAGAGGTAATCTCAAAAATCCTCCCCGTGGCAAAAAGTCCGGCCTTTACTACGCCCGAAATGATTTTACGGGCCATAAAACTTGGGC